>NZ_JBIWOA010000026.1:0-180663 GCF_044767525.1 Streptomyces sp. NPDC101234 | reverse complement strand
CCTGGTCATGGACGTCATCGACCGTGTCCCCGGTCTCGCCGTACGCGCCGCGGCCGTACGTCAGCAGATGGCCGACGCCCGCACCCGCCACCAGGCCTGGATCCGCGAGCACGGCACCGACCTGCCCGAGGTCGCCGACTGGACCTGGAACTCCTGACCCGGACCGGCGGCGGGGCGGGTCACCGCAGGGAGACGGCCGCGGAGTCCGCGGCGAGCGGTCCGCAGAACTCGAAGGCACCGGCCAGCCCCGTCTGCCGGAACAACCGCAGGACGGCCCCGCCGGGCACGACCAGTCGCAGTCGGCCGTGCCGTGCCCGGACCCGGTTGCGCGCCCGGCACAGGATGCCGAGCCCGGTGCAGTCGACGAAGGACACGGGACGCAGGTCGAATATGAGATCGGGCTCGGCATCGGCCGTCAGTGCGTCCAGGGCCGCGGAGAGGGCCGGAACCGCCAGTATGTCGAGTTCTCCGCGCAGCGTCACGACGGTGGTCCCGTCGGCTGTCCGTGCCGTGCGGTACGTCACCGACCTCGTGTGGTTGTCGCCCATGACAGCAGACAAGCCCAGCCGGTGCCCCGCGCGGAAGGGCCGTTCGGCCCACCCGTCCGCGACCCGAACGGCCCGGGCGCACAAGCCACCGACCGCGCGCCCGTCCCGATACCGCGCGCCGGTCGCGACCTCAGGCGCCGGTCGCGACACCGTGGCCGGTCGCCGTACGTCCCGCCCGCCGGGCCGGGCCCTTCGTCGCATCGGTCGGGACCCTTGGCCCCTGGCCGTGGCCCCGGCGTCCACCGGAGCATGAGAACCACGTAGTACGCGACCCGAAAGACGAGGCGGCGACCCATGTACGCCAACGACGGATTCCGAGAGCTCGACCGGCGCGAGTGCCTGACCCGGCTCGGCACGGTACCCGTCGGCCGTATCGTCCACACCCGGCACGCGCTGCCCGCCGTGCTACCGGTCAACTTCGGACTGGACGGCGACGGCGCCGTCCTCCTGCGGACGTCCGCGGCCTCGGAGCTGGTCCGAGCCATCGACGGCTCCGTCGTCGCCTTCGAGGCCGACGAGGTCGACGCCGGCAGCCGGTCCGGCTGGAGCGTCGTCGTCACCGGCGCCGCGACCGTGGTGAGCGACCCCGCCGAACACCGGCGGCTCGTCCAGGACGGCCCCCGCTCCTGGGTGCCCGTCCCGCACGAGGTCTTCGTGCGCATCGAGCCCGAACTCGTCACCGGACGCGAACTGAGCGGACCTCGGTGACCTGGCCGAACCGGATGCCCCGGACCCCTGTCGCGCACTACGGTGGCCTATGACCGGACCTGCCGGTTCCACCAGTCGACAGGATCGGGAGGACGCAGTGGAAGGCCCCGAAGAGGCCCGCCTACGGTTGCCGCAGCTGAGGCTCGATGAGCTGCTGGACGAGCTGCAGGCCCGCCTGGACGCCGCCCGCGGCACCCGCGACCGGGTGCACAGCCTGCTGGAGGCGGTCCTCTCGGTCGGCCGGGAACTCGATCTGGAGCAGGCCCTGCGCAGCATCGTGGAGGCGGCGGCCGTGCTGGTCGACGCCGAGTACGGGGCGCTCGGTGTGATCGGGCCCGACGGAAGGCGGCTGTCGGCCTTCCACACGGTGGGGGTCACCGAGCAGGAGATCGCCCGGATCGGCCCCTACCCGGAGGGGCACGGCATCCTGGGCGAGCTGATCCGCCACCCCGAGCCGCTGCGGATCGCGAAGCTCTCCGAGCACTCCGCCTCCTACGGTTTCCCGGCGAACCACCCGCCCATGAACACCTTCCTCGGCGTGCCGATCCGGGTCCGCGACCAGGTGTTCGGCAATCTGTACCTCACCGAGAAACGCGGCGGCCTCGAGTTCGACGAGGAGGACGTGTCGGTGACGTCGACGCTCGCCGTCGCGGCCGGCGTGGCGATCGACAACGCCCGCCTGTACGAGGAGTCCCGGCTGCGCGAACGCTGGCTGCGGGCCAACGCGGAGATCACCCACACCCTGATGTCGGGTGGTGACCCCGCCGAGGCCCTGGCCCTGATCGCGGAGCGGGCCAGGGGCATCACGGGCTCGGACCTGGCCGTCGTCGCGATCCCGCTGGAGGAGACCGGTTCGCTCGGCGTGGAGATCGCCGTCGGCACGGGCGCGGACGCCCACCGGGGCCTGGTGCTCTCTCTGGACAACACCCTGATGGGCCTCGCTTTCTCGGCCGGTGCCCCCGTCGCCAGCCAGGACGTCGCCCACGACCCGAAGATCTGCCCGGAACCGCCTCGCTTCGAGGGTCTCGGCCCCGCCGTGGCCATCCCCATCGGCACCGGGGACAGCGGGGTGCGGGGTGTGCTGCTGCTCGCGCGCGAGAGCGGCGGCACGGTCTTCTCCGAGCGGGAGACGGAGACGCTGCAGAGTTTCGCGGCGCAGGCGGCGATCGCCCTGGAGCTGGCCCAGCGCCGCCGGGACGCCCAGGAGATCGCGGTCCTCCAGGACCGTGACCGGATCGCCCGGGACCTGCACGACCTGGCCATCCAGCGGCTCTTCGCCACCGGCATGACCCTGCAGAGCGCCGGCCGTTTCATCGAGCACACCGAGGCGTCCGAGCGGGTGCTGCGGGCCGTGGACGACCTGGACGAGACCATCAAGATCATCAGGTCGACGATCTTCGGGCTGCGAGCCCGCGAGGGCGGAGCCGGCACCGGGCTGCGCGCCCGCGCCGTACGTGCCGCCGGGGAGGCGGCACCGGTCCTGGGCTTCGCGCCGAGCCTGCGCATGGAAGGCCTCCTCGACACCGACGTGCCCAAGGAGATCGCCGACCACGCCGTCGCCGTCCTCGCCGAGGCCCTCACCAATGTCGCCCGGCACGCCCACGCCGACCGCGCCGAGGTGATCCTCGCGACCGACGGGCACGAACTGGTCCTGACGGTACGGGACAACGGTGTGGGCATCCCGCCCGACGGGCGGCGCAGCGGACTGCGCAACATGGCGGAACGGGCGGCGGAACTGGGCGGCCGCCTGGAGTGGGACTGCCCCGGGGACGGCGGTACGACGCTGGAGTGGCAGGTGCCGGTGACCCGGCCCTAGACATCCGGGAAGAGGGCGCGTGCCCGGTGCGGCACGCGCCCCCGTCGGTCAGGCGACCGTACAGGTCTGGTCGCCCAGCGCGAAGGACGAAGGTCTGTCGTTCGCCCCGCTCCAGGTGCCCGTGAAGCCGAAGGACACCGAGGATCCGGCCGCGACCGTCCCGTTCCAGCTGACGTTCCTGGCGGTCACCGCCGCACCGGACTGGGTCCAGTCGGCGTTCCAGAGCTGGCCGACCGTCTGCCCGTTCGGGAAGGACCAGCCCAGCGACCAGCCGCTCCAGGCCGTGGAGCCGGTGTTGGTCAGCTGGACGTCCGCCTGGAAGCCGCCCGTCCACTGGTTGCTGATCCGGTAGGTGACCGTGCAGGCACCGGAGGGCGTGGGATCGGTGCCGCCCCCTCCGTCTCCGCCGCTGTCGGAGGTGTCGCCGTAGACCACACCCCGGCCGTTGGTCGAGACGTACACCCGGCCGTAGACCCGCGGGTCACCCGTGATGGCCGCCCCGGTCCAACCCCACTGGTGGGCGTCGTCGTTGATACGTGTCCAGCTCGCACCCTCGTCCGTGGAACGGAAGATGCCGCGCACCCCGCCGATCTTCGCGCTGGTGTACAGGGTCTGGTACGAGGCACCGGTCGCCGCCTTGCCGAAACCGACGGTGTCGGCCTGGTCGACGTCGGAGAGCTTGGCGAAGGCCGCGCCGCCGTCGGTCGAGTGCCACAGACCGTACGCACCGTCCGTCGAACCGCCCGCCAGCCACACATCGCCCTTCGTCCCGGGCAGCGCCTTGAACCGCACGCTGTCTCCGCTCGGCAGTCCGGTCGCCGCGGACGCCGAGAAGGTCGCGCCGCCGTCCGTACTCACATAGAACTTCCCGGACTTGAAGCCGTAGAAGGTCTTCGGATCCACCCGGTCCGACTCGACGACGGCCCCGGACGGGATGCCGCTCGACGCGGACCAGGACGACCCGAAGCCGGTCGTGTACTGCACACCGGTGCCCGCCGGACTCCACACGAACCGGCTTCCGTCGGCCGCGGCCGCGACGGTACCGCCGCCGCTCGCCCCCGAAGGATCCGTTCCGCCGAACCAGTCGGCCCCGTTGTCCGTCGAGAAGGCGATGTGGGGTCCGGAGTCCAGATTGCCCACCCGCACGACGATGTTGGGGTTCGACTCCGCGAAGTCCAGGCTCGTGGTGGTCGAGAAGGTCGGGGACGTGTACATCATCGACGGGACCTTGGTGAGGTCCGTGTGCCGGAAGCCGCCGATGTCACCCAGCGCGCTGAAGAGCTGGGCACCGCCGGACGGGGGAGCGGCCAGGTCGTTGACCGAGGTCTCCTCGAGACCCTGCACCATGGGCCTGACGGTGAACTGGCCGCCGCTGTCCCACTTGGTCAGATCCGCCGTCCCGTACAGCGTCGCGCCCGTCCCGTACATCATCCGGTCCGAGTCGAACGGGTCGATCTCCAGCGCCTCCGTCATCCACCCCAGTTTCGGGCTCTGTTCGGGCAGGGAAGGGTTCGCGCCGAACGTCAGCCACGGCGACGACGACACGTCGATCGTGTAGCGGTTCGAGCGGTTGGGGTACGACGTGTAGTCCCACGCCTTCGTCCAGGTCGCCCCGCTGTCCGTGGAGCGGAAGATCTGGGTGTCCGGCCACCAGGAGCTGTAGGCGGTGGCCATGACGGTGCCGGGGTGCTGCCGGTCGACCGTCAGACCGCTGAACCCGTAGTAGGTGTCGGCCTCCGTCACCGGGCTGATGTTCGTCCAGGTACCGGTCGCGGTCGCGTACCGCCACAGCTGGCCCTTGCCGCCGTCGTACGGCCCGCCCTTGTCGCTGTAGGCGAGATAGAGAAAGCCGTTCTTCGCGTCCAGCACGCCCTTGTGGGCCAGGTAGCCGGTCGGCTGGCCGGCCAGCCGGGTCCAGGTCGCGCCCGCGTCCGTCGAGCGGTACACCGCGTTGTCCTTGTCGGCGACCCCGACGTAGATCGTCTTCGTCGCCGAACCGGACGTACCGGTCGACTCGTCGAAGGTGACCCATACGATGCCCTGGTTGTCCGAGGCGTAGCCGGTGGTGTCGGTCGCATCCTGCACGTAGTTGCCGACGTTCGGGAAATTGGTCACCTGCGACCAGGTCACCCCTGAGTCCGTCGACCGCCACAGCCCCTTGCCGCTGGGCGCGCCCAGATACAGCACGCTGTCCTTGTTCGGGTCGATCGCCAGCCGCTCGCCCATGCCCCGGCCGGGCATGTTGCCGCCCAGCTTGAACGGCAGATCGGTCTTCTGCCAGCTGGTACCCCGGTCGGAGGAGCGCAGCACGGCACCGTCGGTCGGGTCCCAGCTGTTGGTGTACGTCCCGACGGCCGCGTACACCTTGTCCGGATCGACCGAGTCGGAGGCCAGGCTGACGACCCCGGTGTGCCCCCACTCGCTCCAGCCGACCGAGTCCAGCAACGGCGTCCAGGTCTTGGTCGACTCCGACCAGCGGTAGGCGCCGCCGATGTCGGTACGGGCGTAGGCGAGGTTCTTCTCGGAACGGTTGAAGACGATCCCGGGGACAAAACCACCGCCGTCGATCCGGGCGTTGTGCCAGGTGTAGCTGTCGGCGGCGAGCGCCACCTGCCGAGTGGTGGTGGCCAGCGCGGGCGGGGTACCGGCGAGCAGCCCGGCCGCGAGGGCGAGAACGGCGGTGAGGATGCGAGTTCTTCGCACGGGGGGTTCCCTTCTGGGGAGGGCAAGCGCTTTCTTCCGGGTGTGGGAGATGCCGGGCGACCCCCTGTGCGGGTGGGGATCGCCCGGCCGGTTGGCCCCGCCGTCAGGTGGCGGAGCCACGCACGCAGAGCTCTTTCGGACGGCTCCTGGGAAGAAGCGGTGCCCACCGCGCCCCAAAGGGGCGCGGGGAACTGCGCGACCAGCCGAAACGGACCCGCAGCCGACACACGGCCCACCCCGCGGAGCGCCCGGCGGGGGCTATTCGAGAAGCTCCGCGTACGAACCCATGGCCAAGGCGATGTCCGCCTGGGCCCAGAACCGGTGATACGTGAAGACAGGCGCGGCCCCGCCCGCCAGATAGCTCTGGATCTTCGACCACGCGGGGTCGTTCTTGTAGAAGCTCCGCAACGAGGCGAACGTCGACGACGAGTTGACCGCGTCCCCGTTCGGCATCGTCCCGCTCCACCCGCTCGGGACGTACACGGCGTCCCCGAACCGGCTGTAGTCGGTCCGTGTCTCCGGCACCGCGATCCCCAGGCTGTCCTGGTAGTGGTCCCACATGCCGTCGAGCAGCGCCTTGGCCGTCGACTTCGCCGTCGCGTCACCGGACTTGGCGGCGTAGTACGTCAACGTCTTGGCGTACGCGGCCGCCACGCCCACGTCGTCGGTGTGGTCGGAGACCGTGACGTGAAGTCCGCTGTTGGAGCCGGGACTCGACGCGTTCCAGGTGTCGGGCTGGCCCGACCACTGCAGCGTCGACGGGATCTGGTACGTGCCGTCCGGGTTGATCGTGGTCTTGGACAGCGCCCACGCCACCCACTTGTCGAGGATGGTCTTCGCCGTGGCATTCCCGGTCTGCTGGTAGTACTCGGCGACCCGCTCCATCGACCAGGCCTGGAACCCGAACCACTGGTTGGACGGCGGGTCGTGGTACACCGGCTCCCAGTCGTAGGCCATGCCGTAGAACGTCGACGTCCCCGACGGCGGGCTCGCGTACCGCCCCTGCCAACTGTTGGTCGCGCCACCGGCGATGGCACCCTCCGACGACTGCAGCCAGCGGTAGAACTCCAGCTGCCGGGTCAGGGACGTGCCCCAATCGGTGGCACCCGTCGCCGACTTGGGCTTCAGATCGGCGTACGAGCTCAGCGCGTACGCGGCGAGCGGATTCTGGTAGCCCCCGTGGACATGGCTCGACCCGATCCGCCACGCCCAGCCCGCGCTGGTGTCGGTCGCGCCGCCCCACGCGTAGTACCAGGAGAGCAGATAGTGCGAGGCGTCCTTGCCGGTGCCGGCCGCACAGGTCGACGGACCCACACAGTTGCCGATCTTCTTGAAGTACTTGTCGTACATGGCGTAGCGCAGATAGTCGCCCATCTTCGCCGCCTTGCCCACGGTGGCGGAGACGTCGCTGCCCTTGCCCTGCTCCTTCGCCCACACGTCCGCCCAGTACGCGGCCTGCACCGCACGCGCGTCGGCGTCCGGGGCGTCCGTGTACTTCCACTGCTTGGCGTAGGACGAGTCACCGGTGAACAGGTCCAGGTACCCGTTGGTGCCGCCGTACTTGAAGGCGTCGCAGGTCGGCTGCGGAACCGTCTCCCACACCGACTCCTGCGCACCGCGCTGGAAGGTGTTGATGAACGACGGGCCGTCGGCCGTCGGCCCCGCCTCGCAGCCGCCGCCCGGCGTGTCACCGTAGCCGTAGACGTTGTCGACGTCCTCCAGCCAGTGCATGCCGTACACGTCGTCCGTACCGTACGCGGACTTCAGTTCGGCGGCGATGGGATCCGATCCCACCGGCACCGACGTGTCCAGCTTCGCCGGGTACTCGTTCGGCGTGTCCAACTCCGGTGCGTACGTGGCCGGTTTGGCCGCGTTGTAGAAGGAGTTGGTCGGCTGGTCGGCGTGGGTCGGGATCATGTACTTCTCCATGAGGGCCCACGCACCGTTGAACTTGGACCAGTCACCGGTGACCTTGCCGTACATGGCCTGCAGCCAGAGAAGGTAGCTGTATGCCTCCGACGTTGTCTCGTGGCCCTGGTCCGGGGCCTCGACGATCAGCGTCTCGACCGAGTGGTAGGGGATGCCCTCGGGGGAGAAATAGCCGTTCGCCGGGTCGGTGATCTTCCCGTAGAGGTCCAGGAAGCGGGCGTCGTACGCCTTCGACGCGGTGAGCTCCGTGACGGTCACCGCCGCGCTGGTGTAACCGGTCGCGGACGCGGTGAAGGTCGCGGTGCCCGTGCCGGAGGAGTCCGCGGCCACGCTCACGTTCTGCGCGGTGCTCCAGTTGGACGGTGTGAACGTCAACGACGCACCGGCGCTCACCGACAGTCCGGTATTACCGCCCGTACGGGCCACGGCCACCGTCACACTGGCGCTCGGCTGCTTCGACAGGCTCACCCCGAAGCTGCCGGTCGCGCCCTGCTCGATGCCCAGCTGGGTGGGCGAGGCGACCACCGCGGGACCCGAGGCGACCGTGACGCCGACCGGCGTGGACGACGCGGACGCGCCCAGGCTGTCGTACGCCTTCGCCACCAGGGAATGACTGCCCACGGTCAAACTTGAGACCGAGAGCGAGTACGGCGACGAGGTGTCCGTCCCCAGCAGTGTGGTGTCGTCGTAGAACTCCACCTTGCTGATCGTCGCGCCGTCGGCCGCCGCCGCGGTCGCCGCCAGCGGGATCGCGTCGCCCTGCGTGTACACCGCGCCCGCGGCCGGGCTGGTCAGCACGGTCACCGGCGGCTGGTGCGCGCCGGCGCAGGTCGTACCGTTGACCGCGAAGCTCGTCGGCGCCGCGTTGCTGCCGGTGTACGAGAACTGGGCGCCCGTCGACACCGCCGCACCGGCCGCGATCGTGCCGTTGTACGACGCGTTCTGCACGGTGATCGAGCTGCCGGACTGGGACCAGGTGCCGTTCCAGCCGTTGGACAGCTTCTGGTTGCCCGTGTACGCGTACGTCAGCGTCCAGCCGTTGATCGCGTCCGTACCGCGGTTGGTGAGGGTGAGGTCGGCGGTGAAGCCGGTGCCCCAGTCGTTGGTCTTGTAGTCCACGCTGCACTGGACCGTCGCCGCCTGGGCGGGGGTCGTTCCGGTGGCGAGCATCGACAGCGGCAGGGCGAGGGCAGCGACGACGGCGGTCCACAAACGCCGCACGGCTCTGCGCCTCCTTACGGGACCTCCGGGATGTGCGGGATGCATGTGCTGGTTCCTCCTTGCGCTTGCGGCTCGGGGAAGAAGTCAAGGCTTGAACCAGTGGGAGCGCTCCCATAGTGGAGACGGGGGGTGGGGCGGTCAAGGTGGTTGAAGAGTCGAAAAGATTCGACGGATACGCCCGCCGAAAAGTCAAGCAACTCCCCTGTTCTTTGCTGTCACTTGGCGCTACCTTCCTTCGCACCAGTGGGAGCGATTCCGTTCAGTCGACGCGTCGGTCACGACGCGCCCGAGCTGCAAGGAGTCGCTCATGCGACACCCCCCGCGTTCAGTTCTTTTAGCCGTCACCGGTGCGGTCGCCCTAGTCGGGGCCGCGCTGGTGCCGGTGGTGTCGGCGTCCGGCGCCACACCCGCGTGCACGGTCGAATACACGGTCACCAGCCAGTGGGACACCGGCTTCCAGGGCTCCGTGACCATCACCAACAACATGGCCGCCGTGAGCAGTTGGAGCCTCGGCTTCGACTTTGCGAACGGCCAGAAGGTGACCCAGGGCTGGAACGCCAAGTGGTCCCAGTCCGGTACGACGGTCACCGCCGTGAACGAGAGCTGGAACGGCTCCCTAGCCACCGGCGCGAGCGTCAGTGCCGGATTCCTCGGCTCCTGGTCGGGGAGCAACACCGTGCCGACGACCTTCAAGCTCAACGGCACGACCTGCAACGTCGACACGGAGCCCACTCCGACCCCGACGCCGACCGAACCACCCGCCACCGGGACGGCACCGGCCCTGCACGTGTCCGGCGCCAAGCTCGTGGCCGCCGACGGCACGGCCCACCGCCTGCTCGGTGTGAACCGTTCCGGCGGCGAGTTCATGTGCGTCCAGGGCTACGGCATCTGGGACGGCCCGGTCGACGACGCCGCCATCAAGGCGATCGCCGACTGGAAGGCCAACGCCGTCCGCATCCCCCTCAACGAGGAGTGCTGGCTCGGTCTGTCCAACGTCAAGTCCGAGTACGGAGGTGCCAATTACATCAACGCGGTCAAGGAGCTGGTGTCCCGCGTCGAGTCGTTCGGCCTGACGCCGATCCTCGACCTGCACTGGACCTACGGCCAGTACACCGGCAACTCGGCGGGCTGCTCCGACGTGCACGCCACCTGCCAGAAGCCGATGCCCGACGCCCAGTACACCCCGTCCTTCTGGTCCTCGGTGGCCGGCACCTTCAAGGACGACCCGGCCGCCGTGTTCGACCTGTTCAACGAGCCCTACCCGGACCGGGCGACCGCCACCACCACCCAGGCCTGGGAGTGCTGGCGGGACGGCGGCACCTGCTCCGGGATCGGCTACCAGGTCGCCGGTATGCAGGACCTGGTGGACAGCATCCGGGCCGCCGGCGCCAAGAACGTCATCATGATCGGCGGGCTCGCGTACTCCAACGACCTCAGCCAGTGGCTGACGTACAGGCCCACCGACCCGGCCGGCAATCTCGTCGCCTCGTACCACGTCTACAACTTCAACACCTGCGCGAGTGAGAGCTGCTGGAACTCCAGCCTCGCCCCGGTCGCGGCCCAGGTGCCGCTGGTCGCCGGGGAGATCGGTGAGAACACCTGCTCGCACGCGTTCGTCGACCAGGTCATGAAGTGGTTCGACGACCGAGGCCTCTCCTACCTGGGCTGGACCTGGAACACCTGGGACTGCTCCTCCGGCCCGTCCCTGATCTCCGACTACAGCGGTACGCCCACGGCGTACGGCGTCGGGCTGCGCGACCACCTCCAGACCATCAACCCCTGAGCACGTCCACCGAAGAAGTTCCACCGAGGAAGAAGGAAACCCGCACTCATGAGTCGTACCAGAACAGCGGTACTCGCCGCCCTGGCGCTCGTCGCCGGGGTCTCGGGTCCGGCGGTCGCCGTGACCCCCTCCTCCCAGGCGGCGATCTCCGCGATTCCCTGCACAGTCGACTACAAGATCCAGAACGACTGGGGCTCCGGCTTCACCGCCGCCGTCACCGTCACCAACAACTCGGCGGCAAAGTCGAGTTGGTCGGTGAAGTGGTCGTACGCCGGGAACCAGACGGTGAGCAGCTACTGGAACACCAAGCTGACCCAGAGCGGCACCGCCGTCACCGCGAACAACGAGACCTACAACGGCACGCTGGCCACCGGCGGTTCGGTCAGCTTCGGGTTCAACGGGACGTACAGCGGCACCAACGCGATCCCGACCGCCTTCACCCTCGACGGCGTCACCTGCAATGTCGACGACGGGAGTAGTGGTGGAGGTTCCGGCGGGGGCGGCGGCGGTACCGGCACCCGCGTCGACAACCCGTACTCCGGCGCCAAGGTGTACGTGAACCCGGAGTGGTCCGCGAAGGCCGCCGCCGAGACCGGCGGCAGCCGGATCTCCAACCAGCCCACCGGCGTCTGGCTCGACCGCATCGCCGCGATCAACGGCGTCAATGGCGGTATGGGACTGCGCGACCACTTGGACGCGGCGCTGGCGCAGAAGGGCAGCGGCGAGGAGGTCGTCCAGCTGGTCATCTACGACCTGCCCGGACGTGACTGCGCGGCCCTCGCGTCCAACGGCGAACTCGGCCCGACGGAGATCGACAAGTACAAGTCCGGCTTCATCGACCCGATCGCGGCGATCCTCTCCGACTCCAAGTACGCCTCGCTGCGGATCGTCACCACCATCGAGATCGACTCGCTGCCCAACCTCGTCACCAACACGGGCAGCCGGGCCACCGCCACCGCCAACTGCAACACCATGCTCGCCAACGGCAACTACGTGAAGGGCGTCGGCTACGCGCTGGCCAAGCTCGGCGCGATCCCGAACGTCTACAACTACCTGGACGCCGGCCACCACGGCTGGCTCGGCTGGGACGACAACTTCGCCCCGGCGGCCAACCTGTTCAAGCAGGCGGCCACCAGCGAGGGCGCGACCGTCGACGACGTCCAGGGCTTCATCACCAACACGGCCAACTACAGCGCCCTGAAGGAGAACAACTTCACCATCAACGACTCGGTGAACGGCACCTCCGTCCGCCAGTCCAAGTGGGTCGACTGGAACCGCTACGTCGACGAGCTGTCGTTCGCCCAGGCGTTCCGCACGGAACTGGTCTCGGTCGGCTTCAACTCAGGTATCGGCATGCTGATCGACACCTCCCGCAACGGCTGGGGCGGCAGCGCGAGGCCGGCCGGCCCCGGCCCGACGACCAGCGTGGACGCGTATGTCGACGGCGGGCGTTACGACCGCCGGATCCACGTCGGCAACTGGTGCAACCAGGCCGGAGCCGGCCTCGGCGAGCGCCCGCAGGCCAGTCCGGCCGCCGGGATCGACGCGTATGTGTGGATGAAGCCGCCGGGTGAGTCCGACGGCTCCAGCTCGGCCATCCCGAACGACGAGGGCAAGGGATTCGACCAGATGTGCGACCCGACGTACACGGGGAACGCCCGTAACGGGAACAACATGTCCGGTGCCTTGCCGAACGCGCCGTTGTCCGGGCACTGGTTCTCCGCGCAGTTTCAGCAGCTGATGGCCAACGCGTATCCGCCGCTGTCATAGCGGGTGGGTGGGGAGCTGCGGGCTGTGTGTGGCTGGTCGCGCAGTTCCTCCCCCAGCCTTCGGCCGGGGGTGCCCCCAGCGCCCCTACAGGGCGCGGGGAAGGCCCCGGCGGATCGCAATCTCCACCGGTGAGTAGTCTCCGTCCGGCCGCTCCAGTTCGTAGGGGGCGGCCGGCATCAGTGGTGGCTGGGCCAGGAAGCGGGGGCGGGTGCCGTGGTGCGGCTGGGCCGCGTGTACCAGGAAGGGGTGGCAGAGGTAGACGTCACCCGGGCGGCCGGTGGCGTACGCGAGCGGGCGGTGTGCGGAGGCCTCGACGACCTCCGGGGCGATCTCCAGCATCGACACGCCTTCCTCGCCGTACGGCTCCAGCACCGCCGGGATGTCGAGGTGCGAGCCGACGCGGATACGGGTGGGCGCGTCCTGCTCGGTCACCTCGGAGAAGAGGAACAGCATCAGCAGCGCGCGGTCCCGGGAGCGCAGGTTCGTGTGGTACCAGCGGGTCTCGACGCCGTCCGGGAGGTAGCTGCCTTCTATGTGCCAGCCGGCGTCGTCCGGCTCCTCCGGGTGCGGGAACCGCAGCGGAAAACTCCCCAGCGAATACCGTGGCACCCAGCGGCCCTCGCCCACCAGCAGATCGAACGCCCGATGCAGCTCAGGGGAGTTGGCGGCCGCCGCGAACGGGCCCTGCGTCATGCCGGCCACCCACACCACCGGGTCCTGCCAGCTGCCGGGGTCGTCCGGGTCGTACCCCGTCTCCCGCCACAGCAGCCGGGCGCAGTCCTCGGCGACCCGCGGCGGGACCGCGCCCTCGATCTTCACGAAGCCGTCGGTCAGGAAGCGTTCCACCAGCTCGTCGTCCATCCGGTCATCGTGGCCCGGCCGCCTTGCCGTACGCATCAGGTTTTTTGCCGCACCGGCAACACGGCTGGCCTCCGGGCGGTGTGCCGGAGCACGCTGACGGCACCCGGACGAGAGGCTGCTCCCATGGCGCACGATCACCAGCACGATCACCAGCACAAGCGCGAGCACACACACTCGCACTCCCACACGGACATCGACTGGGGCGAGATGGCCGGGCACCTGGAGTCGCAGGCGGAGCTCTTCGCGCCCCTCTACGAGAACGTCCTGGGCTGGCTCGGCAAGGAGGTCACCGAGCCGGGACTGATCGTCGACCTGGGCAGCGGGCCCGGGGTGGTGTCGTGCCTGTTCGCCGAGGCCTTCCCCGATGCGCGGGTGCTCGCCGTGGACGGCAGCGAACCGCTCCTCGACCGGGCCAGGGCCCGCGCCGAGCGGCAGGGCGTGGGCGACCGCTTCGGTGTTCTCGCTGGTGAACTCCCGGGCGTGCTGGACCAGTTGGACTACCCGGCGGATCTCCTGTGGGCCGGGCACAGCCTGCACCACCTCGGTGACCAGCGGGCCGCGCTCACCGCCTTCGCCGAGCGGCTGGCCCCCGGGGGCACCCTGGCCATCCTCGAAGGCGGCCTGCCCAGCCGTTTCCTGCCCCGTGACATCGGCATCGGCAGGCCCGGCCTCCAGGCGCGGCTGGACGCGATGCTGGAGGAGTGGTTCGAGCGGATGCGCACCGAACTGCCCGACTCGGTCACCGAGGCCGAGGACTGGCCGGCGCTGCTGGCGGCCGCCGGGCTCAAGTACACCCGCAGCCGCAGCTTCCTCATCGACCTGCCCGCCCCGGCCTCCGAGCCGGCCCGTACCTACGCCGTCGAGATCTTCTCCCGGCTGCGCGACACGGTCGGCGAGGGACTCGACGCCGAGGACCGCGCCATCCTGGACCGCCTTCTCGACCCGGCCGACCCGGCGAGCCTGCACCGCAGGTCCGACCTGTTCGTCCTCGGCGCCCGGACGGTCCACACGGCGGTACGGCCCGTATAGCGCCGGTCCGGCCCTTGACATCGAGAGCGCTCGAAGTGATGGACTCCGACGGTTCATCGATCACCGGACACCAGGGGGACATCATGAGCGACTCTCCGGTCGCGCTCATCACCGGCGGCGGCAGCGGCATCGGCGCCGCCGTCGCACGCCAACTGCTGGACGCCGGGCACCGGGTGGCCGTCACCGGGCGCGGTGCGGCGCGGCTGCGTGCCTTCGCCGAGGAACTCGGCGAGCCGGACGGCCTGTTGACGATCGTCGGTGACGCCGCCGAGTACGAGGACGTCAGGTCCGCGGTCGACAGCACACTCAAGGCGTACGGCCGTCTGGACACCGTCGTCGCCAACGCCGGGTTCGCCACCCACGACACCGTCGCCGAGGGTGACCCGGCGGGGTGGGCCGAGATGGTCCTCACCAATGTGCTCGGCCCCGCGCTGCTGATCCGCGCCTCGGTCGACGCCCTGAAGGAGAGCCGGGGCCGGATCGTCCTGGTCGGCAGTGTCGCCGGGTTCGTGAACACGCCCGGCAACCTGTACGGGGCCACCAAGTGGGCGGTCACCGGGCTCGCGGAGAACACCCGCCGCCAGGTCACCGAGTTCGGCATCGGCGTCACCCTGGTCGCGCCGGGCCGGGTGGAGACCCCGTTCTGGGACGGCAACGGCAGCCTGCCGCCCGGCCGCCTGCTGACCGCCGACCAGATCGCCGACTCGGTGGTCTGGGCGATCCGGCAGCCGGCCGGCGTCGACGTCAACACCGTCGTCGTACGGCCGCTCGGGCAGCCCAACTGATCTGCCGCGACGGCCCGGTACCGCATCGGTACCGGGCCGCCCGCCATCCCCGGGACCGGACGCCGGCGGGGAACGGCCTCGGTCAGTTGTCGGCGAGGAACTGCTTCGCCAGCTGGTCGCCGAGGGACACCGCCGCGCTGTGGCTCTCTATGGGGGACACCTTGGAGTTCTTGAACAGGATGTAGGTCACGCCCGAGTCGGCGCCGCCGGTCGCCGGGTCGGGGTCGATACCGAGGGCCTTGGCGGTGGCGTACGAGGCCTCGCCGATGATCTTCGTGGGGCCGGTGTCACCGACCACCGCGTACTCGACCTTGTTGTTGTAGATCACGGCCACCACTCCGCCGCCCTTGATGCCGGCGCTGGAGTAGTTCCAGATGCTGCTGGAGCTGGGCACCACGATGTAGGGCAGCGACTCGGCCTTCAGCGGCTTGCCGTCGGACTGGTGGAACGCGGTGTCGTCCTGGTACCAGGGGTCGCGGTCCTCGTTGCAGTTGGTGGTCCGCTGGCCGTCACAGTCGATGTCCATGTCGGCCTTCCAGAACACCGCGCCGTTCTTGCCGCACACGGGGATCGTGGCCGAGGTCTCGTCGTCGGTCTTGTACTTGCCGTTCGAGATCTGGGAGCAGGACGTCACCTTGGCGAGCAGGCTCGCCGCGCTGACCGAGCCCTCCTGGGCGGACTTGGGAACGGTGGCGCCGGACGCGTTCGCGGGGAGTACTCCGGCGGCCAGCAGTGCGGCCCCGGAGGCCGCGGCAAGGGTCAGTGTTCGGATGCGCACTGTGGGGGGTCCCCTTCTGTTAGGAAAGTTTCCTGACCGGGTGCCGTACAAGGTGGACCCGACTGCATGTCCGCGTCAACCCTTGGATGAGAAGTAGGTTATTTATTGCGCATTGCGACGATATGAGCACAGGGGGAAACTGGTGGGGCAGGACATTCCGAACATTTATGCAGGAGCCGTGCGGGGGTTGAGCGGTGGCTCCGATGGCTCCTGGGAGGCGAGGGGTCATGTATGTACGCACGGTCTACGTCACCGGTGACCCGGCGCGGATCGAAGCCGCCGTCAGGGCGCTGAACAGCGAGGGACGCAGTCTGCTGGAGGAACGTCCCGAGTACCGGGGCGCGTGCGTCTTCGTCGACCGGGAGCTGGGCAAACTGCTCGCGGTGAGCTGGTGGGGCTCCGAGGAGGCCCGGCGCAACAGCGACCAGGTGATGCGCGAGCGGCGCGGGCCGATGCTGGAGCCGTTCGCGGGCACCGTCGCGGTCGAGAACTACGAGGTGGCCGTCTTCCACTCGGCGCAGTTGCCGAGGGTGGGCGGTGGTCTGCGGATCACCAGGGTGGAGTTCGATCCGATCGACGCGGACCTGTTCGCCGAGACGTTCCGATCCTCGGCGATACCCCGGCTGGAGACGCTGCCCGGGTTCGCGCGGTGTGCCGTGTTCGTCGACCGGGAGCGCGGCCGGGGCATGGCCGGTTCGCTCTTCGTCGACCGCGCCTCGATGGCCGCCTCCAGGGCCGGCCAGGCCGCCGCCCGCCGCCAGGACGCGGCCAAGGCGCATGTGACCGTGGTCGGTCTGGAGGAGTTCGAGGTCCTCCACGCCGATGTGCACCCCGGCTGACGTGCCCCGCACGGGGAGCCGGCATCCCCGCACGGGGAAGGCGGGGATGCGGAGTGCGGGGTCCGGGAACGCCGACGGCCGTCCTGTCGTACGCACGACGGGACGGCCGTTCGCGAACCGGGCTGCCGCCCGGCGGGTGCCGGTTCAGCCGATGTCGAAGGTGGCCGGGTCCGGGCCGATGCGCCGGTCCTCGTTGAGCGCGCTGATCGCCGCGAGGTCCTCGGTGTCCAGGCTGAAGTCGAACACCTCGATGTTCTCCTTGATCCGGGACGGCGTCACGGACTTCGGGATCACGACGTTGCCGAGCTGGATGTGCCAGCGCAGCACGACCTGGGCCGGCGTGCGGTTGTGCTTCTGGGCGATCGCCACGATCGCCGGCACCTCCAGCAGCCCCTTGCCCTGGCCCAGCGGCGACCAGGCCTCGGTGGCGATGCCCTGCTCGTCGTGCAACTCCCGCGCCACGCGCTGCTGCAGATGCGGGTGCAGCTCGATCTGGTTGACGGCCGGGATGGCCGACGTCTCCGCGATCAGCCGCTCCAGGTGCTCCGGAAGGAAGTTGGAGACACCGATCGCCTTGACCCGGCCGTCGGCGTAGAGCTTCTCGAACGCCTTGTACGAGTCGATGTACTTGCCCCGGGCCGGCAGCGGCCAGTGGATGAGGTACAGGTCCAGGTAGTCCAGACCGAGCTTCGCCAGCGACGCGTCGAAGGCGCGCAGCGTGGCGTCGTATCCCTGATCGGCGTTCCAGAGCTTGGTGGTGACGAAGATGTCCTCGCGGGCCACACCGGAGGCGGCGATGGCCTTGCCGGTGCCCTCTTCGTTGCCGTAGATCGCCGCTGTGTCGATGCTGCGGTACCCGGCCTCGAGCGCCGTGGCGACGGCCTGCTCGGCCTCGTCGTCCGGCACCTGCCACACGCCGAAGCCCAGCTGGGGCATCTCGACGCCGTTGTTGAGGATTTTCGGGGGGACCTTGCTGCTCACGAGCTCTCGATCCTTAGGTTGTCGACAGGTGGTACTCCCATCGTCAACGATCACGAGGCGAGATGCATTCCTGACCGGGGAATCCGCCGGAACTGACCGACGGGTCAGGCATCGGCGGCGGAGATTGGCCGGAAACGCATCCCACGGCATGGGTCCGGACCATTGACCGCGGCCTGCTTCTGCCGGGACTCTGGTTCGCACCGTCGGACGTATCGCTGAACCCGGTACAGGGATGTGAACCATTCTGTGGGTTTTCCAGCGGATCCCTGTGAACGTGACTCCCTGTTCTGCGCTCTGAGACCCCCCAACCTCAGGAAAGCAGGTACGCGCCCATGAACGAGACGACCCCCGAGGGCTGTCTACCGGAAACCACCGTTCTGCAGACATCGGATGAAAAGGTCTGGCAAGGCCCTGGTCGCCAGGTTGTGGAGACCGCCCTGGAAGTGACCGGATACACACTGGGCGACCGCTGACCCACCCCGTGACCGTCACCGCCGAACACCCCTGTGACCGGCGCCCCTACGACCGGCACCCCTACGACCGGCACCCCTTCAGTCGGCGCACGCACTGGGGCGGACCGAGCCGGGCGACACCGCGTCCACTGCGCCGCGGATCTTGCTCGAACCCCATCCGACTGGTCGGTCGGTCAGGAGAAGGAGGACCATGAAACGCCTGCGAGCCGCCGTCGCGGCTGTCGCCCTCGCCACCGTCGCCCTGGCCGCGCTCCCCGCGGCCGTACCCCCGCCCGCCGTCGCCGACACCCCGGCCGCCGGAGCGACCAGACCGGCCGCCGCCCCCGACTGGTCCACCGCGGTCGTCGACTCCATCATGGCCCGCTACACCCCGGCCACCATCGGCGGCTGGTCCTACCCCGTCGGCCTCTACCTCTACGGCCAGTACCTCACCTACAAGCGCACCCACGACCCCCGCTACCTCACCTACGTCAAGAGCTACGTCGACCGGTTCGTGAAGAGCGACGGATCCATCGACCAGTCCTTCAACAGCCTGGACAGCATGCAGGCCGGCCGCCTCCTGGTGATCCTGCACCACGAGACCGGCCAGGACCGCTACCGCAAGGCGGCGAAGAAGATCCGCGACCGCCTGGACACCTACCCGCGCACCGCCGACGGCGGCTTCTGGCACGCGGACAACTCCAGCCGCGCGCACCAACTCTGGGCGGACGGCGTCTACATGGTGAACCCGTTCCTCGTCGAGTACGGCAAGGAGTTCGGGGACAGCGCGTACACCGACGACGAGGCGGCCAAGCAGCTCTACGTCTACGGCAGCCATCTCCAGGTCGCGAACGGCCTGCTCAAGCACGCCTACGACGAGTCGAAGACGGCGAGTTGGGCGGATCCGGCGACCGGGCTCGCGCCCGAGCACTGGTGCCGTGCCGTCGGCTGGTACGCGATGGCAGTCGTGAACGTGCTGGACGCGGTCCCGGCGAACCAGTCACGGCGCCCTCAACTCCTTTCCATCTTCCAGAAGTTGGCGGCGGCCCTGGAGAAGTACCAGGACCCGGCGACCGGGCGCTGGTTCCAGGTGATCGACAAAGGCGGCCGGAGCGACGACTGGACCGAGACCTCCTGCTCCAGCATGTTCACCTACGCCCTCTCGCGCGGCGCCCAGCAGCACTACCTCGACCCGCACTACGCGGACGTCGCCCGCCACGGCTACCAGGGCGTTCTCGCCAGGCTGTCGGTGGGCCCGGACGGCCGCACCGATCTCGCCGACATCTCCGTCGGCACCAACGTCGGCGACTACGCGTACTACGTCGCCCGCACCCGGGCCACCAACGACCTCCATGGCCTCGGGGCCTTCCTGATCATGAACGAGCAACTGCGAGGAGATTCAGTGTCATGAGCACGACATCCAGAAGGGCGGTTCTCGGCGCCGCGCTCGCCGGTGCCACGGCGGCGGCCGTCGGCCTGCCCGCGACCACCGCGCACGCGGCGTCCTGGCAGCTCAAGTGGCAGCCGTCGGCGAGCAGTGACGGGCTCGGCGCCTTCGAGACCGTCGAGGACGACCGCGCCGACTCCCACCCCGCCGGGCATCCGCACATCTACGCCACCGGCAACAACTGGCGCTTCAACATGCACACGGTCGACCGCGACACCTCGACCGACCGCCAGCGCCAGGAGGTCACCGGCCTGCGCACGGGTTCCAGCAGCTACCTCAAGTGGAACGAGGGCCAGACCTGGCGGGTCACCTACTCGATGTACATCCCGAGCTCGCTGAAGGCGACCACCACCTTCACGCACATCATGCAGATGAAGCAGCCCGGCAGCGGCACTTCGCCGATCGTCGTGCAGTCCCTGCGGCGGGTGAACGGGAAGCAGACCATCGAACTCAGGCTCGCCATCGACGACATCCTGGTCGGCCGCACCGACCTGGACCCGCTGCACGACAACTGGACCGACGTCGACTTCCAGATCAAGGTCGGCAACGGCTCTGCGGGCTCGGTCCGCTGGATCCTCAAGTCCGGCGGCTCGACCGTGATCGACGCCTCCAAGACCGGCGTCGACACCTTCCTGGCCGACCGGGTCCGCCCGAAGTGGGGCATCTACCGCTCCCTGGGCGACACCTCGGGCTCCCTGCAGGACACCTACCTCCTGCTCACCAATCTCCGCGGCTACCAACTGGTGTGAGGAACCGTCATATGAAGCCCCCCACCGTTCCACGGCACCGTGCTGCCGCGATCGTCCTCTTCGTCCTCGCCGTCGTGCTGGGACTCTCCCACCCGGCGGCCCTCGCCGCCCCGCCCGCCGCACCCCACCCCGCCGCCGTCTTCGACGTACGCGACTACGGCGCCAAGGGCGACGGCTCCGCCAACGACTCCCCGGCCATCGACAAGGCCGTCACGGCGGCGAACGCGGCGGGCGGCGGCACGGTCCGCTTCACCGCCGGCACCTACAAGTCCAAGAACACCCTCCACATGAAGAGCCATGTGACGCTCCAGCTCGACAAGGGCGCCACCCTCCAGGGCTCCAGCGCCGACACCTACGACAAGGCGGAGTCCAACCCGTACGACGCCTACCAGGACTACGGCCACAGCCACTTCCACGACGCGATGATCTACGGCGACAAGCTCACCGACATCGGCTTCGTCGGCCAGGGAGTCATCGACGGCGCCGGCAACCTCATCACCGGCAACCCGAAGACCGGCGAGGCCGACAAGATCATCTCGCTGACCAGGTGCGACGGCCTCCGGATCGGCGACGGCCTCACACTCCGCCGGGGAGGGCACTTCGGGGCCCTGATCAACGGCTGCACCAACGTGACCTCCGACCACCTGACCATCGACACCGCGAGCGACCGCGACGGCTGGAACGTCATCTCCACGACGAACGCCACGATCACCAACGCCACCATCCACGCCAACGACGACGCCCTGGTCTTCAAGAGCGACTACGCGCTCGGCGCCAAGCTCCCCAACGGGCACGTCCGCGTGAGCGGTTCGACGCTCGGCGCCAAGTGCTGCAACGCCCTGATGTTCGGCTCCGAGACCTGCGGCGACTTCTCGGACTACCAGTTCGAGAACATCCGCATCGACGGCGCCGACAAGTCCGGCCTCGGCATGGTCTCGATGGACGGCGCGAAGATCTCCGACGTCCACTACCGCGACATCACGATGACGAACGTCCACTCGCCGATCATGGAGAAGATCGGGACGAGGAAACGCTGCGGGAACAGCCCGGGTGTCGGATCGATCAGCGACGTCACGTACGACGACATCACCGCCACCGGCAACAGCCCCTCCTTCAGCCCGACCCTGTGGGGCGAGAGCGGCCACCGCATCAGCGGGGTCACGTTCAACCACGTCGACATCACCGTCCCCGGCGGCAACGGCACCATGTCCACGGGCGTGCCCAGCAACGACCCGAACGACTACAACCCCAAGGCCATCGGCACCCGGCCCGCCTACGGCTGGTACCTGCACAACGCCGACCACGTCCGGTTCACGGACAGCAGCGTGAAGTTCGCGTCGGACGACGGCCGACCGGCGCTCATCGCCAACGCGGCGAGCGACCTCCGCCTCACCCGGTTCACCGCGCAGCAGGGTGGCGACTCGCCGTACGACATCGGCCTTCAGGACGTCACCGGAGCCTGCCTGACGGACGGTCACAACACCTCCGGCGGCGCCCTGCGCGTCTCCGGCACCCAGGACTGCACGGCGGCCGCGAAGCCGCTCGACCTGGACAACCCCCGCCAGGACTTCCTCCGCAACTCCGTCGGCGGCCTCTTCCTCCACTGGGGCCTGCGCACCGCCCCCGCCCACACCAGCTGCACCGCCTGGGAGAACGATGTCACGAGCGGCGGCTGGACCCCGGACTACTGGGTCAACGAGGCCCAGAAGCTGCACACCCAGTACCTGGTCCTCGCCACCTTCCACAGCCGCCTCGGCTACGCCCGCCCCTGGCCCTCCAAGATCCCCGGCTCCTGCGCCACCAAGCGGGACTTCCTCGGCGAGCTGATCACCGCCGCCAAGGTCAAGGGCATGAAGGTCATCCTCTACATGACCAACGACCCCCAGTGGCACGACGAGGGCGGTCACGAGTGGCTCGACTCGGCCGCCTACTCCGCCTACAAGGGCAAGAACGTCGACCTGACCACCAACGACGGCTTCGGGCAGTTCAGTTACGACAACTTCTTCGAGGTCATGGACCGCTATCCCGACCTCGGCGGCTTCTGGATCGACAACGACAACGCGTACTGGGAGAGCCACGACCTCTACCAGCAGATCTACCAGAAGCGTCCGAACTACACGCTCAGCAACAACAACGAAGACACGCCGATCATGGACATGATCAGCAATGAGCAGAAGACGGGCATGACCCCGGCCTACGACTACCCCCAGGCCGTCTACACCGCCCAACCCCGCCTCACCGAGGCGGACTTCAAGCTGCCCTCGACCGGCGCCTGGTGGTACGACGGCTCGGACCCGACCGTCGACCGCGCGCTCACCCTCGGGCGGCTCGTCACCAACGCCGGTTCCTCGGTGAAGGCCCTGATGGCGGAGACCGCCCAGGTCAACGGCAAGTTCCCGAGCAACCAGGCCGCCTTCAACACCTTCGCGAACAGCTACCTCGACCCCATCTGGGAGTCCCTGCACGGTACCGAGGGCGGCGGCTACATGTACGGCGGCCTCAAACCCGGCTTCTGGAACGACGGCGCCCACGGCGTGACGACCGTCGCCAAGACCGATCCGAACCGCCAGTACATCCACGTCCTGACCCCGCCCAGCACCAGCACCCTGCGCCTCCGTGACAACGGCTACCGCATCGCCTCGGTCACCAACCTCCGTACCGGCAAGGCGGTTTCGTGGTCGCAGTCCGGTGGTGTGCTGACCCTGACCGGGCTCGGCGACTGGGACCCGTACGACACCGTCTTCAAGGTCACCACCGCCGGCCGCCAGGGCATCCTCACCGGAGTCAAGGTGAGCGCGAGCGCCGCCGCGAGCGGGCACGCCGGATCGGCCGCCGGTGACGGCGACTACCTCACCTACTGGGACAACAACAAGACGCTGCCCGTGAACCTCACCTTCGACCTCGGCTCGGCCAGGAAGGTGCAGTACCTCGGGCTCAACCAGCGCGAGGACTCGGTCGCCTACGCCCGCTCGGACACCGAGCAGTCGGCGCGGATCAAGGACTACAAGGTGTATGTCAGCAACGACGGCACGGACTGGGGGAGCCCGGTCAAGTCCGGGCAGCTTCCCAGCCGCCGTGGCATCCAGGGCATCGACCTGACCGCCGCCACCGCCCGCTACGTCCGCCTCGAAGTCGACAGCACCTGGGCCGCCGCCACCGACTCCACCCGGTACCAGCGGCTGCGGATCGACGAGGCGTGGATCGGGACGTCGTACGCCACACCCGCGAACGGGGGACAGTCATGAAACGCGTCAGAACGCTCACGGCCGCGGTGGCCGGTCTGCTCGTGGCGGCCGCCGTGCCGCTCCTGAGCACCGCCGCCCAGCCGGCCGCCGCCTCCGACAACGGCCAGGCGGCCCGTCCCGCCATGGGCTGGAGCAGCTGGAGCTTCGTACGCCGCCAGCCCACCGAGGCGAAGATCGAGGCCCAGGCCGACGCACTGGCCTCCAGCGGCCTGAAGGACCACGGCTTCGTGTACGTCAACCTCGACGACTTCTGGCAGAAGTGCGACAGCAACGGCTTCGTCGTCGACTCCTACGGCCGCTGGACCGCCGACACCGCCAAGTTCCCCTCCGGCATCAAGGCGGTCGCCGACTACGTCCACTCCAAGGGCCTGAAGTTCGGCTTCTACGTCACACCCGGCATCGCGAAGAACGCCGTCCTGAAGAACACGCCGATCGAGGGCACGTCGTACCACGCGAAGGACATCGCGGACACCTCGAAGACGGAGAAGAACTACAACTGCAAGAACATGTACTACATCGACTACGGGAAGCCCGGCGCGCAGGAGTTCGTCAACTCCTGGGCGAGGCAGTTCGCTTCCTGGGGTGTCGACTATCTCAAGATCGACGGCGTGGGCAGCCAGGACGTGTCCGACGTCCAGGCCTGGGACAAGGCGCTGCGGGCGAGCGGACGGCCCATCAACTTCGCCCTCTCCAACAACCTTCCGATCGCCGACGCCACCACCTGGCGCGGGCTCGCCAACAGCTGGCGTACCCAGGGCGATGTGGAGTGCTACTGCGGGCCCGGCGACAACGGCAGCGGCTATCCGCTGACCGACTGGTCCCATGTGTCCAAGCGGTTCGACTCGGCCGCCTCCTGGCAGCCGTACGCCGGTCCCGGCGGCTGGAACGACCTGGACTCGCTGGAGCTCGGCAACGGCGACCAGGTGGGCCTCACGGCCGACCAGCGCCGCTCCCACTTCACGCTGTGGTCGATGGCGGCGGCCCCGCTGCTTCTGGGCACCGACCTCACCCACCTCGACACCGTTGACAAGGCGATGCTCACCAACGACCGGCTGATCGGCGTCGACCAGGACGGGGTGGCCGCGAAGCGGATCGTGAACAGCGGGGTCCAGCAGGTGTGGAGCAAGAAGGAGAGCGACGGCCAGTACGTCGTGGCTCTCTTCAACACCGGGACCTCCGGCAACTCCACGGTGAGCGTGGACTGGTCGCAGGTCGGCTTCTCCGGCTCCGGTGATGTCACCGACCTGTGGTCCGGCTCCCACAAAGGCGTGATCGCGAACTCCTACAGCGCCACCCTGCGCCCGGGCGAGACCCGCCTGATCCGCGTCAAGCCCGTCAACTCCGCCGAGCTCGCGGCCGCTTCACCGGGCTTCGCCGTCGCCCCCTACGAGTACCTCGGCTGGGGCAGCCCGCAGAACCCGACCTCGGTGATGTCGGCGACCGGCGTCAAGTGGTTCACCCTCGCCTTCGTCCTCTCCGACGGCACCTGCAACCCCAAGTGGGACGGGTCGCGTCCGCTCACGGGAGGCGACGACCAGGCGAAGATCAACGCGATCCGGGCGGCCGGCGGAGACGTGGTCGTGTCGGTCGGCGGCTGGAGCGGCGACAAGCTCGGCGAGAAGTGCTCCAGCGCCGCCGCGCTCGCGGGCGCCTACCAGAAGGTGATCAACGCCTACAAGCTGAAGGCCCTCGACATCGACATCGAGAACACCGAGTGGTCCAACGCGACCGTACGGCAGCGGGTCGTCGACGCGCTGAAGACGGTCAAGGCGAACAACTCGGGCCTGAAGACGGTCATCACCTTCGGGACGACGACCAGCGGCCCGGACTCCACAGGGGCCGACATGATCAAGCGGGCCGCCAACTCCGGGCTGGCGAACGACGTCTGGTGCATCATGCCGTTCGACTTCGGCGGCGGGTCCACGAACATGGGGACTCTCACCACCCAGGCCATGGAGGGGCTCAAGGCCAAGGTCAAGTCGGCCTACGGCTACAGCGACGCCACCGCCTACGCTCACATCGGGCTGTCCTCGATGAACGGCACGACCGACGACTCCGGTGAACGGGTCCGCGTCGCCGACTTCAGGACCATGCTCGGCTACGCCCAGCAGCACCACATCGGCCGCCTCACCTACTGGGCCGTCAACCGCGACCGGGCCTGCGGCTCGGGCACCGACGGCGACGCCTGCAGCGGTGTGTCGCAGCAGCCGTACGACTACCTCAAGGTCTTCGCCCAGTACACGGGCTGAGAGGGAGCAACCCCCATGCATCTCAGGAGAGTTCTGCCCTACGGCCTCGCCGCGGTGCTCGCGCTGCCGCTGGCCGGCCTGAGCCAGGGCACCGCGCTCGCGGCCACCGACTACCAGGCCGAGGACGCCACCATCTCGCAGGGCACGGTCGCCACCAACCACACCGGCTACACCGGTACCGGCTTCGTCGACTACACCAACATCAAGGGCTCGTACGTGGAGTTCACGGTGAGCGCGGCCGCCGCGGGCACCTCGTCGCTCACCCTGCGTTTCGCCAACGGCACCGCCGCCGACCGGCCGATGGACATCTCCGTCAACGGCACGGTCGTCGCCTCCGCGGTCTCCTTCCCGGCCACCGCCGACTGGAACACCTGGGTGACCAAGTCGGTCAACGTGCCGCTGACCGCGGGCAGCAACAAGATCCGGGCGACCGCCACCACCGCCGACGGCGGCCCCAACCTGGACCGGATCAGCGTCGGCGCGCCGGCCGACACCCAGGCCCCCACCCGCCCCGGCCAGCCGTCCTGCTCCGACATCGGCGAGGACGCCCTCACCCTCGCCTGGGGCGCGGCAACGGACGACGTGGGCGTGACGGCGTACGACCTCTACGAGCACGGCAACAAGATCGGTGAGGCGCCCGGGAGTTCGACGTCGAAGACCCTCACCGGGCTCGCCCCGAACACCACCTACGACCTCACCGTCATCGCCCGGGACGCGGCCGGCAACACCTCGCCGGCCAGTCCCGTCGTCGACTGCACGACGAAACCGAGCAGCGACACCACACCGCCGACCGCGCCCGGCACCCTCACCACGGCCGACATCACGGCGAACACCGTCGACCTCACCTGGGGCGCGTCCACCGACGACCGCGCGGTGACCGCGTACGACATCCGCAGCGGGGACACCGTCTACAAGACGGTCACCGGCGCCACGACCACCACCCTCACCGGTCTGGCCTGCGACAGCCCCTACACCCTGGACGTCGTCGCCCGGGACGCCGCCGGCAACGTCTCCCAGCCGAGCAACGCCGTCACCTTCACCACCAAGGCCTGCGCCACCGACGGCGGGGTGCCGTCGTCCATCGCCACTCTCTCCAGCGGCTGGACGATCCCCTGGGGCACCTACTGGATGCCCGACGGCAAGACCGCGCTGGTCACCGAGCGGGACGACTTCCGGGTCTGGAAGGTGACCAAGGACGGTACGAGGACCCAGGTCGGGACCGTCCCGAACGCCGTCACCACCAACGGCGAGGGCGGCCTGCTCGGCGTCGCCGTCGACCCGAAATGGGAGACCAACCACTACGTCTACTTCATGCACACCGCCGACGAGGGCAACCGGGTCGTCCGCATGACCTACGACGGCAGCACACTCGGCGACTACAAGATCCTGCTCCAGGGCATCAAGAAGAACCGCTACCACAACGGCGGACGGCTGCTCTTCGGCCCGGACGGCTATCTCTACGTCTCGACAGGGGAGGCCCAGACACCGGACCTGGCACAGGACAAGAACTCCCTCAACGGCAAGATCCTGCGGATGACGACGGACGGCAAGCCGGCCCCCGGCAACCCGTTCGGGAACTACGTCTACAGCCTCGGCCACCGCAACCCGCAGGGCCTCGCCTTCGACCGCAACGGACGGCTGTGGGAGGCCGAGTTCGGCAACAGCTCCAAGGACGAGCTGAACCTCATCAAGCCGGGCGCCGACTACGGCTGGCCGACCTGCGAAGGCACCTGCTCGGTCGCCGGGATGACCAACCCCAAGGCCACCTGGAACGTCTCCGAGGCCTCCCCGAGCGGTATCGCCATCGTCCGCAACGTCGTCTACATGGCGTCCCTGCGCGGCGAGCGGCTCTGGCGGATCCCGATCAACGGCAACGCGGAGACGGTCGGCACCCCGACGGCGTACTACGTCGGCACCTACGGGCGGCTGCGGACCGTGACCAAGGTGCCGGGCGCCGACCAGCTGTGGCTGTCCACCACCAACTGCGACAACAACGGCAACCAGCCGGACGGATCCGACAAGCTCTTCCGGATCACCATCAGTTGACGTGCCGTCAGGCCCGGTACAGGGCCTCGACCTCGTTGGCGTAGGCGTTCTCGATCGCCTTGCGCTTCAGCTTCAGCGACGGGGTCAGCAGACCGTGTTCCTCGGTGAACGGCTGCGCGAGGATACGGAACGTACGGATCGACTCGGCCTGTGAGACCAGGGTGTTGGCGGCCACCACGGCCCGCCGCACCTCGGTCTCCAGGTCGGCGTCCCGCACCAGCTGGGCCGCGGACATCTGGGGTTTGCCGCGCATGGTCAGCCAGTGCTCGACCGCATCGGTGTCCAGGGTGACCAGGGCGGCGATGTAGGGGCGGTCGTTGCCGACGACGATGCACTGGCTGACCAGCGGATGGTCGCGGACCCGCTCCTCCAGGACGCCGGGGGAGACGCTCTTGCCGCCGGAGGTCACCAGGATCTCCTTCTTGCGGCCGGTGATGGTGAGATAGCCGTCCTCGTCCAGGGAGCCCAGGTCGCCGGTGGCCAGCCAGCCGTCGTGCAGGGTGGCGTCGGTGGCCTTCTGGTTGTTCAGGTAGCCCTGGAAGACGTTGCCGCCGTTCAGCCAGACCTCACCGTCGTCCGCGATGTGCACGGTCGTGCCCGGGACGGCCTGGCCGACGGTGCCGTAGCGGGTGCGCTCCGGCGGGTTCGCGGTCGCGGCGGCCGTCGACTCGGTCAGGCCGTAGCCCTCGTAGATGTGCACCCCGGCGCCGGCGAAGAACAGACCGAGCCTGCGGTCCATCCCGGAGCCGCCGGACATGGCGTTGCGGATCCGGCCGCCCATCGCCGCCCGGACCTTGGAGTAGACGAGCTTGTCGAAGAGCTGGTGCTGCATCCGCAGGCCCGCCGACGGCCCCGGCCCGGTGCCCCACGCCTTCGCCTCGACGGCGTCCGCGTACTTCACGGCGAGCTCGACGGCCTTCTCGAACGGGCCGCCCTTGCCCTCCTTCTCCGCCTTCCGCCGCGCCGCGTTGAACACCTTCTCGAAGATGTACGGCACGGCCAGGATGAACGTCGGCCGGAAGGCCGCCAGGTCGGGAAGGAGCGCGGCCGCGTGCAGCTGGGGCTGGTGGCCGAAGCGGACGCCGTGCCGGATCGCGGCCACCTCCACCATGCGTCCGAAGACATGCGCGAGCGGCAGGAAGAGCAGCGTGGAGACCTCCTCGCCCTTCTTGGCGCGGAACACCGACTCCCAGCGGGCGACGACCGTGTCCGCCTCGAACATGAAGTTCCCGTGCGACAGCACACAGCCCTTGGGCCGGCCCGTGGTGCCCGAGGTGTAGATGATCGTGGCGACCGACTCCGGGGTGACCGCCTGCCGGTGCCGGTGCACGACCTCGTCGTCCAGATGCGCACCCGCGTCGTACAGCTCCTGCACCGCGCCCGAGTCCAGCTGCCACAGCTGGCGCAGTTGCGGCAGCCGGTCGATGACGGTGGCGATCGTCATCGCGTGGTCCTCGTGCTCCACGATCGCCGCCGTGCACTCCGCGTCGTACAGCATCCAGAAGCACTGCTCGGCCGACGACGTCGGGTAGACCGGCACCACCTGGGCGCCGATCGTCCACAGCGCGAAGTCGAAGAGGGTCCACTCGTAGCGGGTGCGGGACATGATCGCGACCCGGTCGCCGAACCGGATGCCCCGCGCGAGGAGCCCCTTGGCGAGGGCCAGGACCTCGTCACGGAACTCGGCGGAGGTCACGTCCTGCCACTGGCCGAGGTCGTCCTTGCGGCCCAGGGCGATGTGCAGCGGGTCCGTCTCGGCACGCTCGAACACACAGTCGGCCAGACCGCCGACCGGCGGTGCCGACGCCAACGGCGGGTTGGTGAACTCGCGCAAACCCCGCTCCCCGGTTCTCGCTCCACAGTCTCACTGGTGACGCTCCGCACAGCGCCGTGAAAGCTACCCCACCGGAAGACCGTTCGGGAGGGGGTGCGAAAACAAGCATTGCTCTCGTATCGTCGCGCCCTCGTCCGGAAAATGCGCTCACATGCGGAAGGGTCGGACACAATCCTTACGGTTCAGTAAGTTTCGGCTCCGTAATCTCCACTGAATCTGTACGACCCGATTACGGCCTCCTGCTGGTTACCGAACGGTCAGGTGTGAGGTGTCGAGGTGCTCTCTGAAGTCAGCGCCACCGTGCCGGATTCCGTCACTCCGATCGCCGCCCGGGGTGCCCGTACCAGCGCCAGAACCAGCCCGCCCGCCACCGTCCCGACGGCCCCCGCGACTGAGGCCATGCGGTTTTTTGCGGAGGGTGAAACAGTCGACATATCAGGGGTTGTGGTGAGTCTGCGGGCCGGTGGGGGTTGATCGCGCAGTTCCCCGCGCCCCTTGCCCGGCGCTGCGGTCAGGGGCGTCTCAAGCGGGCTCCGCTTGCCAGGATTGCCGCCGCGAGTGCATCTGCCGCCGTCTGTGCCGGTGTACGTCCAGGGCCATGGACGAGGACGAAGTCGACCTTGCCCAGCTCCGGCAGGCCCGCCCGGTCCGGGACGCGGAACAGGCCCGGTGGGATCAGGCCCCTCGAATGGGCCATCACCCCCAGACCCGCCCTCGCCGCCGCCATCAGGCCGTTGAGGCTGCCGCTCGTGCAGACGATGCGCCAGTCGCGGCCCTGGCGCTCCAGTGCCTCCAGGGCGAGAGTGCGGGTGATGCCCGGCGGGGGGTAGACGATCAGCGGGACCGGGCGGTCGGGGTCCAGGCGGAGCCGTTCCGCGCCGATCCACACCAGGTCGTCGTGCCAGACCAGCTCGCCCAGCGGGTCCTCCGCGCGGCGCTTGGCGAGAACCAGGTCCAGTTTTCCGGCGGCCAGCTGCTCGTGCAGCGTGCCGGAGAGCTCCACGGTCAGTTCGAGGTCGACCTCGGGGTGGTCGTAGCGGAAGCCCTCCAGGATCTCCGGCAGCCGGGTGAGGACGAAGTCCTCCGACGCACCGAAGCGCAGCCGGCCGCGCACCCGGGTGCCCGTGAAGAACGCCGTCGCCTGCTCGTGCACCTCCAGGATCCGGCGGGCGAACCCGAGCATCGCCTCACCGTCCTCGGTCAGCTCCACGGAGTGCGTGTCGCGGGAGAACAGCTGCCGGCCGGCCGCGTCCTCCAGCCGGCGCACGTGCTGGCTGACCGTCGACTGGCGCAGCCCCAGGCGGCGGGCGGCCTGGGTGAAGCTGAGCGTCTGGGCCACCGCCAGGAAGGTGCGCAGCTGCGAAGGGTCGTACACTCGAACATGTTATCGCGGAACGTGATGTCAGTCAGAGTGGTATACGGGATTCCCGATCACCTGGTGGAGGAGGACGATGGAGAGGGGCCTTCCGGCCCTGGTGACAGTCCGGCCGTACACGCCGGTCCGACCCCTGCCCGACCCGCAAGTGGAGCGCCGTGAAACGCCTGACCTGGCCCAGTCGGATGCCGATCGACCCGTACGTCCTGCTGCTGCTCGGGACGGTGTGTCTCGCCGCGGTCCTCCCGGCCCGGGGCGTGGCCGCCGACACGGCCTCCGGCGCCTCCACGGCCGCGATCGCCTTCCTCTTCTTCCTCTACGGTGCCCGCCTCTCCACCCGCGAGGCCGTCGAGGGGCTGCGCCACTGGCGGCTCCACGTCACGGTCCTGGTCTGCACCTTCGTGGTCTTCCCGGTGCTCGGCCTGGCCGCCCGGGGCCTGGTCCCCGTACTGCTCACCCACCCGCTCTACCAGGGCTTCCTCTTCCTGACCCTGGTCCCCTCGACCATCCAGTCGTCGATCGCCTTCACCTCGATCGCCCGCGGCAACGTGCCCGCCGCGATCTGCGCCGGCTCCTTCTCCTCCCTCGTCGGCATCGTCATCACCCCGCTGCTCGCCGCCGCGCTGCTCGGCAACAGCGGGGGAGGGTTCTCCGTCGACTCGATGGTCAAGATCGTGCTCCAGCTGCTGGTGCCGTTCGTCGCCGGGCAACTGCTGCGGCCGTGGATCGGCGCTTTCGTCACCCGGCACAAGAAGGTCCTCGGCCTGGTCGACCGCGGCTCCATCCTGCTGGTCGTCTACACCGCCTTCAGCGAGGGCATGGTCCGGGGCATCTGGCACCAGGTCAGCCCCGTCCGGCTGGGCGGACTCCTCGTGGCCGAGGCCGCCCTGCTCGCCGTGATGCTCTTCCTGACCTGGTACGGCGCCAAGGCGCTCGGCTTCGGTCGCGGGGACCGGATCGCCATCCAGTTCGCCGGGTCGAAGAAGTCCCTCGCCTCCGGGCTGCCCATGGCCAGCGTCCTGTTCGGCGCCCACGCCTCGCTGGCCGTGCTGCCGCTGATGCTCTTCCACCAGATGCAGCTCATGGTCTGCGCGGTGATCGCCAAGCGCCGCGCCCACGACCCGGAGGCCCAGGAGGACGTCCTGCCCCCGGCCGCCCCGGCGGCGCGGCCACGGCCGGCCGTCGGCACGGGGACGCCCGGCCGCTGAACACCTGAGGTCAGGGGCGCAGCACCACCTTGCCCAGGTTGGCCCGTGTCTCGATCACCTCGTGCGCCCGCGCGGCCTCCGCGAGCGGGAACTCCCCGTGCACGGCGGGCCGTACGGACCCGTCCGCGAACAGCCGCCACAGTTCCCGACGCCACTGCTCGTAGAGCGCCGGCCGCTCGCGCGCGATCCGGGCGATCTGGAAGCCGGTCACCGTCTTCGCGTCCACCAGCAGGTCGTACGCCCGGACGGTCCCGCCGCCCGAGCTGTACGCCACCAGCCGGCCGCCGGGGGCCAGCGCGGCGAGGGCGGGGGTGAGCAGGTCGCCGCCGACCGCGTCCAGGGCGTAGTCGGCCGGGGTGTCCCAGTCGCCGTCGGCGTACGTCACCACCGCGTCGGCGCCCAGGGAGCGGACGAAGGCCGCCTTGGCGGGGTCGGAGACGGCGCCGACGAGCCGTCCTGCTCCCCGGACGCGGGCGAGCTGGACGGCGAGGTGGCCGACTCCGCTCGCCGCCGCCGTGACCAGGGCCGTCTCGCCCGGTTCGGGGCGGGCCGCGGTCAGGGCGCCGAGGGCGACCAGGCCGCTGCGGACCAGGGCCACCGCGTCGACGGCGGACGCCGTGCCGGGGACGGGGGAGGCCATCGCCTCCCGCAGAACGGCGAACTCGGCATAGCCGTGGCCGAAGCACAGGCCGGTGACCCGGTCGCCGGGACGGAAGCGGGTGGCGCCCGCACCGACGGCCACCACCTCGCCGGCGATCTCGCCGCCCAGCGGTACCGGCTCCGCCGCCTCGGTGACCTTGCGGACCACGGGCAGCGTGACCCCGACCGCCTCGCAGCGCACCAGCAGCTCACCCGGCCCGGCCTCGGGGACGGGTGCCTCCTCCAGGAACAGGGGGCCGCCGGTGGACTCGTACCGGACGCGACGCATCGCACCTCCGCAGGGCAGGGAATTCATTGGGATCCCCAACGATAGGAGGGGTTCGTTGGGGAGTCCAATGAATTTTCGTTGGGGGGGCCAACGGGTTCTTGGCTAGGCTGCTCCCATGGCCGAAGCCCCCCTCCCTGCCATCCGCTCCCTGCCCAGCTGGCTGCTCGGCCGGGCCGCCGCCCGCGGCCGGGCCCTGGTCGCCGAGGCGCTCGCGGAACACGGCATGCGGATGTGGCACCACGTCGTCCTCTCCGCCGTACGCGACCTCGCCCCCGTCGCCCAGGCCGACCTGGGGCGATCGGTCTCCCTCGACCCCAAGGACCTGGTCGGCGTCCTCAACGACCTCCAGGCCGCCGGACTCGTCCTGCGCACACCCGATCCCACGGACCGCCGCAAGAACGCCGTGTCCCTCACGGACGAAGGCGGCCGCCTGCTCGCCCGCTGCGAGGAGGCGGCCCGCGCGGCCAACGACACGCTGCTCGCCCCGCTGTCGGCGGCCGAACGCGACCAGTTCATGGGCCTGTTGATCCGGATCTCCGGTACGGACGGCTCATGAAGGCTAACGTTCCGTCATGACCGCACCCCTGGCACTCGACCCGGCGCGCACCGCCCTCGTCCTCGTCGACCTGATGGACCGCATCGTCGCGCTGCCCCTGGAGCCCCGCAAAGGCACCGAAGTCCTGCACACCGCCGAGGAACTGGCCGCCGCCTTCCGCGCGGCCGGCGCCCCCGTGGTGCTCGTCCGCGTCGAGCGGCCCGCCCTCGCGGAGCAGCCGCCGGGCAGCGCGCTGGTGGCCGGACTGCGCGAGGAAGGGGACGTGGAGATCACCAAGCGCACGATCGGCGCCTTCCAGGGCACCGAACTCGACGCCCGGCTCCGCCGGCTCGGCGTCACCCGGCTGGTGTTCGGCGGCATCGCCACCAACCTCGGCGTCGAGTCCACCGCCCGCGCCGCCGCCGACCTCGGCTACGACCTCGTCTTCGTCGAGGACGCCATGGCCGCCCTCACCGCCGCGGAGCACGAGGCGTCCGTGCGGCTCGACTTCCCGCGCCTCGGCACCGTCGTGACCGCCGCCGACCTGCACCTCACCCCCGCCTGACCGTTCAGACCAGCGACCCGCCCCCGTCCACGACCACCACCGACCCGGTGCTGTACCCCCCGCGCATCAGATACAGATACGCCTCGGCCACATCCGCCGGCTCGCCGACCCGCCCCACCGGCAGCGACTCGGCGGACGACCGGAACAACCCGTCCCGGTCCTCCTCCGGCAGCTCCCGCCACAGCTCGGTCCGCACCACCCCCGGCGACACCACGTTCACCCGCAGCGGCGCCAGCTCCACTGCCAGCGCCCGGGTCAGCGACTCCATCGCCCCGCACAACGCCGACGCGACACTCGAACCGGGCAGCGGCCGCTGCCCCGCAGTCCCGGTGGTGAGCACCACCGACCCGCCCGGACGGATCGACCCCGCGCCCCACTTCACCGCCGTGTACGCGCCCCACAACCGGGTGTCCAGGAAACGCCGGGCCCGCTCGACGTCCGTCTCGGCCACACTCTCCAGCAGCAGCGAGTCACCCGCCGTGTACACCAGGTGGTCGTACTCGCCGACCGCCGCGAAGAAGCCGCGCACCGCGTCCCCGTCCGACGCGTCCAGCACCAGCCCCTCGGCGCCCTCGGGAAGCACCTTCAGCGCCGCGTCCACGTTCTCCTGCCGGCGCGAGGCGACGACCACCCGCGCGCCCTCCCGTGCGGCGCCCTCGGCGACCGCCAGCCCGATGCCCGACGTGCCCCCGATGACGACGACACGCTGTCCCTGCAGACCCATGACCGATCCCTTTCCCAGCCGGTTTTCCGTCCCGTTCGGACGCTTCCAGCCTGCGGTCCGGCGATGTCCGCCGTCCAAGACCTCTTTGAGCGGTGGCGATACCCTGGAGGCATTGCCACCGTGCGGGAAGGGGCCGCGGCCATGGACCTGGATCTGCGCAAGGTCCGCTACTTCGTGGCGGTCGCCGAACTCCTCCACTTCGGCCGGGCGGCCGAGCGGCTGCACATCGCGCAACCGGTGCTGAGCCGTCAGATCCGCGCACTGGAGAAGGACTTGGGCGCCGACCTGTTCGTACGCGACAGCCATGGCGTGACCTTGACCGACGCCGGACACCAACTCCTCGACGACGCACGCCCGTTGCTGGCCGGCGCCGACGCCACCCGGCGCCGCGTCCTACAGGCCGCACGGGGCCGGCGGCGACTGGTCGTCGGCTTCCGCGCCGGCGTCGTCGTCACCGGCGCACTGCGCGCCTTCACCGCGGCACACCCGGACATCGAGGCCAATGCCCGCCGGGTCGAGTGGGACGACCAGGAGCAACTGATCCTGGACGGCACCGTCGACATCGCCTACGTACGCCGGCCCGTCCGGCCGGACGGACTCGAACTGCGCCCCCTGTACAGCGAGCCCCGCGTGGCCATGCTCCCGGACCGGCACCGGCTCGCCGGGAAGCAGGAGATCTCCCTCGCCGACCTCGACGGCGAACAGTGGCTGCGCTACAACGATCCCCGGCCCGGCGACCTGCCGCTGCGCACCATCGAGGAGAAGTTCGAGTGCGTGGCCGCCGGCACCGCCATCACGATGGTGCCCCGCTCGGCCGCCGAGCAGTACTCCCGTCCGGACATCGTCTACGTCCCGGTCGTCGACGCCGAACCCGACCAGGTGCTGCTGGCCTGGGCGACCGGCCGGCACTCCCCGCTGGTCGCCGCGTTCGCCGAGGCCGCGGCGGGGGTCGCGATGCCCGACTGAGGCGGGGCCCCTGCGGCGCAGGGGGCGCTCCCCGCCGGTCGGGGCCCCGCCGCCGTGACGCGGGGAACCGGTCAGCCCTGGGCGGCCGCGGCCCGCAGGGCGATACGGTCCTCGCCCGCGTACACGTTCATGTTGCTGCCCCGCAGGAAACCGACCAGGGTCAGCCCGGTCTCCGCCGCCAGGTCCACCGCCAGCGACGACGGCGCCGAGACCGCCGCAAGCACCGGGATGCCCGCCATCACGGCCTTCTGCGCCAGCTCGAAGGAGGCCCGCCCGGAGACCAGGAGGATGGTGCGGGACAACGGCAGCTGACCGTTCTGCAGCGCCCGGCCCACCAGCTTGTCCACCGCGTTGTGCCGGCCCACGTCCTCACGGATGTCCAGCAGCTCGCCGTCCTCCGAGAACAGCGCCGCCGCGTGCAGCCCCCCGGTCCGGTCGAACACCCGCTGCGACGCGCGGAGCCGGTCGGGGAGGCTCGCGAGCAGCTCGGGTGTGACCCGGACCGGGGGAGTGTCGGCTATCGGCCAGCGAGCCGTCGTACGCACCGCGTCCAGACTCGCCTTGCCGCACAGCCCGCACGACGAGGACGTGTAGACGTTCCGCTCCAGGGTGAAGTCGGGCAGCTGGACGCCCGGCGTGGTGCGCACGTCGACGACGTTGTAGGTGTTGGAGCCGTCGACCGTGGCGCCCGCGCAGTAGACGATGTTCTGCAGGTCGTCGGCGGCCGCCAGCACCCCCTCGCTCACCAGGAACCCGGCCGCCAGCGCGAAGTCGTCGCCGGGTGTGCGCATGGTGATCGCGAGGGGTTTCCCGTTGAGTCTGATCTCCAGCGGTTCCTCGGCGACGAGCGTGTCCGGCCGGGCGGAGACCGCTCCGTCGCGGATGCGGATGACCTTGCGTCGTTCCGTGACTCGTCCCATGTCCTGATCAGCCCCGGTTCTGTACGTGCTGGTAGCCGAAACGGCCCTTGATGCAGAGATTGCCGTGGGTCACCGGGTTGTCGTGCGGCGAGGTGACCTTGACTATCTCATTGTCCTGCACGTGGAGCGTGAGGTTGCAGCCCACACCGCAGTACGCGCACACGGTCGTCGTCTCCGTCTGCCGGGACTCGTCCCAGGAACCGGCCGCCCGCATGTCGAACTCCGACCTGAACGACAGTGCCCCGGTGGGACAGACCTCAACGCAGTTGCCGCAGTAGACACACGCCGAGTCGGTCAGCGGGGCGTCGTGCTCGACGGCGATCCGGGCGTCGAAACCGCGCCCGGAGACGGAGATCGCGAAACTGTTCTGCCACTGGTCGCCACAGGCGTCCACGCACTTGTAGCAGAGGATGCACTTGCCGTAGTCGCGGACATACAGTTCGTTGTCGACCCTGGGTTCCTCGTTCAGGCGGGCCGCGTCGGGGCCGAAGCGGCCCGGCTTCGCCTCGTACTCCTTGATCCATTCGGCGGCGCGCGGGGTCGTCGACAGGTCCACCGAGGAGGCCAGCAGCTCCAGCACGAGCTTCCGGCTGTGCCGGACGCGTTCGGTGCCGGTTCGCACCACCATCCCCGGCTCGGCCTTCCGGGAGCAGGCGGGCACCAGCGTCCGGGACCCCTCCACCTCGACGACACACACCCGGCAGGCGTTCTTCGGGCGCAGGGTGTCGCCCTCGCACAGCGTCGGGACGTCCTTCCCCGCCGTCCGGCACGCGTCCAGGATCGTGGAGCCCTCCGGGACCCGCACCTCCCGGCCGTCGATCGTGAACTCCAGCAGCCGGCGCGGGATCCCCAGCGGTGTCACGGTCATTCGTACGCCCCCAGACGGTCGATGGCGGATTCCACGGCGTTCCAGGCGGTCTGCCCGAGACCGCAGATCGAGGCGTCCCGCATCGCCCGGCCGACCTCGCGCAGCAGCGCGATGTCCCCGGCCGCGTCGGCGCCCGTGCGGGTCACGATCCGGTGCAGCGCCTCCTCCTGCCGGACCGTCCCGACCCGGCACGGCACGCACTGCCCACAGGACTCCTCCCGGAAGAACCGGGCTATCCGGAGCAGGAGCCCAGGGAGCGGCACGGTGTCGTCGAAGGCCATCACCACGCCCGAGCCGAGCGTGGTGCCCGCCTCCCGGGTGCCCTCGAAGGTGAGCGGGATGCCGAGTTCGTCCGGCCGTACGAAGCCGCCCGCGGCGCCGCCGAGCAGCACCGCCCGCAACCCGTCCCGCACCCCGGCCAGCCGGAGGAGCTCGCCGAGCGTCGCACCGAAGGGGAGTTCGTAGACGCCCGGCCGGGCCACGCACCCGGACACACAGAACAGCTTCGGACCGGTCGACCGTCCCGTCCCGATCGCCGCGTACGCCGGCGCGCCCATGGTCAGGATCGGCAGGACGTTGACCAGTGTCTCCACGTTGTTCTCTACCGTCGGCTTCCCGAACAGCCCCTTCTCCACGGGGAACGGCGGCTTGGATCGCGGCTCGCCCCGGTACCCCTCGATCGAGTTGAACAGGGCCGTCTCCTCACCGCAGATGTACGCCCCCGCACCCCGCCGGATCTCGATGTCGAAGGCGAACCCCTGGCCGAGGACGTCGTCGCCGAGGAAGCCACGGGCGCGCGCCTGGTCGACCGCATGCCGTATGCGATGTATCGCTCGCGGATACTCACCGCGGACGTAGACGAGACCCCGGTGCGCGCCGATCGCATACGCCGCGATCGTCATCGCCTCGACCAGCGCGTACGGATCGCCCTCCATGATCACGCGGTCCTTGAAGGTGCCCGGCTCGGATTCGTCGGCGTTGCAGACCAGGTAGTGCGGACGGTCCGGCTGGGACGCCGTGGCCTGCCATTTGCGGCCGGTGGGGAAGGCGGCGCCGCCGCGCCCGACCAGACCGGAGTCGGTGACCTCGCGGATGACCCCGGCCGGCCCGAGTTCGAAGGCGCGGCGCAGGGCTGTGTAGCCGCCGTTCGCCCGGTAGTCGTCGAGGGACGACGGATCGACCACGCCGACCCGCTTCAACAGGATCAGACCCTCCTGACCCTCCTGACCCTCCTGACCCTCCTGACCCGCCTGGGGCACGGCCGTCGCCGCCGGCGGTTCCTGCGGCGCCGAGTCAGGCGCGGTGGCCGCGAGGACGGCCGCTTCGACCGTCGCCGGGGCCGACACCGCCGTACGCACCGGATCGCCCGCCCGGACGGCAAGGGCCGCCGGGGCGCGCTCGCACAGGCCCAGGCACGGGCTGCGCTCGACGTGCACCCCGGGGCCGAGACCCGCCTCCGCTTCGTCGCACAGCACGGCCGCCCCGGCCGCCGTGCACGCCAGGTCCGTGCAGATGTGCAGGACGGTGGCCGGGCGGGGTCTGACGGAGAACATGGCGTAGAAGGTGGCGACGCCGTAGGCCTCGGCCGGGGGGACCGTCAGACGGCGGCACAGGTAGTCGAGGGCGCCCTCGCTGATCCAGCCGATCCGGTCGTTGAGGGCGTGCAGCCCCGGCAGCAGCAGGTCGCGGCGGTCCCGGGCCTCGCGGCCGCCGCGCGCCCAGCGCAGGTCCGCGTCGGTGCGGTCGGCGCCCTCCCAGGAGGACTCCGGAGGGCCCAACAGGGCGTCGACGGCGGCCCGTTCGTCGTCCGTCGGTTTGCTGTCGCCGAAGTGCAGGTCCACTTGTGTCACCTCACGATGGTCGCGACCGGGAGCTTCTCGATACGGATGGCCGAGGCCTTGAACTCCGCCGTCCCCGCGATCGGGCAGTTGGCCTCGATCGTCAGCTGGTTGGTGTCGACCTCGTCGGGAAAGTGCATGGTCATGAAGGCGAGCCCGGGGCGCAGGGCCGTGTCGACCCAGACCGGCGCCACGACCGCGCCCCGCCGCGAGGACACCCGGACCTCCTCGCCGACGGCCACCCCGTACCGCTCGGCGTCCTCCGGGCACAGCTCGACGTACTCGCCGCGCCGCAGCGGGGAGGCGTAACCCCCGCTCTGCACACCGGTGTTGTAGGAGTCGAGCCGTCGCCCGGTGGTGAGCCGGATCGGGTACTCCTCGTCGGTGAGATCGACCGGCGGATCGTGCCGGACCAGCCCGAAGGGAGCCGGCAGCCCGCGCCTCGCCGGGTCCTTCTCCCACAACCGGCCGTGCAGGTACGTCGGTTCGAGACGCTCGGTGCTCGGGCAGGGCCACTGGATGCCCTGGTGCTCGGTGAGCCGGTCGTACGTCATCCCGTAGTGGTCGGGGGAGACCGAGCGGAGTTCGTTCCAGACGGCCTCCGCGTCCCTGTACTTCCAGTCGTGGCCGAGCCGGGCCGCCAGGTCGCAGAGGATGTCGATGTCCTCGCGGGCCTCGCCGGGCGGGGCGACCGCACGGCGTACCCGCTGAACCCGGCGTTCGCTGTTGGTCGTCGTGCCCTCGGTCTCCGCCCAGCCGGCGGTCGCGGGCAGCACCACGTCCGCCAACTCGGCCGTCTTCGTGAGGAAGATGTCCTGGACGACGAGGAAGTCGAGGGCGCGGAGCCGTCGTACGGCCTGTTCGCTGTCCGCCTCCGACTGGGCCGGGTTCTCGCCGATGCAGTAGACCGCCTTCAGCGCGCCCTCCTCCATCGCCTCGAACATCTCGGTGAGGTTCAGCCCGTAGTGCGGCTGGATCACCGTGTCCCAGGCGGACTCGAACTTCAGCCGGATGCCCGGGTCGAGGATGTCCTGGAAGCCGGGCAGCCGGTTGGGGATCGCCCCCATGTCCCCGCCGCCCTGCACGTTGTTCTGACCGCGCAGCGGCTGCAGCCCGGCGCCCCACCGGCCCACCTGGCCGGTGAGCAGCGAGAGGTTGATCAGGGCGCGGACGTTGTCGGTGCCGTTGTGGTGCTCGGTGATCCCGAGGGTCCAGCACAGCTGGGCGCGCTCGGCGCGGGCGTAGGCATGCGCCAACTCCCGTATGGCGGCAGCCGGTACGCCGGTCACCTTCTCCGCGAGCGACAGCGTCCACGGCTCGACCAGTGCCCGGTACTCCTCGAAGCCGGTCGTCGCCCGCTCGACGAACGCCTCGTTGGCCAGCCCCGCGTGGATGATCTCCCGGCCGATCGCGTGCGCCATCGGGATGTCCGTGCCGACGTTCAGCCCGAGCCAGCTCTCCGCCCACTCCGCGGTCGAGGTGCGGCGCGGGTCCACCGCGTACATCCGGGCGCCGTTCCGGATCCCCTTCAGCACGTGTTGGAAGAAGATCGGGTGCGCGAAGCGGGCGTTGGAGCCCCACATCACGATGACGTCGGTGTGCTCGATCTCCTCGTAGGAGGAGGTGCCGCCGCCGGAGCCGAAGGCGGCGCTCAGGCCGGCCACGCTCGGGGCGTGACAGGTCCGGTTGCAGGAGTCGACGTTGTTGGTGCCCATCACCACCCGGGCGAACTTCTGGGCCACGTAGTTCATCTCGTTGGTGGCGCGGGCGCAGGAGAACATCCCGAACGCGTCGCGGTTGCGCTCCAGGCCCTGGGCCGCCCGGTCCAGCGCCTCCTGCCAACTCGCCTGCCGGAGCGGCTCGTCACGGGAGTCCCGTACCAGCGGGTGGGTGAGCCGGGTGTACGTCTTCGGTTGCCGTTTCCTCATGCGGCGCTCCTCAGCGCGAGCAGGTCCGAGATGGCGTGCACGGTGCGCAGGGTGGGCACCTCCACGCCGGTGATCTCCGCCAGCTCGACGACGGCCGCGAGCAGCACGTCGAGTTCCAGCGGCTTGCCACGCTCCAGGTCCTGGAGCGTGGAGGTGCGGTGGTCGCCGACCTTCTCGGCGCCCGCGAGCCGGCGTTCTATGGAGACACCGACCTCGCAGCCGAGCGCCTCGGCCACGTCGAGCGTCTCGCGCATCATGATCTCGATGACCCGGCGGGTGCCGCCGTGCAGGCACATCTGCCGCATGGTGGCGCGGGCCAGCGCGCTGATCGGATTGAAGGAGATGTTGCCGAGCAGCTTGAGCCAGATGTCGTTGCGCAGGCCCGGCTCCACCGGGCACTTCAGCCCGCCGGCCTGCATGGCCTCGCTGAACCGCAGACAGCGTGTGGACACACTGCGGTCGGGCTCGCCGACCGAGAACCGGGTGCCCTCCAAGTGCCGTACCACGCCCGGGGCTTCGAGCTCGGTGGCTGCGTAGACCACACAGCCGACGGCGCGTTCGGGGGCGAGCACGGCGCTGACGGCACCGCCCGGGTCGACGCTCTCGACGCGGTGGCCGTCGTAGGGGCCGCCGTGGCGGTGGAAGTACCACCAGGGGATGCCGTTCTGGGCCGCGACCACCGCCGTGCGCTCGTCGAGCAGCGGCTCGATCAGCGGCCCGCACGCCGCGTACGAGTTGGCTTTCAGACCCAGAAAGACATAGTCGACCGGGCCGACCTCGGCCGGATCGTCGGTGGCGTGCGTGTGCGCGGTGAAGTCGCCGCGCGGGCTCAGCACCCGTACTCCGTACTGCCTCATGGCCGCCAGATGGGGTCCACGGGCGATGAGATGCACATCGGCGCCCGCGCGGTGGAGCGCGGCACCGACGTAGGCGCCGATCGCACCGGCGCCGAGGACTGCGACTTTCACGGAACGCTCCGTTCGGTTTGAGGGATACCGCGGAGGTGGCCTGGGGGAAGGCCGGATCGTGTCAGGCATCGGCCGAATCATGTCGACGAAATATTGTCTACAGTATGGAGTTGAGGGCGACAAGGGTTCGGACAGCGACCGTTCGGCGCATTCTGGATACCGCTCACCGCATACGATCGAGTCGTCGGGTTCTCAACCACCTGACGGGGCCCTACCGTTCGGGATTCATGAGCAGCCCCCCTGTAGCACCGCCGGGCTGGAGCCGCTGGCTCGTCCCGCCCGCCGCCCTCTCCGTCCATCTCTCCATCGGCCAGGCCTACGCCTGGAGCGTGTTCAAGCCGCCGCTCGAATCCGCGCTGAACCTGAACGGCACCGAGAGCGCGCTGCCCTTCCAGCTCGCGATCGTGATGCTCGGCCTGTCGGCCGCGTTCGGCGGCACCCTGGTCGAGCGCAACGGACCGCGCTGGGCCATGACGGTGGCCCTGATCTGCTTCTCCTCCGGCTTCCTGATCTCCGCCCTCGGCGCCGAGACCAAGCAGTTCTGGCTGATCGTCCTCGGCTACGGCTTCGTCGGCGGCATCGGCCTGGGCATCGGCTACATCTCGCCCGTCTCCACACTGATCAAGTGGTTCCCGGACCGCCCCGGCATGGCCACCGGCATCGCCATCATGGGCTTCGGCGGCGGCGCACTGATCGCCTCGCCCTGGTCCGCGCAGATGCTCTCGTCCTTCGGCAGTGACAACGATGGCATCGCGCTCGCCTTCCTGGTGCACGGGCTGTCGTACGCCGTCTTCATGACCCTCGGCGTGCTGCTGATCCGCGTCCCTCGCACCGAGAAGCCGGTCGCGGACGCGCCGAGCGCCTACGAGGGCGTCCAGGTCTCCGCGAACTGCGCGATCCGCACCCCGCAGTTCTGGTGCCTGTGGGTCGTGCTCTGCATGAACGTGACCGCGGGCATCGGCATCCTGGAGAAGGCCGCCCCGATGATCACGGACTTCTTCGCCGGCAGCTCCACCCCGGTGACGGTGTCCGCGGCGGCCGGGTTCGTCGCCCTGCTGTCCGCCGCCAACATGGCCGGCCGTATCGGCTGGTCGTCCACGTCCGACCTGATCGGCCGCAAGAACATCTACCGTGTCTACCTCGGCGTGGGCGCCCTGATGTACCTGCTGATCACCCTCTTCGGCGACTCCTCGAAACCCCTGTTCATCCTCTGCGCGCTGGTGATCCTCTCCTTCTACGGCGGCGGCTTCGCCACCGTCCCCGCCTACCTCAAGGACCTCTTCGGCACCTACCAGGTCGGCGCCATCCACGGCCGGCTGCTCACCGCCTGGTCCCTCGCCGGTGTACTCGGACCGCTGATCGTCAACTGGATCGCCGACCACCAGAAGTCCGCCGGCAAGCACGGCTCGGACCTGTACACCCTGTCCTTCGGCATCATGATCGGCCTGCTTGTCATCGGCTTCATCGCCAACGAATTCGTCCGGCCGGTCGACGCCCGCCACCACATCCCCGCCCCGAGGGAGGCAGTCGATGTCGAACGACAGCAGCCGGCCTGAGCCCGACCGCCGCTGGCTGATCGCGCTCGCCTGGGTCTGGGTGGGCGCGCCCTTCGCCTACGGTGTGTACGAACTCGTACAGAAGGCGACACAGCTGTTCAACGGCTGAACCGGAAGCATGTTCGGGCGTCCGATGGTCTGCCAGAAGCCGACAACTCGGGCGCCCGTTTCCTGTGGCCTTACATGCCGTCGTACCCGTGAGTCACTGAACAGACTGGTGGGCCCGCACACCGAGGCAACGAGGGGGATCCACCACCCATGAACGGCTCGCGCATCGCCGCCGTCGGCCACTACCAGCCCGCCAAGGTACTCACCAACGAGGACCTGGCGCGCATGGTCGACACCAGTGACGAGTGGATCCGCAGCCGGGTGGGCATCAACACCCGGCACATCGCGGGCCCCGACGAACCCGTCGACGAGCTGGCCGCGCACGCCGCCGCCAAGGCCCTCGCCGCGGCCGGCCTCACCCCCGCGGACATCGACCTGGTCCTGGTCGCCACCTCCACCGCGATCGACCGCTCCCCGAACACCGCCGCCCGCGTCGCCGCCCGCCTCGGCATCCCGCAGCCCGCGGCGATGGACATCAACGTCGTGTGCGCCGGCTTCACCCACGCGCTCGCCACCGCCGACCACACCGTCCGGGCGGGTGCCGCCACCCGGGCCCTGGTCATCGGCGCCGACAAGATGTCCGAGGTCACGGACTGGACCGACCGTACGACGTGCGTCCTGGTCGGCGACGGGGCGGGCGCGGCCGTGGTCGAGGCGTGCGGACCGGGCGAGGAGCCCGGGATCGGACCGGTCCTGTGGGGTTCCGTCCCCGAGATGGGCAACGCCGTACGCATCGAGGGCACCCCGCCCCGGTTCGCGCAGGAGGGGCAGAGCGTCTACCGCTGGGCCACCACCCAGCTGCCGCCCATCGCCCGGCGCGCCTGCGAGAAGGCGGGCGTGGACCCCGTCGATCTCGCGGCGGTCGTCCTGCACCAGGCGAACCTGCGGATCATCGAGCCGCTCGCGGCGAAGATCGGCGCGGTCAACGCGGTCGTCGCCCGCGATGTCACCGAATCGGGCAACACCTCGGCCGCGAGCATCCCCCTCGCGCTCTCCAAGCTCGTCGAACAGGGCCGCGTCTCCGGCGGCGACCCGGTCCTGCTGTTCGGCTTCGGCGGCAACCTGTCGTACGCCGGGCAGGTCGTGCGCTGCCCCTGAGGCGGCGGCGAGGAGCGTGTGTCCCACTGTGAGGCGTCCGACTCCCGCTTCCTCCGGCCTTTGCGCACCGTAGACTGTAGACGAAAGACAATCGATACTGGATTGACTCTCTGCATTGACTCTCTGCGCGTCCGCCGAGGAGGGGGAAGCCGATGTTGTCTGCCGGACTGCCGCAGGGCGCGGTGCCGAAGCTGGAACGCCCCGGCCCGCTCCGCGACCGCGTGTACGAGGCCCTGCTGGAGCTCATCACCACCCGCGCCCTCCAGCCGGGCCAGCACCTCGTCGAGAGCGAACTCGCCGGCCACCTCGGCGTCTCCCGGCAGCCGGTCCGCGAGGCGCTCCAGCGGCTGAACACCGAGGGCTGGGTCGATCTGCGCCCCGCCCAGGGCGCGTTCGTCCACGAGCCGACGGAGCAGGAGGCCGACCAACTCCTCACCGTCCGCACCCTGTTGGAGGCGGAGGCGGCGCGCCTGGCGGCGGCCAACGCGGACAAGGCGGGAGTGGCCGCGCTGGAATCCCTGTGCGTCGAGGGCGAGAAGGCGGTCACCGCGGACGATGTGGACACGGCCGTCGCCCTGAACGCGGCCTTCCACGCCAAGATCATGACCCTGGCCGGCAACACGGTCCTCGCCGAACTCGCCGCCCAGGTCGACCGCCGGGTCCGCTGGTACTACACCCCGGTGGCCCGCCAGCGGGGCCGCCAGTCCTGGATCGAACACCGTGAACTGATAGCGGCGATCACGGCCCGCGACGAACAGCTGGCGACCACCCTGATGCGCGAACACACGGAACACACACGGCGGTCGTACCACGAGCGGACGCAGGACTGACCGGGACGACCATCCGCTTGTGCGGGTCCGGAACGCGCTGGTCGCCGAGGCGCGGCATTGGCCGGAGACCGGAGAACTCAGGCGTTGACCGCCACGTCACCTGTCGGCGATGTACACCAGTCAGTGCGGTGATGGCGCGAGGAACCCGTCGACGACACGGCGCACCTTCGAGACCACGTCGGGATCGCCCAGACGCAAGGCCGTGTTGGCGGCCATGAGTACCGCGTCGATCTGGAAGGCCGTGAGATCCGGGTCGAGTTCGGAGATCTCTCCCGTGTCCACACCATGGCGAAGCTCCCCGGCAAGCAGAGCAAGCCAGTTGCGACGGTGGAGCAGCAGGGCGTCGCGGACCATGCCGGGTCTGCTGTCGAACTCCGGGAGGCTGGCCGCCCAGAAACAGCCGCCGGCGAACAGCGGTGCCTCGGCGTAAGCGATCCACCGTTCCGCCAGCGCACGGAGCCGCGCGGCGCCCGGTTCCGCGGCCTGTGCGGGGCGGACCACCGCCTCGGCGAACTCCGCGCGCGCCGACTCCGCGACCGCGAGCTGCAAGTTCTCCTTGGTCCTGAACAGCGTCTGGACGCCGCTCTTGCTCAGCTCCAGGTCGGCGGCGAGCCGGCCGATGCTCAGTCCGTCCAGCCCCTCCAACGACGCGACATCGACACCGTGCCGCGCGATCCTGCGCCGGGCGCGCACCCCCCGGACGAGCCGCTGATCCGACATGGACTCGCCTGCTGCTCCGCCCGCCACCGGGACCGATTGCGGGCCCCAGTGCTCCGACTGATCGCTCATGGCCCCATCCTGACATACGGGCTTGCCCAAAGCGTACGACCGGTCGTACGTTCATCTCTCCGAGAAGGAGGCAACTCATGGACGGACAAAGCATGTTAGAACTGGCCCACTCCCTCGCCGAGGTGAAGAGCCGGCAGGACGTCCCCGCCGCACTGCGGCTCCTCCACCCCGACGTCCTGCTGGAGACACCCGCCTTCGGTACGACGGCAAGGGGTCTGGCCGAGAACGAGAAGGTGCTGCGCCGGTTCTTCGCCTCGTTTCCCGACTATGACGTCGACCTGCAAGGCCACGCGAGCAACGGCGACACGCTCGTGTGCTGGGGCACCGCACGAATGACCATGACGGGCAACCGGTTCGGCGTACGTCCCAACGGCAGGCGCGCGGAGATACCCGTGTTCATCCAGTTCACCTTCGCGGACGACCTCATCGCGGGCGAACGGTTCCTCTTCGACCTGGCGACGCTCTGCGCCCGGTCCGGCGTCTCGACGGACGCGGTCCGACGCCGATTGTTCCCCGCACTCGAAGGAGGCGACGCCGCATGACAACGGACCCGCGGGTCAAGGACGTCGGCGACATCCGGACAGCGCACCTCTTCGACATGGTCGTCGACCTGCACCCCCGCCTGCCCATCGGCCCCGGCCCGTTCGGCCGACGCGTCCTCTTCGGAGCGGCAGGCGGCACGTTCCACGGGCCCAGGCTGCACGGCGAGGTCCTCCCCGGCGGAGGAGACTGGGCGCTGTTCGGTCCCGACGGAACGATGAGCCTGGACGTACGCCTGACCCTGCGCACCCACGACGGCGCCCTCCTGCACATGACCTACGGGGGACGCTGGGTCACCCCGCCCAAGCTGCGCGCCGCCATGGCCGACCCCGCCGAGCGGCACCGGATCGACCCCGACCAGTACTACTTCCGCACCAACCCCCTCTTCGAGACAGGAGCCGAGCCGTACGCCTGGCTCAACGGCACGGTGTGCGTCGGATCGGGGTACCTGGTCGAAGGCGGAATCGCCTACAAGGTCTCTGAGATCCTTTGACGGAACGTCATGCGCTGCCAGTGACTGGGGTGTCGGGGTCGCTTGTTCTTCGGCCTGTGAAGGGACCGAACGCATCGAGTCAGCGAACGGTCGAGTCCCGGACAGCTGCCCGGGACTCAACCGCGGTGCAACGCGGAGACCGGGACCGTCAGGTCGCCGTCTGTGGCTGTGCGGCCCGCACCTTCGCGCCCGTGCCCTCGTGGCCCGGCTGCCGCAGCAGCAGGGCCACCCCCGCTGCCAGCATCGAGATGCCGCCCGCCAGGGCGTACGCGCCGTTGTAGCCCCAGGCGCCGACCACCATGGAGCCGAGGCCGCCGCCGAAGAGGCCGCTGATGAGCTTGCCGCTGTAGACCAGGCCGTAGTTGGTGGCGTTGTAGTTCTCGCCGAAGTAGTCCGGGGTCAGGGCGGCGAAGAGAGGGTAGAACGCGCCGCCGCCGAAGCCGGAGAGGAAGGCGAAGAACAGGAACAGCCATTCGCTCTTGACGTCACCGGCCCAGATCACGCCGAACTGGGCGAGGCCGAGGACCAGTATCACGAAGACCAGGGTCGGCTTGCGGCCGAAGCGGTCGGAGAGCCAGCCGACCACACCTCGGCCCACGCCGTTGATGACCGCCATCACGCCCATGGAGGAGGCCGCGACCAGTGGACCGAAGCCCACGTCCTTCGCGAAGTCCACCTGGAACGAGATGCCGAAGATCGAGACGCCTGCCGTCATGACGATCGAGATCCACATCAGCGGGAGCATGCCGGTGCGGATCGCTTCCTTCGGAGTGAACTGGCGTACCGCGGGAGGGTTCTTGGCGAGGGCCGTCCCGGTCCTGGAGCCGCCGGCGTGCGTGAGCGGGTCGATGTCGGCCGGCCACCAGTTCTTCGGCGGGTCCTTGAAGAAGAACGCCGAGACCAGGACGACGACCATCACGTAGGCGCCGATGAGGTCCAGGACCCGGTGGTAGTTCGCCGTGTCGAAGGCGTAGTTGAAGATGAAGATGAAGGGGAGTGAGCCGTAGGCGAAGCCGCCGTTCACGAAACCCGTGCGGGCGCCACGGCGTTCGGGGAACCACTTGCCGACCATGTTGATGCAGGTCGCGTAGACGAGGCCCGAGCCGAGGCCGCCGATCACACCGAAACCTATGATCGCCAGCCAGATCTCGCTGATGTGGGAGAGGGCCAGGAAGCCGATCAGGCACATCACGGAGCCGGTGTACATCGCCCGGCGGGCCGTGAGGATGCCCTTCTCCCGCAGCCAGCCCGCCGGGAACGCGATGCCGGCCTGGAAGAACACCCAGATGCTCAGGATCCAGAAGGTGTTGGACTGCGTCCAGCCGTGCGCATGGGACAGGGTGTCCTCCGCGGAGCCGTACGCGTACTCGAAGACGCTGATGGCCATCATGGCGACCCACGGGAGATACACCATGAGGTTGCGGGAGTGGCCGAGGATGTCCCGGTCGGTCTCGCCGATCCGGTACACCCGGCCGCGGGCGTCCGTCACCTCGCGGTACGGACGCCGTTCGGCGCCGGTGCTGTTCGTGGCTACAGGGTCTGCCGACATGTCACGCCATCTCCTCGCCGAGCGGTTGCGGGTTGGGGACGATGCGCCGGGCGCTGGGCCTGCCCGGTGCCTTGAGGAAGAGCGCCAGCACTGCGGAGGCCAGGCCGACGGAGCCCGCGAGCACGAACGCGCCGTGGTAGTCCCATTCACCGACGACGACCGCGCCCAGACCGGAGCCCACCAGGCCGGATATCAGCTTGGAGCTGTAGACCATCCCGTAGTTGGTGGCGTTGTTGTTCTCACCGAAGTAGTCCGCCGTCATGGCCGCGAAGAGCGGGAAGATCGCCCCGCCGCCGAAGCCGGAGACCATGGAGCAGAACAGGAAGAACGGCATGCTGTGCGTCTGGCCGGACGCCAGGACTCCGAACTGTGCCGTGCCGAGCACGATGCAGACGATGATCAGGGTGTTGCGGCGGCCGTAGCGGTCGGAGATCCAGCCGATGACCCCGCGTCCGGTGCCGTTGACGAGCGCCTTCAGGGACATGGCCGTGGCCACGATCCCGCCCGCGAAGCCCATGTCCTTGCCGAACGGCACCTGGAAGGCGATGCCGAAGATATTGATCCCGGCCGTGCAGAGCAGACAGAACCACATCATCCACAGGACGGGGGTACGGGCGGCCTCCTTGGGTGTGTACTGCTTGATCGCCGGCGGGTTCTTCTCCAACGCCCGCCGGATGCGCGGATCCTGAGTGGCCCTCAGCGGATCGACGTGCGGCGGCCACCAGTTCTTCGGCGGGTCCCTGAAGAACCAGCCGGCCGACGCCACCACCAGACACAGGCCGACTCCGACCGCGGACAGGACGGCCTTGTAGTTGCTCAGGTCGAGCACCGAGGTGAAGAGGAACACGAAAGGTACGGACCCATAGGCGAAACCGCCGTTCACGAAGCCCGTCTTGCCGCCCTTGCGTTCCGGGTACCACTTGCCGACCATGTTCACGCAGGTCGCGTAGACGAGACCGGCGCCGATGCCGCTGCACATGCCGAAGCCGAGATAGGCGACGACCACGTTCGGCGCGAACGCCAGCGCCAGATAGCCCAGCAGCGTGCCGGCCGCGCCGATCAGCATGGCCGTACGGGCGGGGAGCCGTCCGCTCTCCCGCAACTGCCCGGCCGGGAAGGCCACGGCCGCCTGGAAGAACACCCAGACGCCCATCAGCCAGAAGATGTGCCCACTGCTCCACAGATGCGCCTCGTGGAGCGTCTCCTCCGCCGACGTGAACGCGTACTCGGCGGAGCTGATGCCCATCATGCCCACCCAGGGCAGGACGACCATCCATTTCCTTGTCCGGCCCATGAGATCGACATCTGTCTCGCCGATCCGGTACCTGCGGCCGTTGCGGTCCGTCACCTCCCTGAAAGGGACGGACGCCGATAGATCGATGGATGACATGTTCGCTCAGCACCCCTTGCGTCGAAAGCTCTGGCCAGCGCCCCCTGTCCAATGCCTTTCGCGCGCGCACGGGTCCCGGGGCCGGCCGAGGACGCGCTCCGCCGGCCGGCCCCTTCCTCGGCTACGTCATGACGCGCCCCCCAGCAGTCCGGCCGCCCGCGCCCAGCGGTACTTGGCGCCGAGCACGGCCACCGGCCGTTCGGTCGTGTACGGGTACGCCACGACCCCCCGCTCGTACAGGTACTGGCAGGCCTCCTCGACCTCGACGTCCCCCGCGAGGGAGGCGACGACCGGCTTCTCGATCCCCCGCTCCCGGAACTCCGCGACCACCCGGGCCGTCAGTTCGGCGAAGACCATCGGCGGGGTGACGATGGTGTGCCAGTAGCCGAGGACCAGTGCGTGGATCCGGGGGTCCTCAAGCCCCAGCCGGATCGTCGCCTCGTACGTCGACGGGGGCTCGCCACCGGTGATGTCCACCGGGTTGCCGGCGGCGCCGAAGGGCGGGATGAAGCGCCGGAACGCCTCGTCGAGGTCCGGCGGGATCTCCATCAGGGTCAGCCCGTTGTCGGTCACCGCGTCGGACAGCAGCACGCCGCTGCCGCCGGCTCCCGTGATGATGACGATGTTGTCGCCCTGCGGGGTGGGCAGCACCGGCAGGCCGCGCGCGTACTCCAGCATGTCGTTCAGGCCCGGCGCCCGGATGACGCCCGCCTGCCGCAGGATGTCGTCGTACACCGCGTCGTCGCCCGCGAGCGCGCCCGTGTGCGAACCGGCCGCCCTGGCACCGGCGGCCGTACGCCCCGCCTTGAGGACCACAACCGGCTTCCTCGGTACGGTGTTCCGCGCCGCCTCCACGAACGCGCGGCCGTCCTTGAGGTCCTCCAGGTGCATCGCGATGCACTCGGTGTGCGGGTCCTCGCCGAACCAGGTGAGCAGGTCGTCCTCGTCCAGGTCCGACTTGTTGCCGAGGCCCACGATCGCCGACACACCCGTCTTGGTGGTGCGCGCGAAGCCCAGGATCGCCATGCCGATCCCGCCCGACTGGGACGTCAGCGCCACCCCGCCCTTCACGTCGTACGGCGTGCAGAACGTGGCGCACAGGTCCTGCCAGGTGGAGTAGTAGCCGTAGATGTTCGGGCCGAGGAGACGGATGCCGTAGCGCTCGCCGATCGCGACGATCTCAGCCTGGAGTTCGTGCTCGCCGGTCTCCGCGAAACCGGAGGGGATCAGGACGGCGTTGGGGATCTTCTTCCGTCCCACCTCCTCCAGCGCCGCTGCCACGAACCTGGCGGGAATGGCGAAGACGGCCACATCCACCTCACCGGGAACGTCCGTGACACTCTTGTACGCCTTGCGGCCCAGAATGTCATCGGCCTTGGGGTTCACCGGATGGATCTCCCCGGCGAAACCGCCGTCGACGAGGTTGCGCATCACCGAGTTGCCGATCTTTCCCGGCTCGTTGGAGGCGCCGATCACGGCGACCGAGCGGGGCTGCATCAACCGGCGCATGGTCGCCAGGATTTCGTCTCGTCCGTACCGCCGACGGGCCGCCGGCACCTGGTCGGCGAGGATGATCCGGATGTCCGCGGCGACCGCGCCCTCCGATGTGGCGATCACCGGGTTGAGGTCGACCTCGGCGATCTCCGGGAAGTCCGCGACCAGTTGGGAGACCCGGCGGATCTGCTCGGCGACCGCCCAGCGGTCCACCCCGGCCTGCCCGCGCACCCCGCGCAGCACCTCGGCCGCCTTGATGGAGTCCAGCATCGACAGCGCCTCGTCGGCGGAGACGGGCGCGAGCCGGAAGGTCACGTCCTTCAGCACCTCGACCAGCACCCCGCCGAGCCCGAAGGCGACGACCTTCCCGAAGGTCGGGTCGGTGACCGCGCCGACGATCACCTCCGTGCCCTTCGGCAGCAACTCCTGTACCTGGACGCCTTCGATGCGGGCCTCGGCGTTGTAGCCGCGCGCGTTCTCGATGATCCGGTGGAAGGCCGCGCGCACGTCCGCCGCGCCCTCGACGCCGACGACCACCCCGCCCGCGTCGGTCTTGTGCAGGATGTCCGGCGAGACGATCTTCATCACGACCGGACCGCCGAAGCGTGCCGCGTACGCCACCGCCTCGTCCACGTCCGTCGCCAACTCCTCGCCCGGTACGGCGATCCCGTACGCGTCGGCGATCACCTTGCCCTCGGGCGCGGTGAGTGCGGTACGGCCCTCGGCCCGCACGGAGTCGAGGAGCGCACGGACCCGCAGCTCCCGGTCCTCTGCCATCACGTCAGATCACTCCGTTCGACTTGAGCAGGCGCAACTCCTCGTCGCCGAGACCCAGTTCGCCGATGTAGACCGCTTCGTTGTGCTCGCCGAGGAGGGGTGAACTGGTCACCTCCACGGGGGAGTCGGAGAGCCTGAGGGGGTTGCCGACGGTGACGAACTCGCCGCGCTCGGGGTGCGGGACGGTGACCACCATCTCGTTGGCGACCAGCGACTCGTCCTCGATGATCTCCTTGGTGGAGAGGATCGGCCCGCACGGGATGTTGTGGGCGTTGAGCCGCTCCAGCACCTCCCACTTCGGGAGCGTCGAGGACCACTCCTCGATCAGCTGGAACATCTTGTTGAGCTTGGGGAGGCGGGCCTCCGGGGTCGCCCACTCGGGGTCCTCCGCCAGCTCCGGCCGGCCGATGAGACGGGTGATCGGCTGCCAGCCGACGGGCTGCACGATGACGTACACATAGTCGTTGGGACCGCCCGGCGCGCACTTGACGGCCCAGCCGGGCTGGCCGCCGCCGGAGGCGTTGCCGGAGCGGGGCACCTCGACGCCGAAGTCGTCGTTGGGGTACTCGGCGAGCCGGCCGTGAGCGAGCCGCTGCTGGTCGCGCAGCTTCACCCGGCAGAGGTTGAGCACGGCGTGCTGCATGGCGACGTTGACCCGCTGGCCGCGGCCGGTGCGCTCCCGCTGGAAGAGTGCCGCCAGTATCCCGGCCACTGTATGCACGCCGGTGCCCGAGTCACCGATCTGCGCGCCCGTGGCGAGCGGCGGGCCGTCCTCGAACCCCGTCGTCGACATCGACCCGCCCATCGCCTGGGCGACGACCTCGTACGCCTTGAAGTCGGTGTACGGGCCGTCCCCGAACCCCTTGATGGAGGCGTAGACGATCCGCGGGTTGATCTCCTTGACGCGGTCCCAGGTGAACCCCATCCGGTCGACCGCGCCCGGCCCGAAGTTCTCCACCATCACGTCCGAGCGGCGGATCAGCTCGGTCAGGATCTCCTTGCCGCGCTCGGTCTTGGTGTTGAGGGTGATGCTCCGCTTGTTGCAGTTGAGCATCGTGAAGTAGAGGGAGTCGACGTCCGGGAGATCGCGCAGCTGCCTGCGCGTGATGTCACCGGTCGGCGCCTCCAGCTTGACCACGTCCGCACCGAGCCAGGCGAGCAGCTGGGTGGCGGAGGGGCCGGACTGGACGTGCGTCATGTCGAGGACGCGAATGCCCTCAAGTGCCTTGGTGGTCATGGGCGTTCCACCTCACTTGTACATGGTCTGGTTCATGGTTCCGGGGGCGTACGCGTCCGGGTCGACCCAGACGTTGATCAGCGAGGGCTTGCCCGACTCGCGGGCCCGGCGCAGGGCGGGACCGATGTCGGCGGGGTCGCGGACCTCCTCGCCGTAACCGCCCAGCAGTTGGGCGAACTTGTCGTAGTGGACGTCCCCGAGGGTGTTGCCGACCCGCTCGCGCTCCTTGCCGTACTTGGCGGCCTGGCCGTAACGGATCTGGTTCATCGAGGAGTTGTTGCCGACGATCCCCACGAAGGGGAGGTCGTAGCGGACCAGGGTCTCGAAGTCCCAGCCGGTGAGCGAGAAGGCGCCGTCGCCGAAGAGGGCGACCACCTCCTTGTCGGGGCGGGCCTGCTTGGCGGCGAGCACGAAGGGGACGCCGACGCCGAGGGTGCCGAGCGGACCCGGATCCATCCAGTGGCCAGGGGACTTGGGCTGGACCACCTGCCCCGAGAAGGTGACGATGTCACCGCCGTCGCCGATGTAGATCGAGTCCTCGGTGAGGAAGTCGTTGATCTCGCTGACCAGGCGGTACGGGTGGATGGGGCTGGCGTCCGACCGCAGATGCGGCAACCGCTTCTCGATCGCTGTCTGTTCGGCGGCGCGCAGCTCGTCGAGCCACTCCTTGCGCCGGGACGCACCCCCGTTGACGCGTCCGGAGGCGGCCTCGGTCACCGACTTCAGCACCAGGCCCGCGTCCCCGACGATCCCGAGGTCGATGTCCCGGTTCTTGCCGACCGTGCGGTAGTCGAGGTCGATCTGGACGACGGTCGCGGTGGGGGAGAGGCGCTTGCCGTAGCCCATGCGGAAGTCGAAGGGCGTGCCGACGATCACGATGACATCGGCGTTGGAGAAGGCGTACCGGCGGGAGAGTTGGAAGTGGTGCGGGTCGCCGGGGGGCAGGGTCCCGCGTCCGGCGCCGTTCATGTAGGCGGGGATGTTGAGGGTGCGCACGAGATCGATGGCGGCGGCGGTGCCGCGGGTCGTCCAGACCTGGCTGCCCAGCAGGATGGCGGGTTTCTCGGCGTGGACGAGGAGGTCGGCGAGCTTCTCGACCGCCTCGGGGTCGCCGGCGGAGCGGGTGGAGGCGCGGTAGGCGCCCGCCTTCGGGATGCGCGCCTTCTCCGCCGGGACCCTGGCGTCCAGGACGTCGCGCGGGATCTCCAGGAAGGAGGGGCCGGGCGCGCCGTGGTAGCACTCGCGGAACGCCATGGAGACCATGTCGGCGGCGCGCGCGGTGTCCGGGACGGTCGCCGCGAACTTGGTGATCGGCGTCATCATGTCGACGTGCGGCAGGTCCTGCAGCGACCCCATCTTGTGCTGGGAGTGCGCCCCCTGGCCGCCGATCAGCAGCATCGGGGACTCCGCGCGGAAGGCGTTGGCGACCCCGGTGACGGCGTCGGTCGTACCGGGGCCGGCGGTGACGACCGCGCACCCGGGCTTGCCGGTGAGGCGCGCGTAGCCGTCGGCGGCGTGGGCGGCCACCTGCTCATGGCGGACGTCGACGACTTCTATGCCCTCGTCGACGCAGCCGTCGTAGATGTCGATGATGTGGCCGCCGCACAGCGTGTAGATGCGGTCGACCCCCTCGGCCTTCAGTGCCTTCGCAACGAGATGACCACCGGAAATCACGTCCTGGGTGTCGTCGGGCATGGCGAAGTCCTTGTCCCTTCGTAGGGGGGTGGAATGCCGTCTGGGATGGCGTCCGGGATGCCGTCTTCGTACATTGCATACAGTCGACGAATACTGTATGAACCTTGTTATCCCGCATCCGGTGGGTGGTGTCCAGGGGGCGTGCTGCACTTTCAAGACAGGAGCCGAAATGGACCTGTACGAACACCAGGCAAGGGAACTCTTCGAGGAACACGGCATCTTGGTGCCGAGGGCCGAGGTCACCGACTCGCCCAAGGAGGCCCGGGAGATCGCCCGCAGGCTCGGCGGGCGAGTGGTGGTGAAGGCCCAGGTGAAAACGGGCGGCCGGGGCAAGGCGGGCGGGGTGAAGCTCGCCGCGGACCCGGCCGCAGCCGAGTTGACCGCGCGTCAGATCCTCGGCATGGACATCAAGGGGCACCCGGTCGGCAAGGTGATGCTGGCCCAACCCGTCGACATCGAGAGCGAGTTCTACGTCTCCTACGTCCTCGACCGGGCGGCCGGCGGCTTCCTGGCGATCGCGTCGGCCGAGGGCGGCATGGAGATCGAGGAGGTGGCCGCGACCCGGCCCGAGGCGGTGGCCCGGGTCCCCGTCGACCCCGCTGTGGGCGTCACATCGGCGAAGGCGGGCGCAATCGCCGAGGCGGCCGGGCTGCCGCCGCAGACCGTCGACGTCCTCGTACGGCTGTGGGACGTGCTCGTCCGCGAGGACGCCCTGCTCGTCGAGGTGAACCCGCTCGTACGCACCCGGCAGGGCCGGATCCTGGCCCTCGACGGCAAGGTCACCCTCGATGACAACGCCCGTTTCCGGCAGGCCCGTTGGGGCGCCGAGGAGGGTGAGCACCGCGAGCCGCTGGAGGCGACGGCCGCCGCGAAGGGGCTCAACTACGTCAAGCTGGACGGTGAGGTCGGCATCATCGGCAACGGCGCGGGCCTGGTGATGTCCACCCTCGACGTGGTGGCCGGCTGTGGCGCGCGACCCGCCGACTTCCTGGACATCGGCGGCGGGGCGTCCGCCCAGATCATGGCCGACGGGCTCTCGGTGATCCTCTCCGACCCGGCCGTGAAGTCAGTGCTCGTCAACGTCTTCGGCGGGATCACGGCGTGCGACGCGGTCGCCGACGGGATCGTGCGGACACTGGAGACGGTCCGGCTGACCAAACCGCTGGTGGTCCGCCTCGACGGCAACAACGCGGCGCGCGGCCGGGCGATCCTCGACGCACGCGCGCACCCCCTGGTCGAACAGGCCACCACCATGGACGGCGCCGCCCGCCGCGCAGCCGAACTCGCCCACAGCGCCTGAGGAGCCGGGACATGGCGATCTATCTCACCAAGGAGAGCAAGGTTCTCGTCCAGGGCATGACCGGCGGCGAGGGCATGAAGCACACCCGGCGGATGCTGGCCGCCGGGACGGACGTCGTCGGTGGGGTCAACCCGCGCAAGGCGGGCCGGACCGTGGACTTCGACGACCGTGCCGTCCCGGTCTACGGCACCGTCGCCGAGGGCATCGCCGCGACCGGCGCCGACGTCACCGTCGTCTTCGTGCCGCCCGCGTTCGCCAAGGCGGCGGTGCTGGAGGCCGCCGACGCCGGAATCGGCCTCGCGGTGGTGATCACCGAGGGCATCCCGGTCCACGACTCGGTGGCCTTCACCTCGTACGCCCGTGCCAAGGGCACCCGGGTCATCGGCCCCAACTGCCCCGGACTGATCACACCGGGCCAGTCCGACGCGGGCATCATCCCGGCCGACATCACCAAGCCCGGGCGGCTCGGTCTCGTCTCCAAGTCGGGCACGCTGACCTACCAACTCATGTACGAACTACGGGACATCGGCTTCTCGACCTGCGTCGGGATCGGCGGTGACCCGGTCGTCGGTACGAGCCATATCGACTGCCTGGCAGCCTTCCAGGAGGACCCCGACACCGAACTCGTCGTCCTCATCGGGGAGATCGGCGGTGACGCGGAGGAACGGGCCGCCGCCTACGTCCGGGACCACGTCACCAAGCCGATCGTCGGCTACATCGCCGGGTTCACCGCGCCCGAGGGCCGCACCATGGGGCACGCCGGCGCCATCGTGTCCGGATCGGCCGGGACCGCCCGGGCCAAGCGGGAGGCGCTGGAGGCGGCCGGGGTGCGGGTGGGGAGCACACCGACCGAGACGGCCCGGCTGGTCCTGGAGCTGCTCGATGCCCGTCAGCCGGAAGGGAGCTGAGCCATGGTCCTCGACTCTCCGGTCCCGCTGGTCCCGCTTGTTCGAAAGCCCGGCACCGGCTGGAGCGACGCCTGGGCGCGCTGTCTCGCCGTCGCCCCAGAGGCCTTCCGTGACGACCGTGTCCTCAACCTCTGGGCCGGGGCCTGGCAGTCCGACGGCCGCCCGCTGCCCGCGACCAGCCCCGTCGACGGCAGCCCCGTCGCCGGCGCCCCACGCCTCGACGGGGACACCGCCCGCCGGGCCGTCCGCGCCTGTCTCGACCAGCACCGCGCCTGGCGGCACACCCCTCTGGGGGAGCGCAGAGCCAGGGTGGCCGCCACCCTGGACGCCCTGGCCGAACACCGCGAACTCCTCGCCCTGCTCCTAGTCTGGGAGATCGGCAAACCCTGGCGGCTCGCCCGGGCGGACGTGGACCGGGCCATCGACGGGGTGCGCTGGTACGCCGACGGCATCGAGCCGATGCTCGCCGGGCGGGCGCCGCTGGACGGGCCGGTGTCCAACATCGCCAGCTGGAACTACCCGATGAGCGTGCTCGTTCACGCGGTACTGGTCCAGGCTCTGGCGGGCAACGCGGTGGTGGCGAAGACCCCGACCGACGGCGGGGTCGCCTGTCTCACCCTGGCCTGCGCGCTGGCCGCCCGTGAGGGCCTGCCGGTCACACTCCTCAGCGGCAGCGGGGGCGAACTGTCCGAGGCGCTGGTGCGGGCGCCGGAGATCGGCTGCGTCTCCTTCGTCGGCGGCCGGGACACAGGGGCGGCCGTGGCCACCGCCGTAGCCGACCTGGGTAAACGGCATGTACTCGAACAGGAGGGACTCAACACCTGGGGCATCTGGAACTTCACCGACTGGGAGGCGTTCACGGCCGTAGTCCCGGGGCTCTTCGACTACGGGAAACAGCGCTGCACCGCCTACCCGCGCTTCGTCGTCCAGCGTGAGCTGTTCGACGAGTTCCTCACTGCGTACCTGCCGGCGGTGCGCGGGCTGCGGATCGGCCACCCCCTCGCGGTCTCCGCCCCCGGGGACCCGCTGCCCGAGCTGGACTTCGGGCCGGTGATCAACGCGGCCAAGGCCAAGGAACTCACCGACCAGGTGGCCGAGGCCGTCGACCGCGGCGCCGTCCCGCTGCACCGCGGCCGCCCGGCCGACGCGCGCTTCCTGCCCGGTCAGGACACCTCGTCGTACGTCCACCCGGTCACGCTCCTCGACCCGCCCCGGTCCTCCCCGCTGCACCACGCGGAACCCTTCGGCCCGGTCGACACGATCGTCCTGGTCGACACGGAGGCCGAACTGCTGGCCGCCATGAACGCCTCCAACGGCGCGCTGGTCGCCTCGCTCTCCACCGACGACGAGGCCACCTTCGCGCGCCTGGCCCCGCAGATCCGCGCCTTCAAGGTCGGGCACGGAAAGCCGCGTTCACGCGGGGACCGCGACGAGTTGTTCGGCGGCTTCGGCGCGTCCTGGCGGGGAGCCTTCGTCGGCGGGGAGCTGCTGGTGCGCGCGGTGACGCAGGGGCCGGTGGGGGAGCGGCTGCCGGGGAACTTCCCGGAATATCAGCTCATCCCATGACGGCACGTACGGGCGCGACGACCTCCTCGGCGAGTCTGCGGACCACGCCCTGCGGATAGGGGCGCGGCAGGCTCAGCACGATGTGGTTCATCCCGGCGCGGACGAGGGCGATGACCGTGGCCCGGGTCGCCGCCGGGTCGTCGTACGACACCAGGACCTGGACCGAGCGGACGATCTCCGCCGGATCCCGGCCCAGTTCGGCGCAGTGCGCGTCCAGCACCCCGGCGCGCTCGGCGACGAACTCCACGGTGTTGTGCGGCGGCCCGGGTACGTTCCAGACGTCCGCGTGTTCGGCGACCAGCCGCAGCAGCCGGGTGCCCCAGCCGCCGATCAGCAGCGCGGGCCCGGGGCGCTGCACCGGCTTGGGCTCGTTCCGGGTCCCCTTGAGCCGGTAGTGCGTGCCCTCGAAGTCGAAGACGTCCCGGGTCCACATCAGCCGCAGGATCCGTACCGTCTCGTCCAGCCTGGCGATGCCCTCGGCGGGCGGCACGAGCGTGAGGCCGTACGCCTCGTACTCGGCGACCGCCGGATTCTCCCCGGCGATCCCGCCCGCCCCGGGCGGCTGGTGCGTCCCGCCGACGCCCAGCCCGAGGACCAGCCGGCCGCCCGAGATCACGTCCACGGTGGAGGCCATCTTGCCGAGGAGGGCGGGCGGCCGGATCCGGTTGCTGGTCACCAGCAGTCCCAGCCGCAGCCGCTCGGTCTGCGCGGCCAGGGCGGAGAGCAGCGTCCAGCCCTCGTGGACGGCGCCGTCCCTGGGCCCGGCCACCGGCAGCAGATGGTCCCAGAGCCAGGCGTCCGCTATCTCCGGCACCGCGTCCGCCTCCTGCCAGACGCGGCGGATGTCGTCGTAGGGAACGTGCATGGGCGTCGTCTTGATGCCGAAGCGCAAAGGCGTCCCGGTCGTCCCGGTCGTCACAGTCGTCATGGCGGTCATAGTCGTCAGCGTAGTAAATCATCAGCATTGCTGACGATCAGTTTTCGATATCGTCTACGGCATGGCCAGCGACCCCCTCGAATCCCGGCTCGGATACCTCCTCAAGCACGTCCAGGCCGAGCTGGCGCGGACCTCGGCCGAGACGCTCGCGCCGTACGCCATGGACGGGCACGAGCTGGCGGTCCTGGTGGTGCTGGCCGGAGCCGAACCGCTGTCCCAGATCGAGGTGGCGGGGCGGCTCGGGGTGGACCGCACGACGATGGTCGCCCTGCTCGACGGTCTGGAGCGGCGGGGGCTGGTCGAGCGCCGGCGCAGCCCGCAGGACCGTCGGCGCAACATCGTCGAACTGACGGACACCGGGCGTGAGCGGATGGGGCATGCCGAGGACGCGCGGCGGGCCGCGGAACGCCGCTTTCTCGCGCCTCTGGACGACGAGACGGCCGCGACGTTCGTCCGCGCGCTGCAGGCGCTGCTGGCCGCCCGGTGATGACCCGGCCACGGGCGGTGACGAGCGCCCGACCTGCGCAGACGCCGACGGAAACGCAGGTGAAAGGCACTCCGAAAGCTTGGTATTGTTGTCCATGTCGCCGCGGGGAACACCCCCGGTCAGGCGGCAGACACCTAGTCCGGGTGGCGGAATGGCAGACGCGCTAGCTTGAGGTGCTAGTGCCCTTTAACGGGCGTGGGGGTTCAAGTCCCCCCTCGGACACTCGCTATAGCGATACGCGGATGAGGGCCTCGACCTAACGGTTGCGGCCCTACCTGCGTGTTCGTAACTGATCGTGATCCCGAGGGCTTCGTAGAGTGGGCTCTTCTTCTCTGCGTCGATGGCCTGCACGCGTTGTGCGATGTCTCCGAGTCTCTCAGTGATCTCCCGGATCTGGTCGGCACTGAGGGGAGTTTCCTTCTTTCGAGTGGCGGCAGGTGGCGTGTCGAGCTTCTTGCGTGCTGCCTCCTTCTCCGCCTGCGCCTCGTTGATCCATTGAGTGACGACGGCGGGGTCGGCGCCGGCTTCGAGGGCGGCCTGGTAGCGGGCGAGACGCCGCTCGCATTCCTTGACGACTTTGCGGGCCTGTGCGTGCTGCGGAGTGAGCGTCTCGGCAGCGTGCGCTGCCGCGCTGGCTTGGGCGAGGGCGGTGAGGGTGGCGGTGAGCCGGTCGGGGGCGAAGGCTTTCGCGATCCACCGGTCCAGAGCCCGGCACACCACGTCCTCCCGGAGGTAGACGGTCCGGGGGTGATCCAGGCCGGGGTGGAGGGACCGCTCCTGTTCCCTGAACTCGCAGCGGTAGTAGACGGTGTTGCGGATCGTCGCGGGCTGCATCTTGCGCCCGCACGTCTCGCATCGCACCCGCCCGCGCAGTGCGTACGTCCGTTGCCCCTGCGGTTGTCGTCCGGGGCGTTCGAGGCGCTGCGGCATGCGGGCACGCTGCTGACGGATCTTCTTGACGGTGTCGAAGAGCTGGGTGGTGACGATCGCTTCGTGAGCGGCGTCATTGGACCACACCCACTGGTCGGCCGGGTTGTGTGTCATGCGGGTGCGGTGGCCGAGGGTGACGTCGTCGACGTCGTAGAGGTGTTCCTCCTTGCGCTGCTTGTTCCAGATCTCGTAGCCGGTGTATCGGGGGTTGATGAGGATCGCTCTGACCGCTCCGGCCTGCCATGCGGTCTTCTTCCGGTGGGGATTACGGGCCGCGTCATGGGCGGAGGGGCAGGGGATGCCTTCCCGGGTGAGCTGGGCGGCGATGGCCTTGTCGCTCATGCCGTCGATGTACATCTGGAAGATCCGGGCCACGGTGGGGGCTGCGGCGGGGTCGGGTTCCAGGCGGTGGATCCGCTGTCCCGTGGCGGCCTTGGCCGGGTTCGGGTGCGGCCCCGCGTCGCCGATCAGGTATCCGTACGGGGGGCGTCCGCCGAGGTAGCGGCCCTGGAGCTGGGCCTGAGAACTCATGGCGGTCCGGACCCGGATCTTGATGCGGTTGCGTTCGCCCTTGCTCATGCCGCCGAAGACGGACATGACGAGGTCGTGGGCCTCGTTGTCCGGGTCGATCGGGCCGCCGATCTCCGGGACCCACAGGGGGATACGGAAGTGGACGAAGACGGGGAAGGTGTTGCCGAACTGGTTGCCGTAGAAGGTGCGCTGTGGCTCGCCGATCACGACGGCGTCGAAGCCGCGGTTGGGGTTGCGGAGGGCTTGGAGGAGTTCGTTGGCGCGGGGGCGGCGCTGCCAGGGCAGGGAGCGGCTGTGTCCGATGTCGAAGTATTGGGTGACGATGTGGCCGCCGGCGGGTTCGATCAGGGCTCGGGCACGGGTGAGCTGCCAGTTTCTGGAGGCCTCGGGGTCTTGGAGGTCCTCGGTGGAGCAGCGGCCGGCGAAGGCGAAGCGGATCACGTGCGGTGAGACTCCCAGTGCGGGCGCGCGGTGTGGGGCGCGCTGCGGGTGTTATGCGGCGTTCTGTCGTACCTCGAATGGGGGAGAAGAGCCAGTGGCTGCCCGCGTCTCTCGGTCAGCCGCTGCCGGTCTCGGGGCGCTGCTGGCTCGAATCGGCGATCAGGGTGCGAAGGAGCTGCAGGAGGGTGGCAGCGACGGGCTCGGTCACGTCGGGCGGCTCCTCGGGGAGGGCCACCCGGGCCTGCCCCGGGGTGCCCGGGCCCGGGTGCCGCTCGGATGGGGGCGCGGGGTACGTGCAGTTGGGCGCCGAGGCCAGGGAACTGGGTTGTGCTTGCATGTCCCCTATAGAGATGTCGCACGGAAGATTTGCCCTCCTGTGGCGGCCAAGGACTTGTTGGAGGCCAGCTCGGCGGCCAAGGACTGCGTCAAGGGCGAGGCATCGATGGAAGATCGCGTAGAACTACGTGATGCAGGGCGGAACGTGGTGGAGTTCCGCTTCAGCGTCTGAGTAGGCCTTCAGAGGCTCCCTGACCTGCGGCGATGCAAGTCGGGGAGCCTTGCTGTCTGCAGCAGTCCGCGCGATGCTGCGACCAGTGCGTGTCGGCGCCGACCGTCGAATCGTCGAATGTGCTTCTGCCATTCCGAGGGCGCGACGTCCATGCCCGTCCTCATCGTTCAAAAACGCGGATCGGTAGCTGCTGCCAGGATGGCGGAGGTGGCGAGTACGCGCGCGAACTCGGCCACCGCGACCTCGTCCGAGCGTGCGAGGACACCGCCGGCTAGCGAGGGCAGCGGGCGATCCTCGGGAGCCGTGACGAGCCGAGGAGTCGATCAAGTGCCGGCACGCCCTCGTGATGAAGCGATGGACCAGGAGAATCAGGTAAAAGTCGGTGCAGGGCACGGGTTGCGACATCGGTCAGTGTCGCTCCGATCTCCGGCCCGAGCGAGAGGTCGAGACTTCCGGCCAGATGCACTTGCCGATCGTCCCACTCATCGATGTGCTCGGTGAGGAAGTCCACAACCACGGATTGCCGCCGACCCAGAAGAAGCAACTCGCAGGCCTGTACGACGTCGCGAAGATCGAAGATGAGCCGGGCGGTTATCCATGAAGGTCCGAGGTCGGGTTCCTCACAGCTGATGACGAGCTCGTCGGCGTCGGGACTTTCGGCGGCGACACCCAGTTGGAGGCCGCCGCGTTTCAGGAAGTCCTCAACCGCCCGCTGTTCTTGCTTACCGTGAACGACTAGGGACCACCAGGGGATCGCAGCCCATGTGCCATGGTTCATCTTATGTTCTTCGAAGGGCGTGAAGGCTTGAGAGCGCTTCAGAAGGTGCTTGCTGAAGGTGGCAAGGCAACCGTCCTGGAAGTGCTCGTCCGCTGTGCGCTCGCGTAGCAAGTCGTACTCGATGGCGCCAATGCTTTCGATGGCTAGTGCGATGTCCTTCAACTGCTCTTCGATGATCTCCGCCGCCCGTAAAAGGACTGCACGGGAGATATGGCCAGCTGGTGCCAGATCGACGTACTGAGCGAGGGTCCGCTGAGCTGCCTTGCACCGGACGAGATCGCCGCCAAGCTGAACCAAGTGGCGGGCCGTGAGTGTGCTCCACGGGCGAGTGGACATCCAATGTTCCCATGCACGGTCGCCCCCACCGCGCTCGCCGAGCATCATTGCTGTGACGGTGCCGACTCGAAGATCCGGCTCGGCCTTCAGCTTCTCCCAAGGGTCGGGATAAGTGACCAGTGGGAGGGACGGCAGCGATGAGTGCGCGCTCAGGACACGGGTGTCCGCGGTGTCCCAAAGGTCGCTGAGTTCCCGCTCCACGTGCGGACGAGGCATCGTACGGCTTCGCTGGGCAGCCCAGTATTCGCTCAGCAGCATGTACGTACTCTCTGGCGTCCAGGGAAAGAGCCCCAGACCTCCGAGGAACGGAACGCTGTTGGCCAGCCCGTCTGTTTCGTATCTGAACTGGACCTCGGCGATGAGTTCGGAGAGTTCGTCGGTGCTGGGGCACGGAGTGGCGAAGACCCCGCTGGAGGAGAGCATGCCGCTGATGGTCGTCGTGCTTTTGCCCTGGGCGAGTTGGACGGCGATTCGCGCTACCAGCAGGGAGCGGATGAGCGCCGGATCGCCGAACTCGGGGCGGAGCCGGTCTTGGGCGAGTGCCGAGACATTCCTCAAGCGCCCGACCAGATTGTGATGAATCTCGTGGAACCATTCATCCCGCTTTGCCGAGAGCGTCGGTTTCTCTGTGGGCGGGCTCCACTTGTTGTGGAACAGCGCGATGTCGTGCCCCAGGCCGCCGGCTCGTTGCTGAGGCAGTGGCATTCCCTGCGATCTGAGTCGACCGTGCACGTACTTGTAGAGGGAGCTCATGTCCAGCGGGTCCGGCACTTCAGCTATGCCATTGGCAATCGCTTTGACGAGTTCGCCGGTGAACGCTGTAAGTGGGGCATCCGGGGGAGCCATAGCCGCTTGCGTCGCTGCTGAGGCGGTCATGACGTAGGTGCCTTCGATGATGGTCTCGTCCGCGACCTCATCGGTGCTCCCCATGAACCCCTCCAGCGCAGCACCGCTGTAGCAACAGTCCAGGATCACGACCTTGTTGACAGCCATGCTGTCCAGCACTTCGGCACGGAGGTCGTCGAAGGCCACGGACGCGTACTGTTTCCTGCCCCGTTCTGAATTGCGCACGGCGAGACGGAGGGAGCCATCGGGTAGCCGCGTACCGTGGCCGGCGAAGTACACCACCAGGGTGTCCGACGCTTCACTCGCCGCCCGGTGTACGGGGTCGAGCGCGCTGCTGATGTCAGTCGGGTTGAGTACCGTCGTGCAATGTCTGTCCGGAAGGCTTCCACCGAGTGGGGACCTGAAGAGCTTGGCCAGCTCGGTGAGGTTGTTGCGCACCGCCGGCAAGGGTGGGAAGTGCTGGTATTCGTCCACCCCGATCAACACTACACGGGTTCCGTCAGGATCAGGCAGGCGCATCACCGATCTTCGGAGACCGAGGGCGCCGACGCCTGGCTCGTGCCGATGGTCCCTGGCGCTACTTCGGGAGGTGTGGATGTCAGCAGGGCCGCGACGCGACGCAGGGTGTCCTCTGATGTGTCGTGGACTGTCACGGTCATTCCGTCGCGGGCGATGACGACCGGCCCGGGTGACGATGGGCGGGCTGTTCGCCAGGCAACCACGATGTTCACCAACAGGCTCGCGGCGGCGAGACCGTTGCTGACGAACATGTTGATGGTCTCTCCCGCGTTCATGCGGCCGGAAGCGCTAACAGGCAGTGCCAGCTCGACCTGTGCGTGGCGCCGGAGCTCACGATCCTGCCGGAGCCAGTAGTACAGATCGTGGGCCGCCGTGTCGTCGCCTTGTGTATCGACGGTGATCTGCAGCTCCATGCCGTCTCCCCCTATCACCTACAGTGCTCGCTGCTCATGGCAGGGAACGGGTGCCCCTTCGTAACTCCTGCCCCAGCTTTCAATCTGGTTGGAAGCATACGTCCCCCAACAGGCTTGGCTCCCCGCAAAGTTCGGCAACCGTGCACATCGGTGACCCCGCTTGACTGCGGCTGATCGGTCAGCTGCCGAGAGCGGGGATCTGCTGGCCGGCGATGGCCTCCCTCAGGAGGCTCTGTGTGCTGGGGTGCCGTCGGTACACCGCGTCGATCTCACGCGATGCGGCCGCATGGTCGTAGGGCAGCGCGAGCTGACGGGCGACGCCGTACCGGAGTGCGTCCGCGACGTCTTTGCCTATCTCGGCCGTCCGTAGACCCTCGACGATGCCGGTAGAGGCATCGACGAGCACCATGTACGCGGTGAAGGGCTCACCTCGCTGCCCGGGCACGCCGACAGTGCGGCCGTGCTGGCGGTATGCCTCCCATGGCGAGTCGCCCCAACCGAGAGTCGCCTTCGGGGCGCCGGGGCGGGTCGGGGCGTCGAAGCGGTAGCACCACATCAAATGTCTGTCCCCGATGGTGACCGCGACCGTCGCTGAGCCGGTCGTGAAGGCGGCCAGCTCGTCCGACGTGAGGCCGTCGAACGAATGGATGATCTCGACGTAGTTCTCGCTAAGTACCAGGGTGGCAGCAGACTTCGGCCAGTTGACCTGCCTCGGGTACGGCTCACCGACGACCAGTGAGTACGACATGGTGCTCCCTCTCTTGCCGCCCTCGAACCAGAGCTGTTTCATCTGCCAACTATTTCATCTGAGTTGAGCTGCAGCAGACGCAATCGCGATATCAGCGCCAGAGGCGCCGTGGCTGGGCGAGGTAGTTCAGGAGCGGGTCCAACCGTTGGCGAACTCGCAGTGGAGGTCCGTCCAGCGGCGCTGCTCGACGGGGGTGTGGCTGGGGTAGCCGAGGTGTCCCACGCCCTTGACCCACTCGTCCCAGAGGCCGTCGGGCTCCGTGAAGCGGTTGGCATGGTGGGTGCCGAGGAGGGCGTCGAGGCGGAGGAGGGCGCCCAGGGCAGCGGGCTGGTCGTAGTGCAGGTCGGTGCGGGGGAGGTAGCGGTCGAGGTAGGCGGTGAGGATCTCGGCGTCCGTGTGTGTGCCGAAGCGGGCCAGGGCGAAGCAGTAGGCGCCGCCGGAATAGCAGACCTCGCTGGCCAGGAGCAGGTCGCCGATGCGTGCCCGGAACCGTTCGCGGCGGTCGACGCCGATCAGCCAGGCGGCGGTGAGGCGCGAGCGCCATTCGTACCCGAGGAGGGCTTCCAGTTCCTCGTCGGTGATCGCAGCGGCGTCGTTGAGTAGGTGTCGGGTGAAGCGGGTGGTGTGCCACCACCGGGGGCTCAGGAAGCGTCCGCCGTTCAGTACGAGGTAGCGCGGGAGGCCCGCGTACATCCTCGTCACGTAGCTCTCGACCACATGGCCGTAGCCGATCTCCTCAGGGTGCTGGGACGGCATCGGTCACCTCTCCGGGTGAAGGTCGGTACGGTCGATCCAGGTGAGGGTGACGAAGATGTTGTCGCCGGCGGGGGCTTCGGAGGCTTCCAGCAGGGACCATCTGCGGGACTCTTCGACCAGGTGCTCCCAGGGCGCGGTCCAGTCGAGTTCCCAGTCCAGGCCAGTGCCGGAGATGCCGCATGTGCGGCCGGCGTCCACCCGCCAGAACTGGGAATAGAGGATCACCTGGGCGTGGTCGGCCAGGTCGTTGATGATCTCGGTGAAGTGGGCCGAGGACCAGCCGGGGGCGTCGTTCGCCGCGGTGGGGCGTAGGCGTGCGGTGAGCGCTGGGACGACAGGGGTGCGTGCGCCGAGTTCGGTCAGCGCCCAGCGGATGCCGACAGACTCGGTCCAGTCCGGTGGGGACGCCCGTTCCAGGCAGGCGCGGTAGGCGCGGCGCAGGGGCTCGATGGCGCCGTCGATCTCCAGGCGCGCCAGGGCCATGGCAGCCCATTCGCGGACGGTCGGGTTGTCGCTGTCCAGCAGTCCGATGAGAGCGGGGCCGCAACAGGGATCGCCCACCTCCTCGAAGACCTCGATGGCGGTCAGCTGACCGAAGCCGCCGAGGGAAGGCAGGCCGTTGATGACGGCGGGTATGGCATCGGCGCCGATCCAGATCAGCTCCGCGCGGGCGTCGTAGGACTCGTCGGCCTTGCCGTCGAGCTGCCGGACGAGTGTCTCGATGTGGAAGGTCATGACGCGGAGTGGTCCCGGCGCCAGAAGGTGGGGAGCCACCAGCAGAGCACCGAGCGGTCGTCGGGCCACGGGGCGCGGTCCTCGGCTTCCCAGTCCTCGAAGGAGTCGCGCGTCAGGTCGATGGGGCGCCAGGCGGGGTCGAGCGGCTCGTCCTCGGCCGGTGGGCGGACGTACCGGCGGCCGTGCTGGTCGCAGGCCCCGAAGTCCTGGTAGTTGCGCTGGGCGTCGATCAGGGAGACCTTGTTCGCTCCGCCGTCCATGGTCGGCCAGCGGAACTGGACCCCGTCGTCCTCCCAGAAGCAGATGGGGCAGATCTCGTACGAGCCGGGCATCGCGTCCAGCACGCGGTGCCCGCAGCAGGGACAGGGGTAGGAGTCGCTCACCCGCGCAGTCTCGTTGCAGGTCCCGCCGGTGTGCCATGGATTTCTCTGCCTCGGCGTACCCAGCCAGTCCGCGGCCAGTCCGCAGGACACGCATAAACGGCCGTCGGGAGCCAACGCTTCCCAACGAGGAAGTCCCAGGTCAGAGCCCTGGATAGGGCTCCGCCGCAGGTCAGGAGCGGGCCGCAGACATTCCGCTTCAATGTATAGGCCACGCATTACCGTGGATTCGGCGAATTAGCAAAACGCCAGGTCAGGCGGAGTCGACCCGAATTCGGGTCGACTCCGCTCACGTGCCCCTGGCTGGATTTTGGCTGGATAAACTGACGCTTCGTCACCTGCTGTCATCCGTCGTTCTCCGCACGCTGGCTGGATCGCTGCTGGATGTAGCTGAACGGCGAGTCAGTTCGGAGGGGCGGCTTGTATGCCCGCGTGGGCCGAGCGCTTCGGGTAATCGCGCCCTGGGGCCTGGATGCGGCGAACGGCCATGTCGTTGCCCGCACAGGCCGGTTGGCTGGACGTCATGGCTGTCCCGAGGCCGCACCTAGCCGCAGGTTCGAGTCCTGGGCAGGAGCCGCATTCAAGGGCTGGTCGTGACGCACCCCCTGTGACCTGCGGAGACTCGCTCGTGGTGACCGTGTCGGGATTTCTGCCGAAGACGCGGGTTGGCTGACGCGGCAGCTGGACGCTTGCGTGAGCCAACCCCGCGGATTCGGTTGCTTGGGCAGTGATAGGGCGCTGTAGTGCGCCCAGTGACCGGAACTTCGGTCTCGGCGGCGCGACCCGAACTTGTCACAACACGAAAACCGAGGTCCTCATCGGGGCGCCGCCTGTCAGCCTTCTCCCGGCGTACGCGAAGATCCGACGGGACGGTCATCGACGCGGACCGCCCGGACCGCAAGACCCAGAGGCTGAAGGGCAAGTCCGACCCCTTTGCCGATCAGGGGCTTGTCGCGGCCAGCTCCGGGGCGGGTGGACGTCGGCTGTCGGGTGAGCCGTCGGGCGCCCCACTTGCGTTCTCCCCGGCAACGCGCTCCATCCGCATGCACAGCTCGGCTGCCCGTGCTCCTCCCAATCAATTGGGTGCGGTTGGCAATTGCGCCGCGAGCCGGTCGGATAGGGCCTGCCGTACCTCCGGCGCCGGATCACTCGCGAGAAGCGCTTGTCGATCTGGCGTCAGAGGGACGATGCTGGCGCCGAGGGCGCGGACCTGCGGATCGGGGTGGGAGAGCATGCCGGTGGTTTGGACGGCGGCCTCGGGTGCGCCGTGAGCGAGATCGTGCATTGCGATCGCGCCCAACTTCCGCACCTCCGCGTCCGGATCGCGCATCAGCGCCGCACTCGAGGCCATCACTTCGTCAACGAACGCGGTCTCCTGTGCCGCGAGTGGGGACTGGCGATCACGCTGCTGGATGAACGCGTCGGTCGCGAGTACCAAGGCCATCCCGGGCAGATGCGTGATGCCCAGATTCAGGCGGCCTCGGCTGAACGCGCCACTGACCTCCAACGTGAGCCGGTCGATCTCCGGGAGCCCTGGGTTACGGCTGACGATCAGCATCCGGTCAGTGATGTCGCACAGGACCGACCCGGGCAGGTGGAAGGCCAGAGCGCGCAGTGCGTCGATCGCCTGAATACGCGACGGTGACGTGTCGTGGGTGTCCTCGGCCATGGCGAGCAGGTGTCGTGCGATGGCCTCAGCCAGGGCGGGCAGCGGCCCTGAAGCGAGGAGAGCCGCATGGTCGGGCCCCGTGGCCGTCTGACTAGCTGCCTGGTCAGGTATGTGCTGTGCGGTGGGCTGAGCATAGACCTGGGTACTGCTTGTACCGGCCGGGGGATTCAGCTGGATCTGCAGCACGACGCGGCCAGCGGGCTGGGCCTGGTCGGGACCTAGGTCGTCGGGGGAGACGTCGACGAGGGCGTCTGCCTTGAGCAGTGCCTTGAGGAAGCCGACGGTTTCGGTGGCCTGGGTGTCGACGGTCACAACGTTGCGAGGGATGGCCACGGGGCGGCGCAGCAGCGCGGCGCAGGCCTGACGGGCTGCGGTCTGGACCGCGGGCGTGTCCTCGTGCCAGTGCGCAAGGACACGCAGGGCGTCCCGGTCGCCGTCCTCGGCGCGGGAGTGCATGATGCCCTGCAAGGGCTCGCGTGCCTGCTCGGGGATCTCGAGAATCAGGGGCCACAAGTTGAAAGTCGGCACTGGCAGCGCCAGCAGGGCGTCCAGCATCTGGGCGATTTCCGGGCGTTGTGGTTCCACGGCCCAGTAGGTCTGGATGAGGAGGTTCGCGACGACGGGGGCGACCGCCGCCCAAGAGGCAGGCGCGGGGGTAGCGGTGGCTGGCCTGGCCAGAGCGAGGATGGTGTCCACGGCGCTGTCGGGGATCCGCGGTCCGAACGCCGCCACAGCGTTCAGGGCCTGGCGCTCGGGAGCGGGATCTGCATGGGGAGCTTCCCACACCGTGGCTGCATGCTCCAAGAGCTGGCGCACCGACTCGGAGACCACAGTGTCGGGCAGGGCGGCTGCCTGCGCCTTCATGACCTCGATGCCCGCGGCCTGGCGGTGACGCACCGGGGAGCTGAGCCAGTTGGTGACGTCGAACGGCAGCGGCAGCGCGCACCGCCGCGGCAGCTTTGTCCCCGGCCCCTGCCTCCAGGTAGTAGTGCGTGGCTGGGCGATGGTGACCGCCACTGCTGAGCACATCGCCCAACAGCGCTTGCGCGCTGGCTTCCTCGCGTCGGTCGCCGGACAGTCGCGCCTCCCACAGGTACCGGCGGACGTCTCCGAGTGCATCGGGCAGGCGACCGTGGTGGGCGGCCTCCAGCGCGGACAGTGCCGGGTCAAGAGCTGCCGCCAGCAGCCGCTTGCGATCGGGCAGGCCGCCGGTGGCGCCGTTCGGTCCGTTAAGCGGCCGGCCCTGGTCGATGGCCAAGTACTGCAGCGACCGCATCGCTCCACGGGCGTCGCCATACAGTTGCTCCTCGCTGCTGGCCAGCACGGCCTGCCGCCACAGGTTCTCCGCCTGCTCGCCATCACCGCGTGCCGCGAAGGCGTATGCGGCTCGGGAGGCCACCAGCGCGCGGGCTCCACGGAACCGCCCGGCCGCCGCAGCACGGACGAGCTGCTGCCATGCCCGCTCGAGCTCCTCGCGCGTGCCTTCAAGGGGCACGGCGGCGTCGGCGTAAGCGCAGCGCAGCCGCGCCCGGATCACCGGATCACGGTGGTCGGCGGCCGCCGCGAGCGACCGAAGCCGCGCCAACAGCCCGTCGGTGTCCGCGTCCAGCGGCGACAAGACGGACCGTGCGGGAACCCGGTCATACAAGCCGTCGACGATGGCCTGCTCGATCACCAGACAGCACAGCAAGGCGGCATGCTCGTCGCCAGCAGCAGCCAGGGCCTCGAGCGCCGGCACCGTGGCAGCCAGCTGGCTTCCGTGCTCGGACCAGCCGTCGACCGCGGCCAGGACTGTTGCCGTGGCGGGTGCCGAATTCCCCAGCTGGCCCGCAGCCCTTTCCAACTCCATGCGGACGAACGCGGCTGCCGTGTGGTCGGCAGTGGAGATCGCCGTCAGTGTCAACTTGACCAGGATGGAAAACGCACCAGACAGATCACCGCCCGACAGCAAGGTCCGCGCCTGGCGACGATACATCGCCGCTGAGTGCACCGGGAAGCCGCCTGCCTGCAGACCGTCGGCGACGAGCCCCAGCAAGTGCGCCGCATCCAACGGGGCCCGCTCCTCCTGCGCGACAGCGTCGGCCTGGAGCGCGTCCAGGCCGAGTACCTCGGCCGGGTCATCGACCAAGCCCAAGGCTTCGGGCGCGATCTGGGCCGCGGGGGAAAGCGTGAATCCGCAGAACGCCTCGGCCCAATGTGGTCCGAACACCGCGAACACGAGATGGTGGGCATCGCGCAGGGCGCGGCTGAGCGCTTCCGCACCCCAACCCTCGATCACGAGATCGCCGGCGTACTCGTTCTGCAACTCGGCCAGCGCATCCACGGTGGCAGTGTCGTCCTCGGTCTGCGCCGACGTCACCACGACGAACCTGTAAGGGTCGAACCGCCGGGAGTCTCCCTGGAAGTCCGGGCCCCTGACGGGTCCGGCGTACGTCTCGACGGCTTCCCGCAGCTGCGCTTCCGTAATCTTCTGGTAGCGCTTGACCTGGTAGAGGGAGCGGCGCTGCGACGGCTCCCGCTCGACGATGTCCAGGCCGTGCTGCTTCTGCCCGCGCCGTCCGTAGAACTGCACACCCAGGTTGTGCCGCCGACTGACTACCTCGGCGACGACCCGTTCGAACACCTCGGGATCCAGCTCGTTGAACGGCAACAGGGCAGGGTTCTGGATCGGCGGCGTCAAGGGGCCGGACTGCCTGTGGCGGGTCAGCTGCGCCAGTGTCAGTTCTTCTGCCGGGTCGTCGCTGGTGTTCGCGGACATCCGCCCAGTATGGCGGCCACCGGCGACGGCACACGCCGCTCACCAAGGAGCCGCCTGCAGCACAGCGAGTTCGCCGAAGCAGAGTCAGAGGGCTGTGACGTCGAATTGCAATCCGGGGATTCAACGTATGCCGTCGCGTGGCCCGGCGAAGGTGTGCCGGGTGCCCGTCGGCTGCACGACACCCCGTGATCAATGGAGGCTGATCGCGGAGGGCTCGGGGTCCGGCTGGGCGGGCATGGCGCGGGTGGATCTCATCTGATGCCGACTGGCGTGTGGCGTCGGCGATCCCCGCTAGGGTCCATATCTCGTCCACAATTGCTCACGGCGGGAGTCTTGTTCGTGTCGCAGATTGCTGCTCGTCGTGCCTCGGACCCGGCTCGGATCGGGCGCTTCCGGGTGGTCGGGGTGCTGGGCGCGGGTGGGATGGGCACCGTGTACGCCGCGGTCGGGGAGCGGGGCGAGCGGGTAGCGGTGAAGGCCGTGCACGCCGGGCAGGCCGCAGATCACCAGTTCCGGGCCCGATTCCGGCGCGAGGTGCAGGTTCTGCGGCGAGTGTCGGGGCCGTGTCTGGTGCCGCTGCTGGAGGCCCATCCCGAGGCGGACATCCCGTGGCTGGCGACGGCCTATGTACCCGGCTTGACGCTCGGAGAGCACACGGCGGTGCACGGGCCGCTGGCCGGGATCCAGCTGCACCTGTTCGCCGCGGGGACGGCCGGGGCGCTCGCGGCCGTACACGCCGCCGGGGTGGTCCACCGCGATCTGAAACCCGCGAATGTGATCCTGGCCCCGGACGGGCCGCAGGTGCTGGGCTTCGGTATCGCCCACGTCGCCGACGGCACCGCGGTCACCCGTACCGGCATGCTCACCGGAACACCGGGCTGGCTGAGCCCCGAGTATTACCGTGACGGCACTGCCGGGCCGCCAGGGGATGTCTTCGCCTGGGGTGTGCTGCTCGCCTTCGCGGCCACCGGCCGCCACCCCTTCGGCACCGGCAATGCCGAGGCCATCGCCTTTCGCGTCCTCAGCGCCGAGCCAAACCTCGACGGCGTCCCCGACGACATGCTCAGCTTGGTGACGGCGTGCCTCGCCAAAGAACCGGGCCATCGGCCGTCGTCCTCCGTCGTGGCGCAGAAGACCGCCGAGCTGGTCGGCGAGCAGGCGACTCAGGTCCTCGGGGATGTCCACGACCGGCCGACCGAGGTCCCGAACCTGATCGCAGAGCAGTGGCACCCCCCGACCGTCGAAGACCCCGCCTGGCCGGCTTCCGCGGTACGCCCTCCCTACAGGCGCGCCCGGCTCGTCGTCGTCGCGGCCGCCGTGTTCGCCGCGGCCGCCATGGGGACATGGTTCGCACTGGCCCCGGGCCACGCCTCAGCGCGCGCCACCCACTCCCCGCAGTCGTCCGCGGCCCGCTCTATCCCTGGCGCCACACCGGCTGCGACCACGTCCCCTCTCGCCCGTTCAGCCGTTACCGAGTCACAGACCCCGACCGCCGCGGCGTCGTCCGCGCCGACGCAGACCCAGGTGGTCACCCTCAGCCCCTGGTCCCCAGGCGGCACCCCGGCAACCGGCATCACCATCACCGACCGGGCCAGTGGCTCTTGCTTCGGGACCGCCGAATCCACGATGCGCACGGACGCCTGGCGCTGCACCGTCGGCGACCGGATCCTCGACCCGTGTTTCTCCCCAGACTCCGATCCCTCGGACACCAGCGCGCTGTGCCTGGACGGAGCTCCCGACCGCATGGTCGAACTGTCGGTCCCCGAGGGCTTTCCCGGCAACAACGACCACATGCCGGGCGGACCCGACATCGAACCGATCATCCTCGTCCTGGCCAACGGCGCCCGCTGCTCGTTCGCCGGTGGCGGCACCGCGACGCTCGCGGGACAGCGGCTGAACTACGGCTGCGACAACGGCGGCTACCTGTACGGCTATCCGAACAAGACAGCCGCCGTGTGGACCATCTCCTACGCCGCCCCCGGCAGCGGAGCCAGCGTCGCGACGCCGATTACCACCGTCTACCAGTAGCGCGCCGACGGCCGCGCCGCTGAAGCGGCGGATGGTCGGATCGGCCACCGCTACGGCCGCTGGCGGCCGCAGCCGAAACTGCGGAAAGCTCGGCGGCCGGGGCGGCGATCGAGTTCTACATGTAGTAGGCGTAGCGGGTGACGAGGCCGCTTGACACGGCAAGTGGTCGCCCCGCTCACCGCGACCGGTCGGGGCATTGACCAGCCATGTTTTGGGTGCCCCTGGCGGGAGCCACAAAACATGGCTGGTCGTGTAAACGGCGCTGACCTGCGGATTTGTGCGACGGTGAGGGTGGAAGGGCGGTCTCGGCTGGTGTCGTTCCCGTCCTCGACGCAAAGGTCCCGCCCGAAGTGCCCGAAACTCGGCCAGCAGCTTGAAGGGCCGTCCCTCCACCGCTGGAGTCCGTTCGGCCCTTGCAGCGGGTTGGCGGGGTCAGGGGCGCGTCCAGCGAGTAGTTCGGTTCCTGCCGGGTGGGGGGACTCGACGGCTGCAGAATCCCCGAGTGCGGTGAGGAAGTGTACAGGCTCCTTGTGGCGTCTATCACGAGTTCGGCCGACATCGTGGAAAGTCCGCGTGCCGAAGAGAAAGTGGGTGGCATGGCGAATGTAGAGCGTGCGCAGTCGACCTCCTCGCCGCGCCCGGCAGGTGGGGACTACCCGCCTCTACTCAGGTCCGAACACGTTGTCGTTGATGGGCCGGTGGGCGAGGAACTCGGCCGACGCCAGCTGAGTGCGATACGCGATGTCCTGCAATTCCTCGTTGGTCAGGAGCAAGGTGTCGAGGAGCCCGACCGGAGCGGTGCGCAGTGCCCTGTCTACGACGAGGAGCCCGGTTCTCGTCGGGCGTGCCAGGTCTGCGGGTGCTTTCACGACCGGATCCATTTAGGAATGTGATGGAAGTAGGGGAGTTCTGGGCGCACCGTGCCCGGGCGCATGGCCCGGTAGCCCGGGTGGAGGTTCTCCGCCTTGGTTCCAAGCGCCCGCCACGTGTCAAGGTCCGCTTCACCGGGGACGAGGAAGAGGGCCGCGAAGCCTGGGTGCCTCCCTCCGAGTTGCGTGTTCCGTGGGAACGGGCTGACCGGTGGCTCGCGGAGGAACGCCGCCGGGAAGAGCTCGCAGCCGCCACGCCTCTACGTGACGCCCCCGAACGCCGTGCGGTGGACATCGTGTTCGATGCCTGCCCCTGGGATGAACTGGCGAGCGTCGGCTTTTCGCGGCACGACGACGGCGTCTTGTACATCCACGACGTGACGGCGTTCGCCGAGGCGCTGGAGGAGAGCACGGAATTCCTCACCGGTGACCCGTTGGCTGCCGTTCATGATGACGGGAGTGCGGAGGCGCCCTGGCCGGTGACGCTGGCGTGCGCGCGCAAGGGCGCCACCCTGCACGCCGAGCAGGTCATGGCAGAGGTGGAACGGGAGGATCAACGGGCCCGAAAGGAAGCGATCTACGGCTCGTACACCCCAGGGCGGGGCAAACGGGAGGGGCATCACTTCAGCCCCGAGGTCTGCGCCCAGGTCGACAGGGAGTTCAAGCCTGCTCGAGACCTCGTACGGCAGTGGTGCGGTACGCAAGCCGGCGAGGCCTATGCCGAACTCCGTGTCCTGCGGGCCGAGGTCGTCAGGCTCGGCAGGATCGTGGAGCAGGCCGTCGGCATGCTCCGGCAAGCAGGCCGGGAGAAGGGCGCCACGAAACTCGAGGCACAGTTCGAGATCCCAGTGGCAGAGTTCCGCAGGATGCAGCCGCCCGGCTGACCCGTCCACGGGACGACGTCCGCGCTTGGTCGGCGACTGCATCGTCCGTGGTATGCGAGCAGGAGACAGAGATGGCCAAGAAGCCCCTCACCGAGCGGCAGTTGGAGGTGCTGCGCTGGATCGCCAAAGGCTGCCCCGCGGGAGCCTGGGACGAGAACGACTTCGCCTACAAGATCAGCGCGCAGGCACTGCAGAATCGCGGGCTGGTGAAGATTGCCAGACGGGCGGGTGTCTGGAGCGTCGAGGTCACGGCCCCCGGCCGTCACTACCTTGAACACGGGACCTACCTCGCGCACACGGCGCGGCAGGAGCATTCCGTGCGACACACCAGAGCCAAGGCGCCTGCGGCGACGTCGGTAACGGCGCAATCCGCGCCACCGCAGACCCTGACTCCCGGCAAGCCCACGGCCCCTGAAGCCGTCGCTCGCCCTTCGCCCAGACGACGTACGACGGCGAAGCAACCGAGGAAGACTCTTGGTGAGCAGCTCATCGATGATGTTCTCGCGGCCGGTGGTTCCCTCGTGATCAAGCAGGAGTACGGGGCAGGGGCACCCAACTGGACGGCTCGGATCAGATCGGCGCAGCAATGCGGAAAGCTGCCTGAAGGGAAAGAGATGGTCTACCGCTGGCGGGCGGGAGGCTACGAGATCACCATCCAGGACATGCCAGCGTGGAAACTGGCCGTTCTGAACCCGATCGCCGTTCCCGAGCGACTCCACAGGCCGCATGCCATCGTGGCCACGCTCCGGGACGGGGAACCTGCTCTGGGCCTGAGTAAGTCCGTCCAGCCACGAGCGCTGCGCCTCGTGCAGGCCATCGTGACGGAGGCGGAGCATCGCGGGCACACGGTCCGACTGGCCCGCGGCGAACACGCGGGACACCGCTCACGCCGCTCGGACGCCGAAGGCCTCTTCACCGTCACGGCTCAAGGGCAGTCATGCGGCTTCTGTCTCGGGCAGGAGCGGGACATGATCGAGCACGTGCCTACGGCGAAGGAACTTGACGACGCCGAGCGGTACTCCTGGGTCAAGGTCTCCAAGTACGACTACGCGCCCTCAGACCGTCTCACCATCACCCTCAACGGAGGAATCACCCACCGCCGGTCCGTCTGGAAAGACACAGCTGACCATCCGCTTGAAGACCAACTGCCACAGATTCTGCAGGAGGTGGACCTGCGCGGACAGGCCGCCGAACGCAAGCGCGCCGAGGAGGAGGAACAGGCCAGGCTCAAACGCCGTCAATGGGAAGCGGCGATCCGGCAGGCCCACCACGACTACGCCGAGGCCTTCCGCATCCGCGTGCTGGAACAACAGCAGAAGGCATGGCAACAGGCCACACAGCTCTCCACCTACCTCACCGCGGTGAACGAGCGGATCGAAGCCATGCCACAGGGCACCGAGCGCACCGAGGCCGAAGCCTGGCTGTCTTGGGCGACGCACCATGCACGATCACTCGACCCCCTCACCCGACCACTCCGCATGCCCGAAGTGCCCGATCCCCGCCCCAGTGACCTGGAGCCGTTCCTGCATGGCTGGAGTCCGTACGGTCCACACGGCCGGTGATCAGGGGCCGGGCTCGCATCCCGCGAAGTGGCAACGATCCACGCGGGCACCAGTAGGGCAGGACCGAAGTCGTCCGCCAGGAGGAACAGACTCACGATCAAGGCGAGGACGTAGCAGCCGATGCCGACGGCCAGGTAGACGCGGTCGCGGGCCTGGTGCCTGATGGGGATCTCTGAACATATCCCCATCAGCGCCGACGTCATTCTTTTCGTGTCAGAGCTCAATTCCATCGCCGTTGTTGCTTTCGGCTTCCTCCCGAAAGTGGAGACTTCGCAGCACCGTGGCCATGATCGGGGCGTAGCACCTCTCCCAGTGGGCGATCTGGGGTGTGGAGAATGCCACCAGACACATGCGCTGGCCGCCTCCCCCCGCCTTGGGCGGGATGGGGATGATCGCGTGGAACTGGGCGGTGAGGACCTTGAGTTCTTCACCGCTCGGGGAGAACACCGCAGGAAGAACATAGATCTGGCTGCCGGTGAAGACAGCAGCCTGGCCGCACGGAGCGTCGATCACCGATGCGGCCCAGCCTTCTCTTTGCGAGTCGAGGATTCCTCGCAGGGTCCCTCTGACTGCGGTGGCGGGATCGTCGCCGTAGGGGAAGTCCACAACAGCGACGGCGAGCGAGCCGATGGAAGTCTCGCCCTCGACGGACTGCAGGGAGGTGGCTGTGTACACGACGCCGACCTCTGCGAGCAACCGCGAGATCTGCTGGAGCGTGCGGGCTATCTCCGCCCGTGGCTGTTGCTCGGCCTCGGGCGCCAGTGAGGCGGAGGTGCTTCGGGCGTTCACGGTGGCCCAGGCCGTGTCGAAGTCCATGCCCAGAGGCATCTCTTCGAACTCGGCGGGAACCGAGAAGTCGACCCGTATCACTGGCTGCTCCCGCTACCGGGATGCGGACCGGTGGGCCCGGGAGGCGGCGGGGGCGGCGGGGGGCCCACCTGGCCGGACCGTTGTTGGTCGTAGAGATCCACGAGCCGCCGGTTCTTCTCGTACCACTGCTTCATCCACCGAGGGGTAAGGGCCGCGGCCACGGCAACGGCGATGCCGAGCACTGCCGCCATCACGGCGAGGGGTGTGTTCGGGCTGTCGCGCAGGACCCACGCGAGGATGAAGCAGCCGAGGCTGAGCATGGCGATGAAGACGACGAATCCCCTGATGCCGTTGGCCTCGTAGGCGGCGAGACCTCGTCGCTTCGACGCCATGTCGACGGCTGTGACGGAGCCGACCGCTCCTGGTGCTGCACCAGGGACGGTCCACGTCGCCAGGAGCGGACCTCCCGCGCGCAACCGGTCGTGCGTCTGCCAGGCGCGTTGACGAGCCGTTGGGGAGTCATTGCGCACAAAGATCATGCGCATCGTGCTCCTGCTCACCGCCTCGGCTTGCTTGAGGTCGTAGCCGAACTCGAAGCCGATCGCCGTGATCATGTCGGACTGGCCGGCCTCCAGGCCGCTCAGACTGAACTCGGCAGTGCCGCGCCCATCGAAGTGGGCCAGGATCTCTGCATCTTTCATCGTGTGGCTCACTTTCCCTGCCGGGCTGCCTTGTCCTTCTCGGTTCCAGCTTCCCAGGCGTTCTCGAACGCCACGAGCAAGGGGGCTCCGGGGATGACCGGGGTTGCCGCGACCTCAGCGACCTGTCGCTCGTTGTTCGGCTCCCAGTATCCGAGTGCGGTCGGATCGCCCAGGAAGGCCGCAACCGTATCGACCAGGCCGAAATTGGAAGCATGGACTGCCAAGCGACTGTCGGCGGCCAGCTTGGATATGCCTTTGAAGCCGCCGCCGAAGGGCAGTACACCGAGAGCGTCTTCGGCCAGCGTACGGCTGGAGACCACTGAGTCTCCGCCGACGGCTCGGGCGGCGCCGTGCAGTGCCAGTGCGCCGAGGGAGAAGCCACCCGACGCGACGCCGATGCCCTCTGCAGCCGCGAGAAAAATAGGTGCAAACGGCCCGGACACCGGAGAGACGAGGGCGACAATGAGCGAGGCTGCGCCCAGTGCGGCGCTGATGGTCCCGAGCACGTCACCAAGGGCGGCGATGGCGTTCGCATGCTCAGTGAGCCACTTGACCGCGTCCGCCACAGCCGCACTGATCTCTTTGGCGACGACGTCGTCGAGCGCGTCGAGTACCTTCCCGAGGTCCTTGAAGGCGTCGCCCAGTTCGTGCATCAGACCGGGCTCGTTCGGCGCAATGTCCATTGCCTTGTCCAGGCGCCGGGCGACCGATTGGCCTTCCAGGTCGTAGTCGCTGGCCAGTTTGCGGGCCTGAGCGCGGTACAGGTCGAGATCGGACTGCGCGGTAGCGGCCGCCAGCTCCGCCGAGGACCTGTCCTTCTCGGTCTTCTCCCGCTTGTTCGCCTCAGCGTCGTCCTTCGATGGCAGATCGATCAGTGGTTTGGGCGGCAGAGCGGCCAGCTTCCGCTTCGCCGCGTGCAACGCGTCCTGGGCGTCCTGCGCGTGCTGCTCCAGGACCTCGGCCTTGCGCTGCCACTCCGGCATTGCGTCGGCCCAGTCACGCAGAGCCGTCGCGGCCTTGCTGAAGGAGCGTTTCGCCTTGTCGACCTTGGGCCGGAAGTTCTCGTGAAACTGCTGGCGGAACGCGTCCGCGTGCTTACCCGTCCAGTCGCCCTCTCCCGTGCCGTGCAGGACGTCGGATATCTCGTGCAGCGCAAGTGCAGTGCGCTGCACGACATCCGCCACGTGCTTCGCCGCGTGGGGGTCGCCGGGGCACGGGACGAACCCAAGAGCCGGGAACCGACCCCTCAGGGGTGAGGTCTGCGTGGGCGAAGTCCAGGGGAAGACATCACTCACACGCCTCCCCCTCCTGTGACTTCCGTAGCGCCTCAGCCAACTTGATGTCGAGCTCCTCGAACTCCTTCTTCATCGTGTCGAGGGCTTTGACCGCCGCACCGGAATACTTCTTGATCTGCTTGATCCCGTACGACCACTCGTCCCCGAAGTCGTTCATACGCGAGGCGAGCAGGCTCACACCCATGGAGTCGCCGTCGACCTCGTCCATCTCCCGGCCCGGCCGCTCCATGATCTCGCCGATGCGATTGATGTCGCTGCGGACACGGTTGAGCACACCGATGTCGATGCGGATGTCACTCATCGTTCCCCTGGTTGGATTGGCTCAGCGGTTGACGGACTGGATCTCCTGGACGGCGACATCTTGGTCAGCGCCGAACGTGCCGTCCGGCAGGGCCCGTTCACGATTCACGCCGGTGCCGGTCCAGTGGATCTTCCACGTGACCGTGGCCTTGAGCTGGTACGAGCCGTCGCCGGAGGAGCGCAGGTACTTCACCCCGCAAGGCGGAGTCTCGTCGGCCTTGCCGTTGGCGTAGGGCTCTCCGATGGATTTGTCCGCGTTGATCTGACAAGTGCCGGAGGCGGGGTAGGTGACCGCGTCGTCCGTGCCCGGGTCGATCTTCAGCGAGACCGGTTCGGCGGTGGTCGTCGCCTCGATACCAAGGAGAGGCACCCGCGCGGTGACCGAAACTGGCTTGAACTTCGCGGCGTCCAGCCACGCCCAGGTCGGCAGGTTCACCTTCGTGGTGCCCTGTGGAGCGAGCTGGACCTTGGTTGAGGGGACACGGATCTCGGCGTAGGCGAGCTGCGCGAGCACCTCCGGCGTGACCGCCTGAGGGATGTCCGCCGGCGGGGCCTCACCCTGGTCCACCCAGAAGATGGGCTTGGTGCAGTCGAGCGCGCCCGGGTCGCCCTCACGTCCCTTGGTGACGTACGAGTCCCACCAGTAGCCCTTGCTGGTCTTGTCCTTGTTGAAGTCCTTGTACGTGCCGTCGGTCTTGCCGCCGTTCTCGTACTTGTTGCGCTGCTCCAGGTCCCACTGAGCCCCCGTCGACTCGGCTTCCCAGATCGGCTCCAGGTAGGCCTTCAGCTCGGCCGGGGTGTACTTGGGTGCGTAGTAGCACGCAGGCGGGGTCCACGTGCTCGTGGACGTTACCGCCCCCGCGGACTGCCCGGAACCGTTCTTCGAACGGTCGAACACGACAGCACCGGCCGTTGCCGACAGTGTGTCGCCCTTGCGGTCCCCTGACGCAGTCGTGTCGCCTTCCCGACTGCCGTCAGGGGTGGCACTCGCCCAGGCACCCGGCGCACCCAGAGCCACCAACGCCATGGTCAGGGCGAGACCCCCCAGTACTCGCCGGCTCACTTCAGGCACTGCTTCGCTCCCGCGGTCGACACGATGCCCGTGGTCTGCCACACCCCGTCACCGTTCTTTTCCAGTCGGGTGTTGTAGAGGATGAAGTCCTGGTCGGACGGCGTGGTGACCTTGGGCTTGCCCGTCTTGAGGTCCTTGGCGTAGCCCTTGCTCTCGTCGGCGCAGAACATGACCGACGCGGTCTTGCTGCCGCTCAGCGTCACGGTCCGGTCGTAGTAGCGGAACGTGCCGGTGATACCGAGATTCGCCTTCTTGAACTTCCCCACCCACGTCACGGCCGCTTCCAGAGCTTTCCCGCTGTCGTAGAAGTCGATCCCCTGCTGTTTCGGGTCCGTATCCGCGATCGCCGCGTTGACCGCGCGCATTCGTTCGGCGCTGTCGGCCAGCACGGCATCCTTGACGGAGTCGCCCGTCTTCTCGCCCTCGAACGTCATGGTGAGGTCCGACGGCAGTTTGATGGCGGGACGGTCGGACGGCGTCGAGGCGGAGGTACTCGACGGCGCTGAAGCAGACGACTGGTCACCCGTGTCAGCACCAGCGATCTTGTCGTTGCTCTTGGAGTCGCCGTCACCGCTCCCGCAGGCGGACAGCGACAGGGCCGCGACAGCGGTCAGCGCGGCGGCTGCGAGCAGGGTGGGACGGCGGTTCACGGATGGCTCCCGGTGGGGCGAGGGTTCTCACGAGTACGTCAACGCTATCGGCGGGATCCGGGTGACACCAGGTGTGATCACGTCAACTATGAGGGATCAACTGGGCATATCCCGACAGAAATCCTCGCCGATCATCCAGTCGTATTGTCACCATTTCATAACGCAATGCGATACGTGAACATGGCCGTGCCAGCCGAACGCCAGCCCCTGGAGCCCCAGTTGGAGAGCATCCTGTACCCAAACCACAGCAGGTGCGTCTTCGGAACCCGGTGCGAGGGTTACGCCAAGATCGCCGCCGAGGGGTACGCCGTCGGCGGTTCCATCCAGCGATCGCCGACGAACTGGGATGCAGCCGCAGCTCCGTGAACGGACTGCTGCATCGTGACACCAACATTGAGGTTCGTCCGCGCAGCGTACCTAAACGGACGGCATCCGACTCCTGATGCCGTCACCACCAGTCGCCACGTAGACCACCTACCCCGCGGGTGTCCGGCCTGCGCGCCACTCCGCCGAACCGGCCGTACGCGCGTTGGCCTCTGGGGATGTCGCTCGTGCGGGTGAGGAGAATCCTTCAAGTGCGCGACAGACGGCTGTCCGGGGACGCATGCTGACGTTGCTGCAGCCCAGCAGCATTACGTCATCTGCAGCCGTACGTACCTCTGGAGATGGTGCGCGTGCCCCACCAAGTGCCCCCGGACGCCCTCGAAGTGATCGAGGGCGTGGTCGATCACCTGGTGCACATCGGCTACGACGAGCGCACGGTGCTGCGGCTGACCGCCGCGACGGGCGACGAGGAGAGCCTCACCGCGGTCGGCAAGGCGCTCTTCGGGGTGCGGCCCGGGGAGAGTCTGCGGCTCTACGGCGCATGGGGCCATCATCCACGCCACGGGCAGCAGTTCAGGGCTGAGCGGTGTGAGCGGACGATACCGGCCGACGATCGGGCGATCCGCCTCTACCTCGCCTCGGGCATGATTCGTGGGATCGGGCCCGTTCTCGCCTCCGCGATCGTGGATACCTTCGGTGAACAGACTCTGAAGGTCATCGACGCCGAACCTCAGCGGCTCCTTGAGGTACATGGGATCGGTCAGGTCCGGTTGAGCCGGATCTCCGCGGCCTGGCAGGAACAGAAGGCCATTGCGGAGATCATGGTGTTCCTGCAGGGGCTCCAGATCAGTCCGGCGCTCGCCGTGAAGATCTACACCGCGTACGCCGACACCGACGACGACCCGATGTACATCGTCCGCCGCACCCCCTACCGGTTGTGCCGGGACGTGCACGGTGTCGGCTTCCACAACGCCGACAAGATCGCCCTCGCCGTCGGCATCCCCAAACACAGCGACGCCCGGCTCCAAGCCGCCCTACTCCACGAACTCGACCAGGCCGGGGTAAACGGCCACTGCCATCTGCCGGTGCGCGTGCTGATCGCCCGCACCCGTCAGCTGCTGACCGACGACGACCCGGTGACCCCGGAGATCCTCGACGATGCGGTACTGCGCCACGCCCTGGAGGCGCTGCGCGCCCAGGGGGAGGCGGTCACCGAGACGCTGCCGCTGCCCGTGCTGGACGGCACCGGCACGCTGGCCGACACCGAGATCGCCATGCTGCCGCACCGGCACCGGCACGAGACACAACTCGCCTTCCACGTACGGCGCCTGCTCGCCTCCGCACCGGCACTGGCCGGCCTCGCCCCATGGGCGGAGCAGCTGGCCGCGCTGACCGGCCAGGAGACCGCCGGCCTGACAGACGAGCAGCACCAGGCGATCCACACCGCCCTGAACAGCCACGTATCCGTCCTGACGGGCGGGCCGGGCTGCGGCAAGACGCACACGCTGCGCACCCTGGTCGACCTCGCCGACGAAGCCGGTGCGGTCGTCGCGCTGGCCGCCCCGACCGGGAAGGCCGCCAAACGCCTGGAAGAGACCTGCGGCCAGTCCGCGATGACCGTGCACCGGCTCATCCGGCCGCCCGACGGCGACTCTCTCTTCGACCATGCCGGCGTGCTGGAGACCGCGGATCTCGTGGTCATCGACGAGGCGTCGATGCTCGACCTTGCCCTGGCCCGCAGGCTCTTCGCCGCCGTCCGTGAAGGCTGCCACCTGCTGCTCGTCGGCGACACCGATCAACTGCCCAGTGTCGGACCCGGCCGAGTCCTGCGTGACCTCCTCGACGTCGAGGACATTCCGCGCACCCGGCTGACCAAAGTCTTCCGCCAGCACGACGACAGCGCCGCGATCGTCATCAACGCTCACTGCATCCTGCGCGGCGAACTCCCCAGAGACGACCCCAAGGCTTTCTGGAACCGCCCCCTGCCCAGCGCCGAGGACATCGCCCAGCGCGTGGTGGACCTTGTCTGCGAGCTCATGCCCAAGCACCTCGGGGCCCGTCCAGAGGACATCCAGGTGCTATGCCCGGGCAAGAAGAACATCGCCGGCATGACCGACCTCAACCTGCGCCTGCAGGAATGCCTCAACCCACCGGCCGACGACAAGCCCCAGCACTATCACGGCGGGACCGCCTTCCGGCTCGGCGACCGCGTTCAGCAGGTCCGCAACAACCCCCACCGAGGCGAAACCGGGGTCTTCAACGGCAGCAGCGGAACCGTCACCACCGTCGATGTCGAAGCCCACCAGCTCACTGTCAGCTTCCCGACGGCGAGGCGGCCACCTACCCCTTCACCGACCTCGACGAACTTGTCCACGCCTACGCGCTGACCGTCCACCGCTCCCAGGGCAGCGAATACCCCTACGTCATCATTCCCATGGTCAGCGCCGCCGGGATGATGCTGCTCCAACGCAACCTGCTCTACACCGCCGTCACCCGCGCCCGCCGCGGCGTCATGCTCATCGGCCAGAGCGAGGCCGTCGAACGGGCTGTCGCCAACAACCGCACCCAGCGCCGCAACACCGCCCTCACGTATCGCATCGCCCACCCCGAGGCCGCCGCACCGGCTCCCCGCGTCCAGACACCGAGCCGCCAACTGGCCTGGGGCTGAAGTTGCCACGTGGGACTGGACCCGCGTCAATGGCCCACTTTGCAAGCCCCATAGGTTTCCACAAGGGGTGTGGCTCCTCGTCTCACGTTCACGTGTTCCCGTGCGCCCGAGGCAAGTCGGTCAACCTCTAGCAACAGCCGAATTACTGACTGTTGCCGCGCAAGTACCCGCGATAACCTGCTTGTGCAGTACAACCGGCGACACACGAGGGCACGAGGGGGATCGTGGAGCGGCGCTACGTGCGAGGGCACTACGAGGAGTTGGCGGCCGAGTACGACGAGCACTGGATCTACGGCCCTGACTACGTTCCCTGGATGTCCGGCCGGATTGCCGATGCCCTGCGGCTTGGTCCCACTGACCGGATCGCCGACATCGGCTCCGGAACGGGCCTGTTCGCCAGGGAAGTGGCCAAGCAGCTCCAGCCGCGCCATCCCGTTCTGTGCGTCGATCCTTCCGAGGCGATGCTCCGCCAGCTCGGCACGCCACCTCCGGCAGACCTGACGCCGATCGTCGCCTCCGCCGAGGACATCGCCGAAGGACGTACTCGGCTGCCGTACGAACAGCTCGACGCGATGTGGCTCAAAGAGTCGGTGCACCACGTGGCCGATCCAGCGCGCACGCTTCGCGGCCTGGCCGATCGTCTGGCGCCCGGAGGACGGCTGCTGGTGGTGATGCTTCCGGCCACCATTCAGTACCCGCTGTTCGAGGCGGCCCTCGCGCGCTTCGAGGAACTGCAGCCGGATCCGGTCGTCATCGAGGAACACCTGCGAGCTGCCGGCCTGGGAGCCGATCTCAGCCATGTCGAGCACGAGCTACGCATTGAGCGGGAAAAGTATCTCGGCATGGTGCGCGCCCGCTACATGTCCCTGCTCTCCACCTTCAGCGACAGCGAGATCGAGAAGGGCATCGAAGAAATGCGAGCCGCTCATCCGGAGCCCGTGCTGGTGTTTCCTGACCGGTTCGCGTTCGTCCTCGGCCGCCGCGGCGGGAGGCCTGCGTGAGCACCATGGTCGACGAACGGCTGCGGCGCCTGCGGAGTGAACTCGACGACCACTCACGGATCGCCGATCGACTGGGGCTCGATCTGGAACGGCCGTTACGGTCCCTCAACGATGGCTATCCTGAGAATGCGGTCGCCCTGGTCGGGAAACTGACCGAGAAGCTGCTCAAGGAGCTGTGGCGCCACCATGGCGTCGAGGGCGACCCCGCCACGAAGGCCCTGAACGACCTGGTGAAGCGCTGCCGCCCGTACATCCGCAGCAGCACGGTTGTGGACGCGCTCGAAGACATCCGTCGGCTCCGCAACCGATCCACGCACGATGGATACCACATCAGCGACGAGGACGGGCTGCTGGCGGTCCGCAGGCTCGTGGACGTCCTGGTCTGGTTCACCAATACCGGAAGCGCGGCCCTTCTCGGCGGCGAGCCCGACATGGCGCCCGAGGTGGCCGGCCGCTGCGAGTTCCTCGCTGGGCTGTACGTCACCCTCGGCTACCGGCAGGCGAAGCGGTTCGTCCTTAGCCCGGACACGGTCTACCAGCTGTTCTGCCGCGAGGCGGGGATGCGGCTGGAGTACGTGGAATTGATGCTTTCCCGGGACGCTGACGACCTGAGTACCGTCCTGGCCTCCAGTGGTGGCGAGCTGTTGCGCACCCGGCTGCCAAAGGTCACCCGGTTCGTCGTCGTCGACGACGACGGCGGTGCGACACCCGGCGCCCTCCATTCCATGCTAGGGCTGGACTTTCGTATCGTGCGTTACGACGGTTTCGTCGATACCATCGTCAATCTCGACATCCATCTTGCCGATCTCGCCTCCGTGGCCACCCCGGTGGAGCAAAGAACCGCGATCGCCGCGGCGGCATTGACCGTCGATCCCCGCACTGGCGAGTCGACGATGGAGCAGTCCGATGACGCGGCACAGCTCCTGACACGTCTGTCGCGCGGCAGCGCGAACGTCCTGGTCACCGGTCGCCCGGGGAGCGGCAAGAGCACGCTCCTGCGCTCACTGGCCGTCAACTCCGAGATCCGCCGCTTCCGCTTCTACTTCGACCTCGGTCTCAAACCGAAGGACGAACCGTTCTCGGAGTACGCGGCCCGCCTCCTCGCACCGGCCATGACGTCAGATCGCTCGCGCGCTTACGACCTCTTCCTCTTTCTCATCCGCTCGGGGACCGCGCTGTGCGTGCTCGACGCGGTCGACGAGGGTGTGGATGAACCAAGCGCGGCCGGTTTCCTGCGGCTCTTCGCCGATCTCGCGGCCGTCCTGTCCGCCGAATCAGCGGTGGTCATGAGCTCACGGGTGTCATTCCTCGCGGACTCGCCCCAGGTACGCCAGCTGCTGGACAGCGGCGCGGGCCGCTCCGAGCAACTGGTCGAGCAGATGTATGCGAACGGCCTGGACCCGTCCCGCGTACCGCACTTCCACGTCGTACGCCTGGCCGAGCCCGAGGCAACCCCTCTGGAGAAACACCTCACCGCATCCCTGGACCTCCCTTCGGGCCGCCCGCTCGCGGACATCCTCGGCGCACACATCACACGGACGTTGACCGAACGAGGGCAGCCCGACCTGGAGCGGCGGCTGCCAGCCGCGTTCGGACGTGCCTTCCTCACCGACCGCACCGTGTTCTCCCTCCTTGACCTTCACCGGCAGCTGGGAGCCGACGCCTTCAAGGACGGGCGCCTCGACCTCGACGCGTCTGTCCTTGCTCCGCTGCTGCGGCCCGCAGGGCCCGACCATGTCGCCTTCGTACACACGGCGTACCAGGAACTACTGGCTGCCAGATTTCTCGCCGACCCGGCGAACCGGGACTCGGCAGCGGATCTTCCGGGCGGCGCCTTCCTCACCGAGCAGGTTCGCGCGTTCCTCGCCGGTATGCCCGGCCTCGCTGAAGCGGATGACTGCGTGCTGCCCGCCGGGGCGTACGTGGTCGGTCCCGCCGAACGGCTGCTGATCCGCCGCGTCGAGCACCCCGTATACTTCGACCGCCACGCCGTGACCGTCGCACGCTACCGTCGCTTCCTCGACGCCCTCGACGAGGACGGTACCTCGCAGTGGGACCACCCCGACCAGCCGGCCGACGTCACACACCGCCCGTGGACCGACCGACTGCGGCGGCCGGACTACTACGAGAACCCGCGCTACGACGCCCACCCGGCCATCTGCGTCAGCTGGTGGAGCGCGTACGCCTTCGCCGTGTTCGAGGGCAAGCGGCTGCCGACCTCCCTTGAGTGGGAAGCGGCTGCGCGAGGTGCGGACGGACGCATTTTCCCCTCTGGCGACACGCCCGACAGCAGCCGTATCAACTGCGCCGACACCTGGGTCGGCCGGCCCGTCGTGACGTACCAGGCGTGGTACCGGGACTTCGCAGGCGACGCCGTCCGACGGGCTGGGGCGATACCCGTCGACGAACGACCGGGCAACCGCTCCCCGTTCGGCATCCTCGACATGGTGGGCAACTGCTGGGAATGGACATCCACCAGCCTGGACGACCCCGGCGAGGCCGTCATCTGCGGCGGCAGCTACGACAACCCGATGCGTGCTGTGCAGACCAGCAGCAAGGGCATCTACCGCAAGCGCGGCGGTAGCAACGCGGTCGGTTTCCGCTGCGTGCAAGACCTCGACACGTCACGGACGAGGGAGGAGACGGCATGAGCAGCGGCGGCCCCCGTCAGGGAACCATCGTGGATAGACGCCCGAGCGGCGGCGGACTGAGCGGAGCGCTTGGCTCCTACGTCGTTCGGGACGACGAGGATGAGCGTTACTACAGCTTCGACTACCGGCAGATCGTCACCGAGGGATTCCGAACCATCCGCACGGGCGAGCGGGTCCGCTTCCACATCAGTGCCGAAAGCCCCGACCGAGCAGAGTTCGTCATCCGCCTCGACCAACCCGACCCGGCCGAGTACTACCGGTGACTCCCCAGGGAGTTCCGTTGCTCCAGAACGCCGTGGGGGCACGCCAAGAGCTGACCGTGGTACTGCCGGTGCGGCTGCTACGCGTACCCGACTGGCCCGAAGGCCCGTTCCCCTTCGAACTGGGCAATCGCCGTACCGACGCCCAGACCCGGTCCACCTACTTCGCCCCCGCCTCCGCCCGCGCACTGTACGGAGCGCCCGGACGGCCGCGCCGCTGGCACCTGCCGCTCGACGTCAAGAACGACGGGCTGCACCTCCTGGGCATGGAACTTCTCCGCGCGGCCACCGCGCGCAACCCCGAACACGCCCTCGTGGTCCTGCACTTCAGCGTAGAGAGACCACTGCTACCTGTCCTGCGGGCCATGGCCGGGCGGAGGTCGAACTCCGCCGACGAACCACTCACCGGGCCCTTCGACCCGGCCGTACTGCTCGCCGGGATTGCCGACGTCCGCGACCCCGACACGCCGTTCGCCATAGCCCGGCCGTACACCATCGCCTTCATGACTCCCACGGCGCAGCACGCCCTCGCCCTCCGAGCCGGCCCCGAAGGAGCGCTGCCGACCACCGCGGACCGCTGGCTGTGGCAGCTGGCGTCACGCTCCACACCGGAGGACTTCCCCCTGCCCCCGGAGACCGCCCGCGAACAGCTCAAGGACACCGTAAGAATCTCGGCGGACTGGAGTGCCCTGGTACTGCGCCAAGGCGCCGCCTTCCTCGGCCACCGGCCGGACGCAGGTGAGGGCGACTTCTATGAATTCGGCGCCCTGCACTCGCGTACTGTCTATCTCGACGCCCTGCTCCTCGGTTCACTTCAGCGCGATCACATCGACGAGCTCACCGATGAACTCTCGGAAGTGTTCAACTCCTCCCGTCTCGCGCGACGTGTAGCCACGCTTGAGCGGAACATCGCCGTCTTCCGAAGCACCTACTGGCGACAGCACCTCACCGCACACGGCCCGGCCAACGATCTGCTCCTCGCCTTCCAGAACCAGCACCGGCTGCCTGCACGTTTCGACGAAATCTTGGCTGAAGCGGCCGACTACAGCCGGCTTGTACAGAACCAGGAGAGCCAGCAGATCAGCGGAGCCTTGGGCGTCCTCACCATTCTCGGCCTGCCACTCGGCACCGCCCTCAGCATCCTTCAAGTCCTCGACGACCACTCCACGGCACACCTGCTCATCTCGGTAGCACTGTCGGTGGCCGCCACCGCCGCAGCTCTCACCACACGGTATGGGCGCCTGGTCCTGGCATCACTGCGGGGCGCCGATGACAAGGCCTAGGAAGCTGTGACCATTGACACTCCCGAGGTTTTCGCTGGATGACGTGGGTACTGTGCCTGGGTGTAGTCCGGTGGCATGAGGTATTCCGACGGGGTGGCATGACCACGGTGGAGCGGGCCCGGCGGGTGTGGGTGCGGCTGCAGACTGCCGAGATGTTGGTGGCGGGCATGCGGGCGCTGCTGGTCGCGCGGGTGTTACAGGTGCCGCGGAAAACGAGTACGTCCAGCACGCCGCCTGGCGGCGTGCTGGACGTACGCCTGTGCTCCAAGGGCTCCTCGGGGGAGGCGTCCCGGGTGAAGCTGGCCTCGCGGAAGTGGCTTGCGCGTGCTCTGGAGCAGGGTCCGGCCGTGCACGGATGGGGCGAAGACCCAGCGCCGGACGCCGGCGAGTATTGCGATACTGGCAGCCCGGCCCGGTAGCTGACTGTGTTCCGTCTGCCGACCTACGCCCTGAACGTCTACCGGCCGAAGGCGTGTGGGTAAATCCGAAGAACGACCTGAGGTACCTGGCCGCCTGCACCCTCGCCGACCTCACCGGCACTCGGCTGAAGAAGATTCAGTCCCAGCCCGTACCTCCTCGACGGCTCCATCGCCGAGACCAGTCTCACCTGGACTCCGCCATGACGGCACCCCGAAGCGAAAACCTCAGTGACAGGCGTTGCTGCTGGCCCGTCAAGCCTAGTCACCGGTCAGACCAGCGTCAGCGGGGTGCCGTCATCGTCCAGGAGGTTCTTACCCTCGGCACGTCGACCAAAAGGTTCTTCGAAAGTCGAAGGCGTGGCCATCGGCGTCCGGAACAATGCAGGCTTAGGACAGGCTGGAGAACCGGTCGAAGAAGGCCTTGAGCTTCTGTAGCACGACGGCTTTCTTGGCACCGTGGTTGTTGTCGGGGGCGAACCGGGAAGCCGGGGGTAGGATCTTGGTAATTGCGGTGCCGCCGGTGGGGATCTCGCCGTTGCGGAAGGCATCCTCGACGAAGGCGCGGGCGGGCTCGGACTTCAGGTTCTCGTCGGTGATGATCTGCTCAAGCTCGTCGTGCTTCTTCTGGGCGATGTAGGCCTGCCAAGCGTAGTCGGTGTCGGTGTCGGCGGAGATGGAGTCGACGAACTCCATGACCAAGTCTTTCTTGTTACGCAGTGATGCGCTGGCGTCCAGGGCACGGGCGATGTTCTCGCGGACCTCGAGCTCCTTGTCGATGCCGTTGCCCTTCTGCCTCTGGTATTCGCGCACCAGCATCAGGATGTAATCAACGCCAACCTCAACCTGCTTGACCAGCTCGATCTCGAAGACGACGTCGTCACTTATGGACTCCTTGTCCCCGTCAGCGATTCGGCGGAAATCCTCGTACAGGTCCAGGTATATCGACTGGTAGTCCTGCATCTGCCGTGGCGTGAGGATCTCGTCGCCCGCGAACTCATCGAAGGCGACCAAAATATTGCGAAGGCTCAGGATCGCGCCGAATAGCGCGATGAATTCCTTCTGTGCCTGCTCGCCAACGACCTCCTGGCTCAGAGGGAAGCGGTCAAGCAGGTCGGCGATCTGCTGTTGGTATTTGGCGTAGTGCTCCCTGTAGGGGGCCATCTTGACGATGCCAGCCGCGTCTTTGTTCCCGAACAGCGCCAGGGCGTCGTCGACCTCGCTCTGCAGGTTGCGAAAGCAGACGACGTTGCCGTAGCTCTTGACTGAATTGAGAACACGGTTGGTGCGGGAGAATGCCTGTATCAGACCGTGTTGCTTGAGATTCTTGTCCACCCATAGGGTGTTGAGAGTGGTGGCGTCGAATCCCGTCAGGAACATATTGACCACGATGACCAGGTCGACCTCACGGTTCTTGAGCCGACCAGATAGATCCTTGTAGTAGTTTTCGAACTTCGCCGACGATGTGTCGTATGACGTGCCAAACATATCGTTGTATTTCTGGATTGCGTTCTCCAGAAAGTCGCGGGAGACATTGTCCAGGCCGTCGGGCGTGAAGTCCTCCTCGCCCAGCAGGCCGTCGGCCGCGTCCTCGTTGGGGGCAAAGGAGTAGATCAGCGCGACCTTGAGGCACTCGTACCGCTTGCCTGCGGCCTGGGCTGCCTGCTCACGTTCACGCTGAAGCATCTCGATGGCGTTGTAGTATCGCTTGGCCGCGTCGATGGATGCGGTGGCGAACATCGAGTTGAACCCGCGTACACGCTTGTCTTTGAGGACGTAACCCTCGCCACGGCGGGTCTTCTGGTCGAAGTGGTCCAGGATGTAGCTGGCCACCATGCGCACTCGGTTGGGGTGTAGCAGCGCGGACTCGGTGTCGATCGCAGTTACCTGCTTGTCCGTGGCCTGCGGGGCGATCTTGATCGTGTTGACGTAGTCGATGCGGAACGGCAGGACGTTTTTGTCGCCGATGGCGTCCACGATCGTGTACGTGTGCAGCTTGTCCCCAAAGGCCTGCGCAGTGGTGCGACGTTTCGGGTTGCCGCTGGTGCTGGCATTGTCGGCGAAAATTGGCGTTCCGGTGAACCCGAACAGATGGTAGCGCTTGAATGCCTTGGTGATTGCGGTGTGCATGTCGCCGAACTGGGAGCGGTGGCATTCGTCGAACACGATCACTACATGCTTGCCGTAAACCGGGTGCTGGTTGTTGCGTTCCACGAAGATCGAGAGCTTCTGGATCGTGGTGATGATGATCCGGGAGTCGGCGTCCTCCAGTTGCTTCTTGAGTACTGTGGTGGAGGCGTTGGAGTTGGCCGCGCCCTTCTCGAATCGCTCGTATTCGCGCATGGTCTGATAGTCGAGGTCCTTGCGGTCCACGACGAACAACACCTTGTCGATGCCGTCCATGCGGGTCGCCAACTGGGCGCTTTTGAAGCTGGTCAGGGTCTTGCCCGACCCGGTGGTGTGCCACACGTACCCGCCGGCGTCGATGGTGCCGGTTTGCTTGTAGTTCGTGGATGTCTCGATCCGCTGCAGGATCCGCTCAGTGGCTACGATCTGGTAAGGCCGCATGACCAACAGGTTGCGGTCGACGTCGAACACGCAGTACTGGGCCAGGACGTTGAGTAGAGTCCGCTTGGACAGAAGCGTTCGGGTGAACCCCGGCAGATCCGCGATCCGATTGTTGTTGGCATCGGCCCACCAGCTGGTGAACTCGAATGAATTCGAGGTCTGCTTACGACGTCGCCTGCCCGTGGTCTCGCCCACGTGTCGGTCGCGAGTCGTGTTCGCGTAGTACTTCGTCAGGGTGCCGTTGCTGATGACGAACAACTGCACGTACTCGAACAGGCCCGAGCTGGCCCAGAACGAGTCGCGCTGATACCGATTGATCTGGTTGAACGCCTCGCGGATGTCCACACCGCGCCGCTTGAGTTCGACGTGGACCATAGGCAAGCCGTTGACCAGGATCGTCACGTCGTATCGGCTTGCACGCTCGCCTTCGGACTCGTACTGGTTGATGACCTGCAGCCGGTTGTTGTGGATGTTGGTCTTGTCAATCAGCGCGATGTTCTCGAAGGACCCGTCCTGCCGGTTGAGGATTTGGACGTGGTCCTCTTGGATGCGCGCAGTCTTCTCCACTATGCCGTCGTTGGCACTGGCGATCTTCTCAGAGAAAAATGTCTTCCACTCGGCGTCGGTGAACGTGATGCCGTTCAATGCCTCCAGCTGAATGCGCAAGTTGGCCACGAGGTCGGCCTCGCTGGTGATGGGCAGGTACTCATACGCCTGCCCACGCAGCTGCTTGATGAATTCCTTCTCGAGCTCGGACTCGCTCTGGTACCGGTCCGACGTTGCAGGATCGGGCTCGTACTCCGCAACGACGGTCGATTCCTCGCTGAGCGCAATCGGGTCGATATGGCAAGTGATACCAGAGCGGGCAGTCATGCTGCGGTCTTCTCCTCGAAAGTCAGGAGGCGGTCACGGTAGTAGGTGTACTGCTGACGACGCGCGGTGATTTCGGCCGGGAGGCTTGCCGAATAGTCGTTCACCAAAGCATCGAGCGCGTCGAGAGTATCGACGATGCGCTTCTGCTCCAGGAGGTCAGGGACTGGGACTGGGTAACGCTCGAGCATAGGGCGTCGAACCGAGGTAACGGAAGAACGAACGGCGCTCCGCTCCATGTAGTCTCCGAAAGTGGATCGCATGTAATGAAAGTAGAACTTCGGCATTAGCGATGGGTCCGTAACATGAATTCGATAAGCCCGTTGATGGAGGGCGTACTTTCCTTCAATGTAATGGAATACCTTCCCGACGCCGACGCCGTCGCCCGAGGTAATGATCGCCGTCTCGTCGAAGTCGTACGCCTGCAGTCGTCGGACTTCCTGGGAGCGGACGAAGAAGGGGTATTCGCCGACGGAGAGGCCTTCGTTCGTGTTGTGGCTCCCCGTGCCGATCTCGGCGAGTTCACCCAAGGTCGCCCACTTGGTCCGCCCCTCCCCGGGGAGGGTTAGCAAGGCGTCGTAGTAGTACGCATACTGGCGCTTCCTGGCCTTCAGCTCAGCATTCAGCTCGGCCTTCAGGTCGGTCTCCAGCGTCTCCATCGTCGTGAGGATTTCAGCGATTTCATTCTGAACCTCCAACGGTGGGACGGGGACTTTGATCTTAGACAAATTAGCGCCAGAGATTCGGACCACCTTGGACTCGTTCGCGTACTTCACCTTCTGTTCCTGGAAGATGGAGGACTGGAAGAGGTAGGAGGCGAATTTTGGGTCGAAGGAGTGACGGAAGATGTAGCAGTCATCGTGAACTGCGACTTCTTCCTCGCCGAGCCATGCCACAGCCTTGCATACGTCTTGGATATTCTCACCAGTTGCTGCAATGACAAGGTCGTTCTTGCGAGCCAGCCGGAGGGAACCTCGGAGGTCAGGTTTGATGAATGCTACTGTCGAGTCTGCTGCGGTGCCATAGTCGGTGTAGATTTGCCCGTAGTGGATGCACCCCAGACCCGACTCGACGTAGTCGTTCTTGGTGAACCGGCGGCCACGAATGAACTCACCGACCTCGCCCAACAGCTTGTACTCAACTCCGTCAGGGCAGTGCTGCTTGAGCAGCCCGTCGATCCGGCTCACTTGGCGATTCCCTCGATGTCGGCGACGATGGCGTCGATCTGGGAGCGCAGAGTGGACTGGCGGGTCATGATTTGCGCGATCTCGGCGTTCAGCGTCGTGATGTCCACGGCCTCGCGTGTATCTTGCTCCTCGACGTATGAGGACACTGAGATGTTGTAGTCGTGCTGGTCATCGATCTCGGAATTGTCAACCAGTCGGGCGAAGTGATCAACGTTCTGACGGGTGATGTAGGCTTCGAGGATCTTGGTGCGGTTGGCCTCGGAAAGCTTGTTCTTGTTGCCCTGACGCACGAACTCGGCGGAAGCATCAATGAACAGTGTCTTGTTGTCGGTCTTGGCCTTCTTGAGCACGATGATGCAGGTGCTGATTGTGGTGCCGAAGAAGAGGTCGGGGGGCAGTTGGATGACCGCGTCGATGAAGTTGTTGTCGATGAGGTACTTGCGGATCTTCTTTTCGGCGCCGCCGCGGTAGAGCACACCGGGGAATTCGACGATCGCAGCGGTGCCGTTCTCGGCCAGCCATGACAGGATGTGCATGGTGAAGGCCAGGTCAGCCTTTGACTTGGGGGCCAGTACACCAGCCGGCTTGTACCGCTCGTCGTTGATCAGCAGCGGGTTGGAGTCGCCCTCCCATCTGGTGGAGTAAGGAGGGTTGGACACGATGGCCTCGAATGGCTCGTCGTCCATGTGCGCGGGGTCGGTGAGGGTGTCGCCGTGGGCGATGTCGAACTTCTCGTAGTTGATATCGTGCAGGAACATGTTGATCCGACACAGGTTGTACGTGGCTAGGTTAATCTCCTGGCCGTAGAATCCCTGGCGGACCCTGTCCCTGCCGAGCACTTTGGCAAATTTCAGCAGAAGCGACCCGGATCCGCAGGCGGGGTCGTAAACCTTGTTGACCTCACTCTTGCCGACCACGGTGATGCGTGCCATCAACTCGGAGACCTCCTGCGGTGTGAAGAATTCACCGCCGGACTTTCCTGCGTTGGAGGCGTACATCGTCATGAGGTACTCGTAGGCGTCGCCAAACGCGTCGATGGTGTTGTCGGCGAACGAGCCCAAGTTCAGGTCACCGATGGCGTTCAGGAGCTTGCGGAGTTTTTCGTTGCGTTTAGCGACGGTCGGGCCGAGCTTGGGACTGTTCACGTCCAGGTCGGCGAACAAGCCCTTGAAGTCGTCCTCGCTGGCGGTGCCCTGGGCCGAGGCTTCGATGTCTTTGAACACCTCATGCAGGGTCTTGTTGAGGTTCTCATCCCCAGCCCCACGCTTGCGTACGTTGGCGAACAGACCCGAGGGCAGGATGTAGAAGCCCTTCTCCTCGACCGTCTCGGTGCGGCCGGATTCGGCGACGGTGTCGTTTAGGTCGGCGTAGTCGAAGTCCGGATCTTCAGTGGCCTGGTACTCCTGCTCGTTGATGTAGGCCGTCAGGTTCTCGGAGATGTACCGGTAGAACAGCATCCCCAGGACATAGGCCTTGAAGTCCCAGCCGTCGACGCTGCCGCGCAGGTCGTTAGCAATCCGCCAGATGGTCCGGTGCAGCTCAGCCCGCTGAGCTTCCTTGTTGTCGCGCGTCACGTGCACATTCTTCCAGGTGGCACTGACACTTTGGTCAGTGCTCGGTATTGGTGGTCTCGTGGCGCCCTCTGGCAAGAGGGCATCCGGCCGATGCCGATGGTGCATATGTCAGCTTTTGTCCATTATGGGTGTGTGAGAAGGTGGCTAGTCCGCTGATGAGGTTGGCTCGCATCCTCGGGCCTGCAATCGGTCGTGATCAATACAGTCGCATTGTTTCGTCGCGTTCTACGCACCCAGAGCGTCGATCAGGTGGTCGTCAAGATCGGCGACGAAGCCCTCCGTACGCCACGGGCGCAGTTCCTGCCGTGCTCGGCGCAGTCGGATGGTGGCGACGCGGCCGCCCGTGCTGGACGCTCCGTCGATGCAGTCGTGGAGCAGTTCGGCGGCAGCGTGTGGGTCGCCGAGTCGGATACGGGTTAGTGCCTGGTCGGTGGTGACGATGGCGCGTTGTACGCGTTCGCGTTGTTTGGTGAGCGCTTGGGCGGAGCGGGCGAAGGCGTCGTGGGCGACGGCCGGGTCGCCGACGTACAGCTCGCACAGTCCGTCGAAACCGCGAAGGTGTGCGGGCGAGAAGCTGCTCGACGACGGGTCGCCGACCCGGTCGCCGTCCATGTCGTACCACGCCAGCGACAGCGCGGCCTGGGCGTGCTGTCTGGACCCGGCGCGTGCGGCGATCTCTGCTTGTAGGGCGTGGGCACGGCCCCGGACGGTGATGCTCGTTCCGGCTCGTGCGTCGCGTACGGCGGCGTCGACGAGGGCGCGTGCCGGCTCGATGCCGGGCGTCGAGTACAGGGTGACCAGGGCGTGGCTCATGTGGACGACAGCGCGCTGCCACGGGTCGCCGATCCGGCCGGCCGTGTCGGTGGCCGCCGAATACAGGGCACGTGATGCCGCGTCGTCCCGGGTCTCGAAGGCGAAGCGGCCGGCGAGGGTGTAGGCCTGCGCCGCGATCGAGCGCAACTCGGGCAACAGCGGTCCAGGCACGGCGTCCGTCAGCAGGCGGCGGCAGGATTCGACGACGGGCGCGAGGAGAGTTTGCAGGCGTACGAAGGGGATGCTGCCGACCTGCACGTTCACGTCGGCGACGGCCGCCCGCATGCCGGTGAGTAGTTCTCCGTCGATGCGGGTCGGATCTGCGAGCGCTTCGAGCAAGGCGTGTTGCGTCGTCGGGCCGAGCAGAGCGAGCAAGCCGCCGCTGGCGTCGGTGGCCTTGCGCAGGAGCAACGCGCGCAACTCGTGGAGCTGACGCTCGCCTTCCCCCAGGTGGGCGAGAGCACCGAGAAGTTCGGTGAAGTCAGAGCCTGGCCCGAGACTGTGCTGCCCGTTCCGGCCGCGCGCATAGACGTGGGCGAGCAGGAGTTGATACCGCTCGCCCGGCAGGATCGGCGCGGTCGCGCTCTCCCATCGGGCGACGGAGCGTTGCACGCTGGCAAGGCTGGAGCCGAACGGCTGCCCGAGCCGGGACGCCGTGTCAATGAGCGACCGTGCGGTGTCCGCGAGAGACCAGCCGCGGGACAGCCTGAGCCGCTTGAGCGTGGCGGCGCCGACGCGCCGGTGGTGCGCGGTCATACCCTCATGATGCCCGCTGCACGGACTACACGGGCACGATCAAGCGAGGTTTACCCTGCTCCGCCCCGTAGTTGAGGGTCTGCCAAGTGCCGGACGTGGCTTCGGGTCCGCTGAGCGGGAAGCCAATCACCATGTCGGAGTGGTCCACCATCCAGGAGTTGCGCGCGTGATAGGCCGGAGTCTTCAGTTCCGCAGCGCCCAGCTCTACGATCTCGGCGATCCGTTCGCAGCACCTCTGGATTGCCTCCTGCGCTTCGGGTGGCTGCTGCGCGAGCATGCCCGGCGCAACGATCGTGATCTTTGCCTTCGAGTTCGCCGCGAGCCACACCAGGGTCAGGCTGTCGATGCCCTTCGCGCCTCCGATGTGGAAATGAGCCTGATCGTCGCTGGCGAAGGGGCCCAGGAATTGCTTGAACAGGTTCGCGTACCAGGTGAGTTCGTGGTGGTGGGTTGACCGCGTGCCGGTAATCGTCACGGTCAGAGGCATGATCGACTCCGTGTCATAGGTTGTCAGATGCCGGGCTGCACAGGGCTGCGGTGAGATCAGCGCATGGATGCGACCCCCGTACCGGTCATTCTCGCGGAGCAACTCAAGGCACAGGGACTGTCTGTGATAGACGCGGATGATCAGGCACTGGGCGTTGTGAACCCGCTCAACCCGGTCTTCGTCCAGGCTGTTGCCGCCCATGACAGGCTCTATGCCACCAGCTGGGGGTACGAGTTGGGCGAGTCCGGTGACGAGGCAGGCACCGCGCATCGGCTCTCCTTCCTGCTCGGCCGCCGGTGCGTCGGGCATCCCCGCGGTATGGAGAAGCGAGGGGAGCCGGCCCGTGCAGCAGCCACGTGAGAGACAGTTCACCAGCCATCCGGCCTCCGCTGCACATGCGCGCAGCTTCGTCGCTGACGCCCTCGCGGAGTGGGGGCTTGATGGCCAGTCCGACGACATCCTCGTCTGCGTTTCCGAGCTCGCCACGAACGCGATCGAGCATGCCGCTCCTGCCGGGCAGGACTTCCTGGTGCGGGTAAGCCTGGGCAACGAGCGACTGCGTGTCGAAGTGCGTGACCAGGGTGACGGAATCCCGACCGTACGAGATGCCACTGCCGATGACTGCCACGGGCGCGGACTCATTCTCGTCGGCGCCCTCGCCGACGACTGGGGCGTGGCCTATGGGGCGGGGGTCAGCAAGACGGTGTGGGCGGAGTTCAAGCCCTGCGTCCCCGTCCCGGGGCATGATGCTCACACGCTCACACCAGCCCGCTCCGAACCCTCTGCCTCTGCCGTATCAGCTGGGTTGTTCGCATCACTCGGTGTCTGGACATGGATCGGCGCCGATGGCCGAGGCGATCCGCTCGGGATCGTGCTGCTGGCGCACCCGCCGGCGCGGCGCCGCGGTGAGACCAGTGAGCGGATCGAGTGGGAGATGCGTAGCCTCGCTGACGCCTTCGGCCTCGTGGAGGCTGGTCGGCCACTCACCGACATCGGACCGCGGGTCACGCTTCATCCTGGCGCCCGCATCCTGCTGCACCCCGACGGCTCACCGTTCGCTGTGCGAGTGCCCGCCCATCCCCGGCTGGCCCGACTACTGGCCGAGCGAGGCGAACTCGCCATCGCCGTAGGGCTCGATCCTCTCGCCGTGGGCGCAGCGCCTGCCGAAGTCGACTTGTACGTCCACTGCGGGTTGCCGTCGAACCGCCTTCACATCGGCTGCGCCCGAGCCGCGACGTCCCCTCGCGCTCGCGGGGTGATTCATACGTTCGGCGCGGCGAAAAGTCCTTGAAAGAGCTGGTCAGAGGGGGGTTCCGCTCTTCATCGAGTCCACGGTGTTGTGGTCGCGACCCAGTCGCGATCACCGGGGAGGTCCCTGCCGTGGTGCCGATTCTGTTCACTGCCGTCTTGTCGCTGCCGTTCGTGACAATGGCCGGTCCGTTCGCGCTGTGCGAAGCGCGCGATTGCGTACGTCCCGGAAGCGGTCGTCACCGCCGCGTCGTACGCGGACGCCACGCAGTCCGGGGAGGCCGTCGATGACCGCGCTCCGCGCGTTGGGCGCTGCGCCGTGCGTCGTGTGGCGCTGGACGAGTTGCACTCCCGACGCTCCGGCCCAGGCCCGTGCCGCTCTCCGCTGTGCACTCGACCAGCTCGGATTCGATGGCGAGGCGATCAGCGATGCTGTACTCGCCGTCTCCGAGTTCGTCACCAACGCCACCAAGCACGCGGTGGGGCCGTACGAGATGCGTCTGCGTCGCACCGCTGCGGAGGTCATCTGCGAGGTCGAGGATCACGATCCGCGTATCCCGAAGATCCCTGCTTTCCCGGCCGCGACACCGTACGCTCCGGCCGAGGACAAGCGTGGCGGCGGCCTGGAGGCGCTGTGCGCGCTGCTGTCCGAGGGCGGACGAGGCCTGTTCATCGTCCACGAACTCACCAAGGGAGCCTGGGGGTTCCGTAGCCGGAAGGGAACCAAGACGGCCTGGTTCGTGCTGCCGGGCGTTGTCGGTACGGCTGATCGTCTCGTACCTTCGGGCGACTGAGGTGTTGAGGGCGTTTGGGTAAGTGCTGGACCGCCTTCCCCCTCGTTCACGCGGTGTTTGTCGCTCGACCGAGCGACAAACACCGCGCATCATCTATGGCCAAAGGTATGCAACAAGGCTAAGACTGGCTCAAATTGAGCGCTCTGATTGCGGTTGACCCTCCGTCTCGCCGGGTAACTCCAGTCGCATTCGACTACTAAGAGTTGCTATATGTTGGCAATGAGTAATGGGGGTCTGTGGTGAAGAACGGGCACGGCGGCCTGGCTGCGTTGGTGCTTCTGCTGACTGCTGCAGCATGCACGCCTGCAGATGGCGCTCCGGCGCCTCCTGGGACGCTTGCTTCGGGCCGATCTGCGGCTGCTGCTCCGCCCTCGGGGGATGCGGCGCTCGCGGCCTACCGGGCGATGTGGGGCGACGTGGTCGTCGCGGCTCGGACTTTGGATGCTGGGCACTCGCGGCTGGATGACCATGCAGAGGGTGGTGCCCTTCAGCTTCTGCGCCACATGATGCGAGCGAACAAGGAGCAGGGAGTCGTGACGAAGGGGCAACCGAAGTTTGCGCCCGTGGTCACGAAGGCCGGGGCTTCGACGGTCGTCATCCAGGACTGCGCCGACGGTTCCCGGTGGCTCCAGTACACCAAGGACGGTGCACTCGAGGACGACGTGCCGGGTGGGCATCATCGCGTCGACGCGACGGTCAGTAAGCACGGCGGCCGTTGGCTGGTCGAGTCGCTGTACATCGGCGAGGTCGGCACGTGCGTGCAGTAAGCCGCGGCGGGGCGGTCGTGCCGATGGCCATCCTCCTGGCCGTCGTCGGGACTGGCCTGTTGGCCGGACCGAAGGCGTTCGCAGACGACGGATTCGGTACCGGCACCGGCGTGAGCTGCGCGGGCGGCGGGTGCGATCTCAAGGCTTCTCGTACGCGTCCGGCGCGGCGCTCCCCGAGGACAGCTCCCGTACGCCGAAGCGGCGGTGGCAGTCGTGGAGGCGGCGGTGGTGCGGGCGGTGGGTCCGCCGGGCCACCGACGGTTGTCTCGGACGGGTGGGAGTACGACCTGGGCAACGGCATCGGCATTCTGCCGCGGTTTGACGCGGACAAGAAAGACGGGAAGAAGTCCGGCGGCGCGCAACGGCCGCAGGTCTCCGTGGAGGCAGTGGCTCGACAGGCCGTCGAGCGGCTGCAGTTGCCCGAGCCCGTGATTCACATGAGTCCCGACGAAGACTCCGCCCAGGTGGTCCACGTGCCGACGTGGATGTGGGTGGAGAAGAGCAGCTGGGGACCCGTTACGGAAACCGTGTCGGTGCCTGGCGTGCAAGTGACGGCGACCGCGCGTCCGCGTCTGGCGGTGTGGTCGATGGGGGATGGCTCGACGGTTTCGTGTACGGGGTCGGGGACGCCGTACTCCGCGAAGTACCGACCGGACGCGAAGTCGCCGGATTGCGGCTATACGTACCGAAGGGCCTCGCTGGCCCAGCCGGACAAGAGGTTCACGGTGTCCGTGCGGGTGACCTGGGATGTGGAGTGGCGCGGTGGCGGTCAGTCCGGAGTGGTACCCGGACTGATGATAGGCGCGGAGCGGCAACTGGTGGTGGATGAGGTGCAGGCCGTCGTCGTGCGGTGACGGCGCCGGATGAGGACCAGCTCGTCGAGACGGGACGGGCCCCGGAACAGTCAGATTTTCTCTTCTGCGAGGTGATTTGTGGGTACCTCCATGTCTTCTCCGCCGGCCCATGGGATCGGATTGCCCGGTGCGCGCAAGGGCGGACCGGAGCAGCGGCCGTCGGCCCACGGCGGCGGCGTCAAGCGCAGACCGGGCTGGTTGTGGGGCGGGATCGGGACCGTGTTGGCGTCCGCGGTCGGCTTCACGCTGATTGCGACGGAGCTGGGCGGTCGTACGGACGTGTTGGTGCTCGCCCGGGACGTACCGGCCGGGCACGTGTTTACCGCCGGTGATCTGCGTTCCGTCGAGGTTGCGGCTGAGGCGGGCGTGGTGCGGGTTGCCGACCGGGCGCAGGTGGTGGGACGGCAGGCCAGGGTGCCGTTGGTGGCCGGGTCACTGCTTGCGAGGGAGCAGGTCGGGAAGCGGGCGGATTTTCCACCTTCCGGGTGGTCGCAGCTGTCGCTCGCGGTCGAGACGGGGGGTGCTCCGCCCGAGCTTGCGCGGGGAGAACGCGTCGCCGTGCTCCCGGGCCCGTCCACCGAGGGCGGCTCTGTGGACAAGGAGGCAGAGGACAAGGCGCCGGCTGCCGTCGTCGGGACGGTGACCGGTGTGAAGGCCCCGGAGTCCGCCAGCGGTGTGCGGGTGGTGACGGTGCTGGTGGAGACCGGTGCGGTGCGCCGGGCAGCGGCGTTCGAGTACCCGCGGATCGTGGTGCTTCCGGCCGAGGGGCGTGAGGCACCGTGAGGCGGCTGATCACCTTGGGCTCGCTGACCGGTGCCCCGGGAGTGACGACGACCGCGCTGGCGTTGGCCGCTGCGTGGCCTCACGAAGCGGACGGTGGTGTACGGCCGGTCGTCGTAGAGGCCAATGTCTGGGGTGGTGATCTCGCCACGCGGTACGGCGCGCCGTACACGCCTGGCCTGCTGGATGCTGCCGCCGCAGCCCGGCAACCCCAACCGGGTTCGCTTCTGGGAGCGGTCGCCGAACTGCCTTTCAACGTGCGGGCTGTTGTGGCACCCGCCGGCCGGGGTGCGTGCGGCGAGGCGGTACGGGTGTTGGCTGCTGAGAGCGGGCGGCGCGTTCTGACCGGAGACGTCGGTGACCGGGGCACGGCGCTCCTGGACGTCGGGAGGATCGGCGGGGACGTCGATGGGCTGCTGGCCTCGTCGGATCACGTGATGCTGGTGACGCGCGGCTGTCCGGAGGCGCTGACCCACGTCTACGCGCACCTCCTGGGCGTCGCCGAAGAGGCCCGGCGGATCACTCTCGTCGTGGTCGGGCCGTGCCCGTTTCCGCCGGAGGAGATTTCCCAGGCCCTCGGCATTCAGGACGTGGTCTTCCTGCCGTGGGATGTGAGGACCGTGGCCGCGATGCGCAGCCAACGGCGGATCACCCTGCGTACTTCCGGTTTCCGCACGCTGCCCTTGATGGCCGCCGCGCATCTCCTCGCCCGGCAGATCAGTGGAGCCGGCGGGCAGGTGGAGGCGCCTGAGCGCGCCGGAGTGGTCAGGCAGATGCGGGCGGCGCTGGTGGAGGCCGCGGCAGAGGGGAGCGGCGTATGAGCGCAGTGGGCATGTCCGTAGGCGCGGTGCCGGGCCAGTTCGGAGCGCACGAACGGGAACTGGCGGACTTGGTCAGGCAACGTGTGGTGGCCCGGCTTGCGGCGTACGCCGGTGAGCGGGAGGCGGCCGGGCTCCCGCCCGAGGACGACATGGCGCGGCGGGACACGGTGAAGCGCCTGCTGGGCGAGGAACTCGGCACTCACTGGCGCAGGACCGTGACCGAAGGCGGCCAGGGACTCGATCAATGGGCCGAGCAGCGGATCGCGCAGGCCGTGGAGGACTCGCTGTTCGGCACCGGGGGACTGGAGCGGCTCCTCGCTGACGAAAGCCTGGAGAACATCTGCGTCAACGGCTGCGATGTGGTGTGGGTCAAGGACGCACACGGGCAGTGGCATCGTCGGCCACCGGTGGCTGCCTCGGACGCCGAGCTCGTGGAACTCGCGCGCACCCTCGCGGCGAGCGTGGACGGTGAGGAACGGCGATTCGACCGCGGCATGCCGCGTCTGAATCTTCAACTGCCGGATGGCTCTCGGCTGTTTGCCGTGATGGCGGTGACCGGTCGGGTGTCGTTGACGATTCGGCGGCATCGCTTCCCGGCCACGTCGATGGCCGAGCTTGTACGGCTGGGAGTGTGCGACCCGCAGCTGGCCGCGTTCCTTGCCGCGCTGGTGCGGGCCCGGAAGAACATCGTGATCGGCGGCGGCACCAACGTCGGCAAGACCACGGTGCTGCGGGCGTTCGCCAGCGAGATCCCGCCGGCCGAGCGGCTGGTGACGATCGAGGACACCTTCGAGCTGGGGCTGGACGCGGACACCCGGGCGCATCCGAACGTGGTGGCGATGCAGGCCCGTGAGCCGAACATCGAGGGCCAGGGCGGCATCGACCAGGCGGAGCTGGTGCGGTGGGGGCTGCGGATGTCTCCGGACCGGGTGATCGTCGGGGAGATCCGCGGGGCGGAGGTGATCCCGATGTGCAACGCCATGTCCCAGGGCAACGACGGCTCTCTGTCCACCATCCATGCCTCCACCTCCCGGGGCGTGTTCACCAAGCTCGCCTCGTATGCAGCCCAGGCACCGGAGCGTTTGTCGCTCGAAGCGACGAACCTGCTCGTGGCCTCCGCCGTGCACTTCGTCGTCCACCTCGGCTGGGATGCCGACGGCCGGCGGGTGGTCGACTCCGTGCGCGAGGTCATCGACGCCGACGGGGCACAGGTCGTCTCCAACGAGGTCTACCGGCCCGGCCCGAACGGACGGGCCGAGCCCGCCGCCCCGCTGCGCGCCGAGACGCTCCAGGACCTCATGGCGGCCGGCCTGGAGCCGCAGGCGGTCGCCGTTCCCCGGTGGGGAGCGTGACGGGCATGGAATTCACGAACGGCTCGCTGACGGCGGTCGTGGCGGTGCTCGGAGCGCTCTTCGGACTCGGCCTCGTCACCATCGTCTACGGCTCCGTGCGCCGCCCGGACCGTGAGGTACAGGCCGGCGCTGTGCGGAGCCTCATGGAGCGTCTGCCCGAGAACTGGACCAAGCGACGGGTGACCATTGCAGGGGTGACCGGGATCGCCGTCGGAGCTCTGACCGCGTGGCCGGTTGCCGCTTTGCTCACCACGGCGGCACTGCTCACCCTGCCCGGGCTGCTCGGCCCGGACCGGCAGGCCGCGCGGCGTACGGAGCGGATGGAGGCGCTGGCCACCTGGACGGAGATGCTCCGTGACACGTTGTCCGCCGCCGCAGGCCTGGAGCAGGCGGTCCTCGTCACCGCGGACATCGCCCCCACCGCGCTGGAACGGGAACTCGGCAGTCTGGTCGCTTCGGTGCGTGCCGGACGTCCGCTGCCTGCGGCGCTGCGAGCCTTCGCGGAGGAAGCGGACGATCCACTGGCCGACGTGGTGGTCGCCGCGCTCGTCATGGCGGCTGAGCAGCAGGGCAGCCAACTCGGACCACTACTCGGTGAGCTGGCGGAATCGGTGCGCGAGCAGGTGGCGATGCGGCAGCGCGTCGACGCCGGGCGGGCCAGCATCCGCACCGGAGTCCGGGTCACCGTAAGCGTCACGCTCGGGATGGCGGTGGGGCTGGTGGTCTTCAACCGTCCCTACCTGGACCCGTTCGACACGCTCGCCGGGCAGGTGGTCCTGGCCGCAGTGGGCGCGCTGTTCGCTACGTCCTTCGCTTGGCTGACCGCGATCGGTCGTGTCGACGAACCCGTACGTCTGATGAGCTCCGCGACCGCACCCGGCCCCGTGGGCGTCGGCGCGGTGCCGGGAGGGACACGATGATCACTGTCCTGGTACTGGGAGCCATGTTCGGGGCCGGCCTGACCGCCCTCGTCCACGGGCTGCGCCCGCCTCGCCCCGCCCTCGCCGACGTCCTGGCCGCGCTCGACGCTCCGCCACTCCCGCCGGCGTCAGTGCCGGAGGCCGAGGGCGAGGAATGGGCGACCCGGCTGGGCCGACGATTCATCCCGCTGGTGCGGGCGCTCGGCCTGCCCACCGCTTCTCTGCGCGCGGACCTCGCCGTGTGCGGGCAGGACGTCGACAGACATCTCGCGGGCAAGGCGACCTGCGCGATCGCCGGACTGGCCGCACCGTGGCTCGCGGTGGCGCTGATCCGCCTCGGCGCGGGGATGGACACGGGAACGTGGGCGCCGGTGAGCGGCTCGTTGGCGCTCGCCGTAGTGCTGTTCTTTGCCCCCGATCTTGCGGTGCGAAGGCAGGCTGCCCTGCGGCGTCGCGAGATGCGGCACACCCTCAGCCTCGTCCTGGACCTCACCGTGATCGCGCTCGCGGGCGGGGCCGGAGTGCAGCAGGCTCTCACCCATGCCGTCCACGCTCCGACAGGGTGGGCGGCCGGGAAGCTCCGCCATGCTCTGCATGTCGCTCAGCTGACCCGCACCAGCCCCTGGACGCACCTCGGCGACCTCGGGCGGCAGCTGGCCGTGACCGACCTTGTCGAGCTTGCCGCCACTCTCGGCCTGGCCGGCGCGGAGGGCGCCAAAGTCCGTGGATCGCTCGCGGCGAAGGCCAGGGCGATGCGCCGCCGCCGTATCTCCGAGGCCGACGGCGCCGCTCAGGCCGCCACTGAGCAGATGTCCCTGCCCGTGGTCGTGCTCTTCGCCGCCTTCCTGCTGCTGATCGGCTACCCGGCCCTCGCCCATGTGCTGACGGCCACCTGACGCCCGTCTCGGATGCACGCAGCTCACCCCACGCACACCACCGACCGGAGAACGATCCGCATGTCTCGTATGCACCTGGACTACCTGATCGCCACCGCGCGCAGGCATCTCGCCCGCGTACGGCACGCCGCCCGCAACGACGCGGGCTACACCACGGAGACGATCGTGGTCACCGCACTGCTCGCGATCCTCGGCCTGACGGTCGTCGGCATCATCGTCGCCAAGGTCACTGCCCGAGCCAACAGCATCGACCTCGGATAGGGCATGCCGTACGTCCCGAGCGGGTTCCGTGACGACCGTGGCGCGGCAACCACCCAGCTGGTGCTGGTCGTTCCGGCAGTGCTGCTGATGATGCTGCTCAGCGTGCAGTTCGCACTCGCCTGGCACGCTCAGCACATCGCGCAGTACACCGCCGAACGTGCCCTGGCCGCCGCCCGCGCGAAGAACGCGACGACCGCCGACGGGCAGGCCCAGGCCCGGACCAGTCTCGCCCAACTCAAAGGCCGCATCCTCACCTCGCCGTCCGTGACCGTGCGCCGCACAGCGGTCCAGGCGACCGTGACGGTGCGGGGAGCCGTGATGCCCGTGGTGCCCGGCCTCAACCTGCACGCCACCGGCATGGCCTCCGGAGCCGTCGAACGACTCACCACGCCGCAAGGAGCAACACCATGACGGGCGGCCCCGAAGGGCGGGTGGACCGTGGGTCGGCGGCGGTCGAGCTGGTGCTGGTGACCCCGCTGCTCGTCATGGTGATGCTGACCGTCGTCGCGCTGGGACGCCTCTCGGACGCGCGACTCGTGGTCGCAGACGCCGCCCACCAGGCCGCCCGCGCCGCTTCCCTGGCCCGCACGGAACCTCATGCCCGTTCCGATGCACAGCGTGCGGCGCAGGACGCTCTGCACGCCGCCCGCAGCGCCTGTGCGCGCCCCAAGGTCACGGTCGCCACCGGCAGCCTGACACCGGGCGGCAGCACATCAGCCACCGTGACCTGCACCGCCGATCTTCGAAACCTCACGATCATCCCCATGCCCGGGAGCGTGACGGTGGCTGACACGGCCCACTCGCCCGTTGACCGTTACCGGAGCACCCCATGAACATGCCCAATCGGCTGAAGTCCTGGGCCTGGGGCCGTGTGACGGGAGGCGACGACCGCGGGCAGGTCACCGCGTTCGTCGTCGGCACCGTACTGGCCCTGTGGCTGTTCGCCGGGATCGTCGTGGACGGCGGGCTGGCACTGGCCGGCAAGGCCCGCGCCCTGGACACGGCTCAGGAGGCCGCCCGCACCGGCGCGCAGCAGGTGGACATCGGGCGTCTGCGCCGTACGGACGACGTTCGGCTGATGGGGGAGAAGGCCGCGGCCGCGGCGCGGGCGTATGTCGCCTCCACGGGCGACAGCGGTACGGCGACGGCGCACGGCGACAAGGTGACGGTGCGCGTCACCCACCATCAGCGCGCGCAGATCCTCCAGCTCATCGGCCTACGCACCCTGACCGTCACCGCGTCCGCCACCGCTCAGGCCGAGCGCGTGACGCCGTAACCGGGGCAAGGAAGGACCACCTGCGTATGACGTCCCACTACTTTGCCCGCGTACGGCTGCGTGCAGCGGCCACTGCGGCGGGCACCGGCCTGATCACGCTCGCCCTGCTGGTCGGCATGCCCTGGGTGCTGTGGGCGGCGGCCGGTGTCCCCTGGCCCGAGCAGGTGTTCTCATGGCGGGAGTTGACCGATCGGCTCGCGGAGCCCGTCGGCGATCCCCTGATGATCGAGCTGCTGGCGCTGTTCGGCTGGGTGTGCTGGGGCGCGTTCGCCTGCTCGGTGGTGCGGGAGATTGCCTGGTACGCGACGCATCTGCCGCAGCTGATGCGCGACCGTGGCGTGCACGCCGAGCACGTGGCCACGCTCTCCTTGAAGCGGTCGTTGGCGGCGCTGTGCGTGGGCACCCTCGTCCTGGCCGTCCTCGGGCTGTGGCGACCTCATGCCGCGAGCGCCCAGCAGCCGTCAGGAATTCGAGAGTTGACGTCACGGGTAGCGGCGACGGCACCGCTGCACCCCGCGTTGGCCTTGGCAGCCGTATCCCGGTCGGAAGGCTCGAAGGCCGGGGGTGACGACGCTCGAATGCGGCTTTCGGCGGAGGCGGCCGAGGGGCATCGGCTCGTCGAGTACACGGTGGTAGCCGGCGACACGTTGTGGGACATCGCGGCGACGCACCTGGACGATCCCGTGAAATGGCCGCGGATCTACAAGCTGAACAAGGACCGCGTCCAGCCCGACGGTAGACAACTGACCGACCCGGATCTGATCCTGCCGGGTTGGCGGCTGGCCATCCCCGTCGCTGAAACGGTCACTCCGCCTCCCGCACATCTCACCTCGCCCGCGCCCTCCGTCCCCGATACGCCGGAGACCCCGGACAAGCCCGCAGCTCCACGGCAGGCCGCTCCTCACAGCGCGCAGAAGGACGACGCAGACCGAAGGCGTGGAGATGCGCAACGTCATACTGGGCGAGGGGCGGTCGCTGTCAGCGTCGGTGAAGCGAGCCTGATCGGCATCACCACCGCGGCCGGGCTGCTGGCCGCACTGCGCTACGTCCGCGTCCACCGCAACCGCTCGCGCCGGCCGGGCACGGACGTACACGAGCCGGAGCTCAGCCCAGTCGTCGAGAAAGCCACACGGGCGGCACGAGAAGCCGCGCTCCCGCGCACGCCGACGGACCCGGACACGCTCGTCACCCGCCGCACTCAGCCCCAACGACCCAAGCCGGTTCAGGCAGTGACCATCGGCCAGGCCGACGACACGGAGATCGCCCTCGACGCCCTGGCCTACGACGGAGGCTGCGACTGGAGCGGTCCCGGCGCCGAGGCGGCCACCCGCGCCCTGCTGTGCGGCATCCTCACCGCCGCCGAACGCCAACGCCCGCAGGAACCGCTTCTACGGGCTGTCGTACCAAAAGAGTTGACGGACCGCCTGCTTCCTGGGCTTCCCTCTCAATTCACGGCCCTGACCCAGGCGACCGACACGGCTCATGCCATCAAGCTGGCCGAAGAGCATCTGATCGCCCATGCGAGGCATCGGCAGCAGACACAGGAGCCCGGCCCGGAAGCGGCGGTGGCGGGGCCTGACGGCGATCACGAAGAGCAGCACGGCGCCGGCCCCGGCATCCTGCTCCTCCTCGCGACGCCGGAACCGGCTCACACCGGGCAGTTCCAGGCGCTGGCCACGCGTACCGACCCCGACGCCCTGCTGGTCCTCACCCTCGATACCGCCCTGCCCGGGACCACCCCATGGCACATTGCCGCCGGCGGCGCCACGAGCCTGCCGACAAGGACCTCCTCGCGTGCCGCACGGGCATCGTGGACGGAAGAACTGCGCCTGTTCCAGCTCACCGCCGAAGCCGCCCGGGACGTCATCGAAGTCGTCCTCGCCGCCCATGGACAACGCCCCCGGCTGCGCGTCATCCCCGCCGAACGCACGGAGACACTCGCACCACCCGCTGGAGATCCGGCCGAGGCCGACGAGGACAACGACGCCGAACCGGCCGCTCCCGCGTCTCTCCCGCGTCCTGCCGAATCATGCGAATCGCGGCGGCCCGAGCAGCACAAGCCGATCCGCCTGCACGTCCTGGGCCCCGTCACCCTCTACGCGCGGGGCAGCGACGATCCTGTCGGCGTCAACCTCCGAGCGGAAGTACGGGAATTCCTGGCCCTGCTGGCCGCCCACCCGGCAGGCCTGCTGGCCGCCGACATCGCCGAGAACCTGCGCCTGGACGGCGATATCGAGCAGAACGCGCGCGAGCTGAAGAATCTACGACGCGCCGTGCGACGGGCCTTGCGAGCGGCGACTGGAATTACCCAACAGGAATTCGTACTGCTTCAAGGGGAACTCCACAAGCTCCATCCCGAACTTGTGGAAACAGACCTCGCTGATTTCACCGCAGCTCTGAACCGGATCTCGGCCGCCGGCGACCCGAGCACGCAACTGTCCTCCGTACGCGAGGCACTGCGCCACTACCGCGGAGTCTTCGTCCACGGCGGTGACCACCTGTGGGCCGACGGCATCCGCGAACACCTCGCCACCAAAGCAGCCGACGTCGTCCTGCGCCTGGCTCACCACGCCGAACACGCCACCGACACGCACCAGACCGACGCGGCTCTCACCGCACTGGAACACGTCATCGCACTCCACCCCGACCACGAGCAGCTGTACCAGCACGCCATCCGCCTCTACCAAACCGCCGGCCGCCACGACGCCGCACGGCACACGTACACGCGCCTCCAGCGGCACTTGGCCGACCTCGGCCTCGAACCCGAACCGGCCACCCAGGCCCTGATCACACCCAGGACCCCCGCGCGGAAGACCCGGTAAGTACTCCAGCCGCAGATCGTGACCGGGCGCTGCGTTACGTGCTGAGGGCGAGGCGTGCGTGGCAGAGGTACCAGCGTGCTCGGGCTCGGTGGTGTCGTCGCCACGCGGACCAACGTAGATGCCTCGCCGGTGGATCAGGCCGCTGCGGGCTCGGCTCGTTTCGTGCGTCTTTTGACGCCGAGCGATCTTTGGCCGGTGTCGATTCGGGTTCGAGGGGGGTCTGGTCAGCGACGGTCGAGCGCGTGGGCGAGTTCGTCGGCGGCTTCGCGTACCCGGGCTGAGTAGGCGGCGGCGTCCGGCTCATCGACCCAGCGGGCGAACGCGGTCCGGAAGATGGCGACGCCGACGTTCGCCAGTAGGCCTGCCGTCGGTGGGGTAGTTCCGCGCTGGCGGAGAGCTGTGTCGAGGGCGTCGGAGACGGCGGCGAACTTGGTGCGGCCGCGCTCCTGGAGTTCGGTGCTGCTGTCGACGATGGCCTGTCGCTGCGCGGCGTGCGGGGCGACCCGTTCTGCCAGTACGTCGCCGACCTTCTCGAGGGCGTCGAGCAGGGCTTCGAAGGGAGTGAGCTCGGCGTCGGCCTTCAATACGGCGTCGGCGAGGGCGGCCGGAAGCTGGTCCGAGCCGGCGAAGAGTACGTCGCGCTTATCGGTGAAGTAGCGGGAGAACGTGCGACGCGTCAGTCCGGCGCGCTCGGTGATCTGCGCGACGGTGACGTTCTCGTACCCGTGCTCGAGAAACAGCGCCAGCGCGGCCTCGCGCAGCCGGTCCTCCGCTCCCTGCTCCCAACGTGGCATAGCCGGGATTCTAGCACTGATGTCCCATTGAGACATTAAGGTGCTACGGTGATGTCTCAATGAGACATCGCCTTGACGGATCCAGGAGGAGCACCATGACGCTCAACGGTCAGCGCATCGTCGTCATCGGCGGCAGTTCCGGCATGGGATTGGCCACGGCCCACGCGGCCGCGGAAGCCGGTGCCGTCGTCACCATCGCCTCAAGCAGCAAGGAGCGCATCGACGTCGCGCTCGCCGAACTCCCGGACTCGTGCGACGGCGCCGCATTCGACGTACGCGACGAGGCGGCCGTCGCCGACCTGTTCGCCCGGGTCGGCGAACTCGACCACGTGGTGTTCACCGCCGGCGACCAGCCCGATCGCCGCGCGCTCGCCGAACTCCCGCTCGACCAGGCCCGCCGTACCTTCGATGTGCGGTTCTGGGGAGCCGTCGCCGTCGCCAAGCACGCGGCCCCCTGCATCCGCCCCGGCGGCTCGATCACCTTCACCACGGGCACGGTCGGCGTCCGTCCGGTCCCCGGCGCCGCCCTCGCCTCCGCCGGATCCGCGGCCACCGAGGGCCTCACCCGCGGGCTGGCCTTCGACCTCGCCCCCGTACGCGTGAACGCCGTTCGCTCGGGCGCCGTCCGTACCCCGCTGTGGGACGCTGTTCCCGAACCCCAGCGTGCGGCCGTGTTCGACACCTTCGCGCGGCGCGCCCTCACCGGCGCGATCGGCGAGCCGCAGCAGATCGCCGCAGCAAACCTCTACCTGATGGAGAACCAGTTCGTCACCGGCACCGTGCTCACCGTCGACGGCGGCTTGATCCTGACTGGAAACTGACGGAAGCGGCTCAGCACTCCAATCCCGATCGTGATCCGACACCGCGTCACACAATGAGCGCGAGGTGGGTTCGGTAGTGGTGCCAGCGTGCGCGTACATGTGGCGCTGACGCCAGAGTGGGCAGCGTCGATGCAGGGTGAGCAGGGCGGGGCGCTGCGGAGCGGCAGAACGGTTGTCAGCGTTACGAACAGGTGGAACTGACGCCGTCACAACCCCGCCGTACATCCCTCATTTCGCACCGCAGCTGCCTTCACGTCAGGTCACGATCTGCGACTGGAGTAAGTACTCCAGTCGCAGATCGTGATCAGGTGCCGTGAGACGCTGCCTTGCATGATCGCTAAGTGGTCGCGTTCGGAAGTCCTTCGGGGGGTTGACTGCAGAGCCAGCTGGCCGACCGGCGCCGCTCGGCCACGGCCCCGAAGGACAGCGTCCGGTCCGATGACGAGATCGCCCGCCTCCGGCGAGAGAACAGCGGCCTGGGCAAGCTGGTCCGCATCTACGCCGAGGCAATCCGCCGGCTGGCTATCGGCAAAGCCCACCTGGAGGACGGGCGGCAAGCGCTCAGCGGGGTAACCAGCCTCACCGCACGTCGCCGACACGAGGCCTGAGAAACCTCTGCGCCGGCAGCTCTCCTCGTCGCAGGCATCCTCATCCTGGCCGCTCGATGATCCGAAGGAAGCCGGCCTGGTCGTCTATTCCGGATCCTCGCGCAGGTGGCTGTTAGTGGAAGGTGTCTGCTTGTTCGACTTCGGCGGCCATTCATAAGGGGGGAGCCTTCGGTGCAGGGGGCGTCCGGTCCCCCCGTGCTTCTCCTCGTACGAGGCGGCTCGGATCGTGCCGAAGGAGACCTCACTGTCCCGCATCACATCCACCCCCTCCACTCGGAAAGCGATCCATCCCGCTCCGGGCATAGGCCCTGACACCCAAGGGGTGACGACACTGCGAACGTTGGTCTCGCCCGCCACGATGGTGCCCCTGTGGCGGTCGGGGTCGGTGATCTTCACTCCCGTGTCGGTGAAGGCAAGGCGGCTCTTCTTGTCGTTGGGTCCCTCGACCCACTGTGTGGTCACGCTGTTCAGGTCCGCTGTGTCGGCCGAGACGGAGCCCCATGCCTGGCCGCCGTCCTTGCGGACGTCGATGCCCGGCTGGGGGAACCCGATCCAGCCCTTGCCACTGTCGCGATCACCGACCCACGTGGTGTTGACGCCCTTGACGTCGATGAGCTCGGCGGTGACGACGCCGAGGTCCTGGTTGGGGCCGTGGTGAACGGTGATGCCGGTGTCGGGGAAGCCGATCCAGCCGGAGTCGGCGCTCCGTCCCTTGACCCTCCCGGTCCTCACGTCGTGGACGTCGGCAATCGCGGCTTCGATCGTCCCCAGGACACTGTTGAAGTCGTCGGCCCTCGCGCCGTCCCTGGTGAAGGTGACCCGGCCTCGGTCCGTCGTCCCCTCGATCCACGGGGCGCGCGTCCCGCTCTCGAACTCGGGGATGAGCGCGTGGACGGTGGTGGTGAGGAAGTACCCCTCCTGCGCCTGCCCGTTGGTGCCGACGGTCCCGGCTACGAGGGTGTAGGTGGTGCCCCGCTTCAGGGGGCGTCGGAGTGTGTGGGTGTGGTGCCCGTAAGGTGTCGGACCGGGCTGCACCGGCGGAACCTCTTCCGGGGACCCGTCCGGATGGCGAATCCAGTACTTGAGGCTGTTCGGCCCGTCCCAGTGCAGGACGACGTTCTGGCTCTCGCCCACCAGGGACAGTTCCGCGCGGAAGTTCTGCGGGACCTGCGGCGTCTGCTTCACCAGCCCGAGCGTGGTTCCGTAGTAGTAGGGGTGTTGCGGGTTATACGCCGGCGCGTTGTTGTCGCCGCCGTAGGCAAGCTCATGGATCGACACGACGGCCAGGCCCGCATGCTCGGAGACAGGGATGTTCTCCAGCTTCAGGACCATGTGCTCCTGTCCGGGCAGCGTCATATCCTGCCCCGTGGGGGCTGCGGCCCGGAAGCGGTCCCCGCTGCGCCAAGTGAAGGCCGGGGCGTCGTCACCGGGCAGTGGCTGGTAACTCCTGGGGATACTCGCGGTGATCGCTGCGGCGTTGTCCGTCAGGTCACCGCTGCCGCTGCCGATCGGTATCAGCACATCGATGTGCTGCCACTTCACGTTGGCCAGGTGCGGATTGGAGACGATCAGGTATACCGTCCCCGCGGACGGCGCACCAGGACGCGAGGCTTGAAGCGATGTCGGATCCGTGAGGATCTCATAATGGAGCAAGGACGGCACGCTAAGGACCCCCTACCTCGGTGGTTCACACGATGCGGGCAGAAGACGCGCAGTGAAGTCGGGGCATTGCCGGGTCCGTTCAGATCCTTCGAAGCCGCGCGCCCATCCCGGAGATAGTTGCCAACAGACCTCGTCGACAGTAAGCAGCCCCCACCCGTCCGAACCCCGCCATCCTCGGACTCTGTCCCGAACCGAACCCCTGCCTGACCGGAACCACACCGCCGGAACTGGTCGACACCGCCCAGCGCCGCCCGCTCCTGCAGCAGCTGCGCGGGCCCAGGGGCTTGAGTGTCGTAGGTGGTCGGTGGACATGGGGCCGTCCCGCCTGGGCACCCGCGGCAGTGGTGCGGCAGGCTCCAGCCGGTAAGATCCACTTCTGCTGATCGGCCTGCCTGCCTTACCCCGTGCCGCCGCCTGCCCGATATCGCTCACCGCCTCGCAGCGGCACCGGCTGAAGAAGATGGCCTACGGCTACAAGACGCCCCACCAGGCGCGGATGCGCGCGAACGTCGTGCTTCACGCGGCACGGGGCCGCTCCAACGCGCGCATCGCCCGCGAGACGGGCCTGCACCTGGATACCGTGCGCAGGTGGCGGGGCCGGTTCGCCGAGCAGGGCATGGCTGGGCCGGCCGACCGCCGGCGCCCCGGTCGCCCGCCTTCGTTCACCGCACTGCAGGCCGCCCGGGCCAAGGCCCTGGCCTGCCAACTGCCCGCCGAGACCGACGCGCCGCTGTCACGCTGGTCATGCCCGGAGCTGGCCCGCGAGGCCGTGGTACGGGGCATCGCCCCGGCCGTGTCGGCGTCCACCGTCCGCCGCTGGCTGGCCCAGGATGCGCTCAAGCCCTGGCAGCACCGCTCCTGGATCTTCATCCACGACCCCGATTTCGGACCCAAGGCCGCCCGTGTACTGGACCTGTACGCCCGCACCTGGCAGGGCGAACCGCTCGGACCGGACGAGTACGTCATCAGCGCGGACGAGAAGACCTCCATCCAGGCCCGCTGCCGCTGCCACCCCACCCTGGCCCCCGGACAGGCCCGGGCGATGCGGGTCAACCACACCTACGGGCGCGGCGGTGCCCTGGCCTACCTCGCCGCCTACGATGTCCACCACGCCCGGGTGTTCGGCCGCACCGAGCCCCGCACCGGCATCGACCCGTTCATGCACCTGGTCGCCCAGGTCATGGGCCAAGAGCCGTACGCCAGCGCGGAGCGTCTCTTCTGGGTCGTGGACAACGGCTCCTCCCACCGCGGGCAGAAGGCAGCCAACCGCCTGACCAACGTCTTCCCGAACGCGGTCATGGTCCACCCCCCAGTGAGCGGTGTGCATCGTGAAGTTGCTGGTGAGGGGGCTGGTGTGCGCGGGGTTCAGGAAGCTCGTGCTGGTCGCGGGCGGGTGACTTCGGTGAAGATCGTCGGTCAGCGGGTGACTTCGCGGTTCGTGAGGACCAGTAGGGCCCTGACAAGGGCGGTCGCCCATTTGGGGTCGGTGCGGAGCCTGCCGAGCACGCGCCAGTTCTTGAGGTGGGCGAATCCGTGCTCGACTGGGGCCCGGACGGCTGCCAGCGCCTTATTGGATAGCTTCTGTCCCCGTGCCAGGGGCCGGTTCCGAGCGGCCTTGTAGCCGGTGATCACCGCTGGGCCGGCGTCCGGGTCGCTGTCGTCGAGCCCGACGAATCCCAGGTCGGCGATGGCGCCGAGCCCGGCCGCCCGCAGCTTGGCGGTGAGCTGGTCGTGCCGGCAGGCGGTGATCTCCGAGGTCCGTCCGGGCCGGGTCGCCGAGACCCAGAGCAGCCGGCCACGGTCGTCGGTGAGGGCGATCACGAGCAGGCCATGGCACTTGTGCTTGCCCGAGTAGTTCTTCCGGTTCGCTGTGCCGGTGCGGCGTCGGGTGCGGATCAGCGTGCCGTCCAGCAGTACGACTCCGCCGCCCGTTCGGGCGATCTTCTTCAGGGCCCGCTGGAGGCGCGGGGTGCGGGCGGCCAGCAGGCCGACGACTTCGCGGACCCACCGGGTGACGGTGGTGCGGTGTATCCCGTTGCCGCCAGCCAGATCGCCCGGCCGCTGGTCACAGCGCAGTACTGCGAGCACGATGGCGGCGATCCTTCCCGGGGGCAGGGCCCGCCACCGTGAGCTGATCTTCTTGCAGTGGCCGCGTATCAGGGCGGCGAGATAGTTCAGGGTGGCGCTCGACAGCGGCAGACGGGCGGTGTAGACAAGGCCGTCAGGGCCCTCGACGACGTGGTTGGCTTTCTTCACACCAGACTCAACTGCCGTCGGGGGCCCGCCAGTTACGCCCCGTCCTGCGCGGTCACGGACGCGCGGTGAACCGCCCGTCGGGCCGCTTGTGCAGCCATCCGCGGTCGGCGAGCTTGGTCATCTTCGCGCGCAACGGCTCCAGCTTGCCGCGCACCGAAGTCTCCAGGCCCAGCCGCTCGCCGACCACCCTGACCTGCACCGGGCCGTCGGCCTCCCGCACGATCGCCAGGATCTTGCGGTAGTCGCCGGGCAACGCGTCCTCGTCGGCCGCGTCGCTGCGGTGCGGGATGAGCAAGACCGCCCGCCCGGCCACCTTCGCGGACACCGGAGCGACAGCTTCGGCGTCGGCCTGGGCCTGCTCGGCCAATCGGTTCAACACTCGTTCCGCGATCGCCAGTTCGTCCCGCTCGACCTGGACCTCCTGCAGCTGTTTGGTCAACTGCTCGGCGAGGGAATCCAGTTCGCCTCGGCGAGTGGTGATCCACTGCCGCTCCTGCATTTCCGCAGTCCCCTCGATCTCATGGCGTGCCGACCTGCCGACGGATCGTAGGCGCGGGTTGGTCGCGGGCGCAGCCGAACCCAGCAGACCACCGGAATGGGACGCCCGACGATCTTCACCGAAGTCATCCGCCCGCGACTTGCACAAGTATCGAGAACCCTGCGCACACCAGACCCGTAACCTGCGACTTCACGATGCACGCGGCTCAGTCCACGCCTTCTGGCTCAACCAGGTGGAGATCTACTTCTGCATCGTCCAGCGCAAGGTCGTGTCACCCAACGACTTCACCGACCTTGCCCAGGTCAGGAACCGGCTCCGAGCCTTCGAAGACCGCTACAACGTCACAGCACAGCCGTTCCAGTGGAAGTTCACCACCTCCGACCTGGACGATCTGCTGGCCAGACTCGACCGGGACACTGCCCTTCGCCAGGAAGAATCCTCCGCTGTGCCTGCTACGTGATCAACCCCCGAAGGACTTCCGGAGCCGACCACTGAGCTGCAGTGCGTGGTGTTGGACTGTGCCGATGTCGTCGGGCTGTCCCGGTTCTACCAGTCGCTTCTCGGTGGCGTAGTGAACCAGCCGGATCCGCGGTGGTCGCTCGGGGAGGGCTGGGCCACACTCCACACTGACGGCGGGTTCGTGCTGGCCTTCCAGCGGGTGGACAACTACCAGCCGCCGCGGTGGCCGGACTCCACTCACCCCCAGCAGTTCCACCTCGACCTGGAGGTCAAGGACCTGGAACAAGCTCAGGAAGACGTCCTCAAGCAGGGCGCCGTACTGCTCGACGCGGGTGACGGACAACGGAGTTGGCGCATCTTCGGGGATCCGGCAGGACACCCGTTCTGTCTCGTCCGGCACTGACAGGGGGAGACCACAAGAGGTGCGGCCACCGTTGATCATCGTGAGTTGTGTGGACTGACGACGAGACGGTGGCCGCGGGCCACAGCATAGATCCCGCGCGTTGGCGGGAGGCGTTCGAGGTTGCCATGGGCCGGATAGCGGGCCGGTTCGCGAGGGTCGAGCCTCGGCTGCGGGCCGGGCGGCTGGTGCTGGGTCTGCTGTCGGACCTGCCGCGCAAGAATTGTTGGACGATCGCGGAGTGGGCTGGCGATACCGCCCCGCACGGCATGCAGCACCTGCTGTCCCGGGCCGTCTGGGACGCCGACGCGATCCGTGATGACGTGCGCGAATACGTCATCGAGCACCTCCACGACGAGGCCGCGGTGCTGGTCGTCGACGAGACCGGCGACGTGAAGAAGGGCACCCACACCGTCGCCGTCCAACGCCAGTACACCGGTACCGCCGGCAGGATCGAGAACTCCCAGGTCGCGGTCTACCTCGTCTACGCGGGCGATCGGGGACACGCGGCGGTGGACCGGGAGCTGTACATCCCGCGCTCCTGGACGCGCGACCCGGAACGATGCCGGGCAGCAGGGCTCGGCGAGGACATCGTCTTCGCGACCAAGCCGGAACTGGCCCGCACGATGATCGAACGGTTCCTCGACGCCGGACACCACGTGGGCTGGGTCACCGGGGATGAGGTCTACGGCGACAACCCGAAACTGCGCACAGCTCTGGCAGAACGCGGCATTGGCTACGTCCTTGCGGTGGCCTGCTCCGTAGAAGTCCCCACCCCAGCAGGCAAGTTCCGGGCCGACCATCTGGTCAAACGGCTGCCGAAGCGGGCCTGGCAGAGGCTGTCGGCCGGACACGGTGCGAAGGGGCACCGCTTCTACGACTGGGCCGTCATCGACCTGGCCGGCCCGTGCCCGGGCCGCCACCAGCTGCTGATCCGCCGTAACCGCTCCACCGGAGAACTTGCCTACTACCGCTGCTTCTCGCCCCGGCCGGTGCCGCTGGCCGAGCTGGTGCGGGTCACCGGATCCAGATAGCGGGTGGAAGAGACCTTCCAGGCCGAGAAGGGGCTGGCCGGACTCGATGAGCACCAGGTCCGCCGCTATCCCTCCTGGGTCCGCTGAGTCACCCTCGCCATGCTCGCCCATGCCTTCCTCGCTGTCGTCCGCGCCGACGAACACGCCAGCCATCCCGCCCCGGATGGGCTGGTCCCGCTGTCCTGCAACGAGATTCAGCGTCTGTTCATCACACTCGTCGTCCGGCCGACCCACAGCGCAACCCACCGGCTCGGCTGGTCCGACTGGCGACGCCGCCACCAAGCCCGGTCTCGCACCAGCCATTACCGGCGACAAGCCACATCCCAGACATGAAGATCACGATCTACAGCTCACTGGCGCAGAGCACTTGTTCCGTGGGTGCGCTATTCCTGGCTGTCCTGGGCACGCGTGAACGACTCCGGCGACTGGTTCGTGAGGGATTCACCGGCTGGGTCGACGCGGAATGTGCGAGGGCTGTGACAGTGACCAGCTTGTTTCCTGGCCTTGTCACTGGCAGCAGGCAGACTGTGCCGCATGACTTCGGTGACCGCACATGACTATGCCTGGATACGTTCCTCTCCGTTGTTCCGCTATGCGCTGGAAACCGGGTACACCCTGACCCTGGTGCGGGGCGTTGCCCCGAGGGAGGTGCTGCAGGTGATGGAGGCGGAACCCCAGGGCACGTGCACAGGGGCGGACGCGTTGATCGAGCGGCAGGACGAACTGGGCGACCCGACGGACTACTGGGACGAGTCCTTCATCGCGGGAGCATTCACCGTCCCAGGCGAAGGTGGTGACTGGACGCTCGTCCTGCACGTCGCAGACGGGGGCATGGGGATGCAGTCGCGCTTTCTGGAGGCCTTGTCGGATGGCGGGTGCGCTGTAGTGCACTCCAGCAATGGAGGTAAGCCCATGCACTTCTTCCATTGGTATGAGGACGGGGAACTCCGGACCACCTTCGAGTGGCCCACGGCCAGGGCTGGCAGCACTCCCGATGCCCTCAACTCGGTTATGCGTGCGGTTGGCTTCGCGCTGTCGGACGACGAGGGCGAGAAGGGCGAGCGTGTCGACACCAAGGCGGCGGTCTTCGCCCTCGCCGAGCGGCTGACCGGGGTTCGGGTGACGGAGGAAGTGCTCCGGGATGCCGAATACCAACTCGGGCTTGTGCCCGAGGAACCCGCAGAGGAGTGGACCGGCATCGTCATCGACATCTCCGACGCTCACGGGGAACGTCTCTACAAGGAAGTCACCCGCGACGAGGTCGAGGGCGCTTTTGCCCGCGCTCGAGGCGAGGCCACAGGACTGGCTATCAACCGCGGGCCTTCATCACCCACTCCCTGACCTGCAGTGCGCTACGCCTGAGCCGAGAGCGTGAGCTGGGTGATTAGCCGCCCTTTCGGCAGGTCGCGATGTAGTCGGTCCAGTTGCGTTTGACGAAGTTCGCCCAGTCCGTTGCGTTATGGCCCGTTTCGTACTGGCGCAGAGCACTTGTTGCTCAGCTGCTGTATTCCTGGGCGAGAAGGTTCATTGGCCCTTCTGCACGGCTCTGAGCCGTGGGAATTCGCTGGTCGAAACCGGGCCCGTACGGGATGCTGCACGCGTGATCGAGCGAGAAGTCGCCGTTCGGGCTGTCGAAGAGCAGCTGGAGCGCGACTATCAGCAGTGGCGGGCTGTGAGCGCGGACGCGGTGAAGATGGCTGTGGTCCGTGTCGAGGAGCACGAGCTGGTGTGGATCGTCTCCTGGCAGTCCGAGGAGTTCGCACGCACTCGGAACTCGAAGTGCATGCTGATTGGCAATGGGCCGTACCTAGTCGACCGCGTCGACGGAGGACTGCACCAGATCGCCGTCGTCTCTGCGAAAACCGGAGCGTGGGAGGACGACTACCGAGCCCGGATACGTGGGCTGCCGGTACGAACCGCAGTAGACGATCTACACGATGCACTATGCGGAGTCGCCGCCACGCGTGGACGCATGCACGCTGTGCGGACACTGCGCCAGAGGCTGCCTGTACTCTCGCCTGCGGGGGCCATCGAATACGTGAGTGCGTTGCTGGACGGTGATGCGCCCGCGCACCTGGTGGCCGTCGTCGCCAAGGAACTCGTGGAGCCTCTCAACCCGGTCTTTAGGGTGCGGACCATTCTGAGCGGAGCGGAGATCCGAGCCGGTCAGAAACCCAAGGGGTGACGGGAAAGCCATTCGGCATGCCGATCGCGCATCCGATCCCGTTCCTTGGAGGTGGTGAGGAAGACGTCAGCGCCACCGTCGTAGGGGTGGTGGATGCGCTGCATCTGGGTGTCAGTGATGAGGACGCCCCCCACCTTGTCGTCGGCGATGTCTCGGAGCAGCTCGTCGATGCAGCCACGCTGCCAGGGCTGGCGGGTGGCGAAAAGGTGGCAGTACGTGCGGAATTCAGGGTCGGGATCGTCCTGCACCAACAGGCTCTGCCAGTACCCCGTGGCGGGTTGCGGTGACGGAATATCGGCTTCGGCCGTCCACAGCGGAGTGATCACATAGACCTCTGTGCCAGCGAACAACTCATCGAGGACGGTGTTGTAACGCTCGAGGACAACGGCGTACTCGCTCTCGTCCTGCGCATACCGCTTCGACTCCGGCAGACTGTGAAAACGTACCCAGACATCCTTATATGGGTCACGGAGCTTGTACCCAACCGGCGGGCAATGGGGCCAATGCTGATGCCACAGCTCCGTCAGATCCGCCTGCCCGTCTCCAGACACCTGCTGCACTCGTCCTCTCGCGTTTGTACCCGCCGACGACCATGATGCCGGGGCGCATCCACGAGAGAAACCGACTTCCTAGCTGCCGCTTCATCGGCTGCTGATGTAGCCGGTCCAGTCGTGTTCGACGAACTTGACCAGTCCGTCGCGCTGGTCCCAGAGAGGGCAGCGGACGAGCAGCGTAAGAATGGGCTGGCCTCGTTGCGCACCAGCGAGGCAGGATCGGCCCTGTGATGCGCCATGCCCACGAGGATCCCGAACTGCTGGCCCTGGTTCGCCGCTATGTCACGCCCGAGGGTGAGCGACGGCGCTACCTGAAGCTCGGAGGCAGCTTGCTACGCATGCGAAGCCCTGAGTACGACCGGTTCATACGCGATCTCCGCGAGGACGCAGGATTCATCACCGCGGATGAGATCGCCACCCTTCTTGAGGGCAGCTGGCGCGAACGGAGAACGGCAGCTTGGCTCGTAGCCGTCTCTCGACGGACCGAGTTCCGCGAGCGCCTCGGAGAACTCCTGCTGGCCAGCGAGGTCTGCTGTGCTGGGCTGGCCTACTGCGTGGCCCTGGCCACTTTCGGAACGGAGCGCGATGCTGATCTGCTCGCCGCCTACCTTGATCGCTATCTCTGCCGCCCTGACCTTGGCTACGACCAGACCGTCGTCATGGGTGCTCTCCAGTTCATCAGCCTGAATCTTGGAAGCGATCAAGCCAACCGTTTCCTGGGCCTGGACGGCCTGTGGCAGCAGTGGCTCCACGACGCGCCTCACATGCAGGCCAACCCGGACCCTCTCCCCTCCTCCTTGAGCCTGATTCGTCGGCTTTATGCCGTCGTCGATGAATGCGCCGCGGCAATATGACGGCCTCACATCTCGTGGTGATCTCTCTACTCCATTGCCCGGCACACTTGGAAACAGTCAGACCTGTGCGCGGGACGCGATGTAGTCGAGCCAGTCGCGTCTGGCGTATCCGGTCCAGCGGGTGGCGTTACTGATGCTGGTGCCGGTGAAATCGGCGAGGACGGACGCCGGCAGGTCTGTGGCCAGCGCGAGACGAGCATTGTTGCGGCCGGCGCGAGGCGCGATGCCGTGTCGGCGCAGCTTCAAATTGAGGTAGGTGGCTCCGAGAGGGCGGGCGGGCTCCTGGCCGGGGAACAGCCACGGTGTTGTGCTGGCTGTCTGATCGAGCTGCCAGCGTGCCTGGCACTGGTCGCGTTGCGCACGGACCAACCGGGCGACCTCGGGCGGCAGTGGAAGGCGATGGCCTGCGAGGTTGAGCGCCACCATCTCGTTGTCGTCTATGACGTCGCGCACGGTGAGTTCGAGCAGTTTGGTGTGCTGCAGTCCGAAGAGGAGTGTCAGGGTGCCGGCCGTACGAACATCGAGGGGTGTAGCTCGCTTGCAGGGACGCTGCGAGCTGGAAGTTTGCTGATGTGGCTGCCTGTGGTGGGGCTGGCTCGTAACGTCGGGGCATGATGCGGCCGAGATGGCCTTGTTGCCCCTTGGCCAGGCCATCGGTCACAGAATGACGCTCTCCAGGACCTGGTTGAGTTCCTCCAGCGGCCCGTGAAGGATTCCCATGGCACTGAGCATTGAGGACCGCACCGTCATCTCCGAGTTGATCGCGATGCACGGTCATCTGTGCGACGAGGGAGAGTTGGACCGGCTGGATGAGTTGTTTACCGACGACGTCGTCTACGACGTCACGGACTTCGGCCAGGAGCCGCTGACGGGAGTGGAGGCCATCCGAGCGGCGGCTGTCTCCTTGGGTGACGCGAATCCAGTGGGTCATCACGTGACGAACATCGTCCTCACGGAGGGAGACGACGGCCAAGTGCACGCCCGTTCCAAGGGCATCGGCATCAATACGGACGGCACGAGCGGCAGCGTGACCTATGAAGACACCTTTGTGTTCACCGGCCAGGGCTGGCGCATCAGTTACCGCAAGGTCGTCGCACGGCGGGTGCCGTTGGGCGGGCGGAGGAAGTGAAACGGGCACAGCCCCTTGCAGGAAGCCCGGATGTGGATCTCGCTGGGGCGAAGGCCGCTGATCAGGCTGTGAGGCGGTGGTCGTGTCGGTCGGGGGTGGGGTAGAGGCGTTCGTGTTCGCGGGCGAGGTGGTGTCGCCAGTACTCCTCGAAGTCGCCGTTGTCTTTCAGCGCGCGGAGTTTGAGGATGGCTTCGGAACCGGCCAGGCCCCAGCGTGACCCGGTAATGGCGAGCCTGTCGGCGATGATGTGGCGGCAGGCACCCTCGATCGGGCCGGTGGCGATCGGCCAGCCGGAGGCCAGCGCGGTGTCGTAGTGCAGGCGCTCCGCGTGATGGGTGAGGTAGCGGATGCAGGCGTCGGCGCCCTCGCGGCTGGTCCCGCGCAGTCCGCCCTGGTCTGCCTGCGTGGTGATCTCGGCAACGGCCCGGGCGGCCTGACCGTGCAGGATGGTCGTCAGGTGGCCGGCGACCCAGGCTTCGCACTCGGGGGTGCTGGGCGGGTGGGAGCAGTGGGCCGCACCCCAGACATATTCACTCACATGCACGATGTCGATCAGGATGTGCACCCCGACGCCGCGCCGGTCGGCCTCGGCCTGGACCAGATCGATCTGGTGGTGGGCGCCGTCGACGAGCACGAGCCAGTCCCTCGCGTGGTCCCGGTCGCGGGCCTCGGCCTGGTCGAAGGCGGCGGCGACGGTGTGCTCGGCAGGATGGATCACCGAGCCGCACAGCCACTTCGCGACCGCCCTCGGCCCCGGCCGGGGCGGCCGGTTGCCGCCGCGTCCCTCGGGCGGGGCGATGATGTCGTGCGGACGACGCACCGCGGGATCGACATCGAACACACAGGCCAGCGTGGCCATACGCTTCCGGTTCGTTTTCTCCCCCGGCGCCAGCCTCGTGCGCATCGCCTGCTTCTTGTCCCGGTGCGCCTTCAAAGTCGCGGGCCGCAGGGCTTCGGGCCTCATGACGATGCCCTTGCCGTCGACCTGCAGGACCAACGCGGTGGACGCGGTCGCCGGCATGGGCACCCGTAAGCGGTAGAAACTGTCGATGTCGCGGGCCGCCTCGATGACCAGGTGCTCCGCCTGCCGCTTGCCCAGCACCTTCCCGCACCGCCGGTCGATCGCCTCTTTGGCCTGGTCATAGGACCCGCGGACGGCCTCGGTGACCGCGAGCCAGCGCAGGCCGTGCGAGTGCAGCCCGGCGGGCAGCGAGAGGTCCGCGTCAAGCGGGCAGACGTTGCTCATCGACCTGCCCCGCCACGCGGTCCGCGTCACGGTGACCGTGCCGAACACGCAGGCCAGACGCCGGCAATGCCCCGGCTCACGATGCGGGCGAACCCTGCCGTCCGCGCCACGGACCACCTCCCGGTCCCCTTGCCGCACCTGGTCCCGCTCACGTCGCTCCCGCACATCCAGATGGGCCTGGAACAGCAGCCGCAGCAGCTCACGGCCCCGCGCCTCGATGAGGTCTTCCAGCCCGTGGTGGGGCAGCGCGGCCGACTCCGGGGCGGCCAACACACCTGTCAGGCGGTCGAAGGCCCTTGCCGCGGCGGCGAACGGATCGAAGGCGTCGTACGGTTCCACAACGGCTCTTCTTTCTTCCGCGCTTCGGTCTGGCTGGTTACCTCCGAAGTTAGAGAGAAGAGCCTTTATCGTTCGGCGAGTTCACCTGATTCCCCACGTCCCGGCCCGGGTGCGCCGCCGAAAACTGCCCCGGCGCGTCCTCCACCAGCCAGCCCCGTTCCACCAGACGCTTCAGCTTCCCCCGGGTCCCCTCGATCTTCGCGGTCACCGCCGGCAGGCCGATCCTCGGCACGATCTGTTTCGCCTGCACCGGCTTCGCGGCGTCCATGACGACCTCGACGATGTCCCGGTACACATCTGGCAGCACGTCCACCGAGAGCCCCTCCCGCCAGTGCGGCACCATGATCGCCCCCACCACCCGCACCCCGGGCTCCACCACACCCTCCGGCTCCGAGCCCCCGGCCACCGGCACAACCGTCCCGGGCCCACCCAGATCCGCGATCACCTCGGCCACCGTCTCCCGCGTGATCCGCAACCGCGACCACGCCTCCCGCTCACCCTCAAGACGCGCGGTCAACTCCACGATCTCGGCCTCCAGGGCCTCCACCCGGGCACGGGCCGCCGCCTCCCGCGCCTCCAACTCCTCGATCAACGACCCCATCAGCGTCGCCTCCTCCACCCAACACGGTAGAGACCCGACCACGCCGCCATCACCCGCAAAGGCATTCTCCCAGCTCAAACCGTCCCCCGAGGAGAGCTACACCCAACATCGAGAGGCAGAGAATCGTCGCCGAGACACCGGTGCAGTTGCTCGGCCTGCTCCTCGTCCGTCATGAAGACGCTGGGTGCGGCGATGCGTGCCCGGGGAACTACGAGCTCGCCGACAAGGCCCCGACCTCGCGCCCAGGTGACGAAGGCACGCACCTCACGACGTTCTACCGCCCCTTCCTCCAACCACATCTCGAGTTCTGGCTGTGTGAGTTCCCCGAGAGCGGTGCCGTGCTCGTCGAGCCAGTCGAGCAGTTCCAGGGCCCGGCGCAGTCGCGATCGCATCTGGTGCTGTGTGCTGGCGCGTAGCGGGCGGTGCCGGTGGGCCCGGCGGATGCGGTGGAGCAGATACCAATGGGTGAAGGGGGTGACGAGTTGCCGCTGGGGGAGCGGTGCCTGGGCCAAGAGGGTGTCCGCCCAGCGGGGCAGGGCCTCCAGTCGTTCGTCGCGCGGCGGCAGCACCGCGGCGACGACGAGGACGTCGCGGATGTAGCGAGTGGTCGGCGTGTTGGGGAGATCGTCGAGCTGTTGGTGGGTGATCTCCTCATCGGAAATGTCAAGCTGGGACAGGAGGGCGGGCACTCCTGCGCGGGTCAGCCAGTGTGCCACTCTGCGGGGGTGTCCTGCGGCGGCGAGAGCCGAGTGGAAGTTCTGCCGCTGTGCGGGGACCGCTGTGTCTTGTCCACCGAGAGCTTCGGCCAGTTGTTTCGTGGCGAAGCAACGGGTGCACAACTGCTCGCGGAAGATCCTGTCGCTCGTGCCGCAGCGCTGGCACGCGTAGGTGAGATCGACTCCTGCGCAGGGTCCGCAGAAGCCGGCCCCTGCATCGGTGGAACCGATGAGTGGCCGTCGTTCTTCGCACTGAGCGCAGGCGCGGGGGCGTGCGCGCACTGCCGCGTAGCAGTGTTTGCAGACCGGGCCCATCGGCCAGAAGGCGTGGACAGGACGGTCGTGGAGACAGCGTGCGCATGGGCCCGTAGGGCGGGGACAGCAGCTCTGGCAAAACGGCTTGCCCGCCACCCTGCGCGCGCAGGTTCGGAGCCGGCCGCAGGAGGAGCAGGCGACCGGCGGAGCCTGATAGCAGCGGGAGCACAGATCGGGCCTGCCGTCGCCACCGCGCCGGTCGACCGTGCGTACTTCTCCGCAGCCGCCGCAGCGGCGCTCAGGTTGTCGGTAGCAGCGCCGGCAGACCGGACCGTCCGCCGAGATCGCTTGGACTGGGGCTTGAGCTCCGCACCCGACGCAGGTCCGCTCGGGGCGCGGGTGGCACCCCTGACAGCGGACACTGCCGTCGGGCATGCGGTAGGTCGCGCGGCGCACTCGCCCGCACTGCCCACATGCGGTGGCAACCTGCTTGCCGTAGCAGGTGCCGCAGAGCGGGCCGTTCGGGCCGCTACCGTTGATCCTCATCTGGCGGCCGCAGCCTGAGCAGGTCTTCGGCGACCGCACCCGGTAGGCGCAGCTCGAACAGCAGTGTCCGGCCGGGAGGCGATGCGTGAGCTCGCGCGAAATCTTTCCGCAGCTGGCGCATGTCGGCAGGGTGACCGGGCCGTGCCCAGCGGCCGCCAGGGCATGGGCGAGCCTCACTAAACTCTGTGGAGGCGTCGGGCCCGGATTCGTCAGGGCATCTTGGTGCTGCTGGAAGTGGCGGGCAAGGCCGACGCAGGAACGTGCTGTGATCTTCCCGCGGTTCAGTGCCTCCGTGGCCTGCTCGCCGGTCATCCCTGTGAGCTGGGAGGTGAGGTATGCGACGACCTGTCGATGTGCCTCGTCGAGGCGGAGGGGAGCGGTCATTGCGCGCCAGGGCGCCGGATCGTCGTGCGACGAGCCTGCGGCCGGGACACCGGCTGCTCGCCGGCAGTCTTGCGTACCTCAGCGTTGGTGGCCTCCACCCGGATCAGGTCGTTGGGCTCGCACGCGAGGATGTCGCACAGTGCGGCGAGCGTGTCCATGGACAGTCTTTGCGGTGTCTGGGTCACGAGACGAAAGACCTGCTCACGTGACAAATGAACGCCGCGTTCGGCCAGCAGCGGGACCAGTTCCGTGGTCTGGAAAATGCCCTTCTCCGCCATCCGGATCCGTAGCTGCCAGTCGATGCCCATCTTCCTGATCACGTTTCCTGCCCCCATAGATCGCCGTGCCGGGCTTGCAGTGAGCGTCGCAGCAGCCGGTTGCGGTACTCGTCCGAGACGTGGCTGTAAATGGCCGTGGTGCTGGCGTAGGCGTGGCCGACCTGGACGAACTTCTCTGGATAACCGAACTCGATCAGATGGGTCACGTAGCTGTGCCGCAGCGAGTGCAGGTCCAGCTCCGCCGGCAGGTCGGCGGACCGACGCGCCGTCTCGAAGGCCTCGTTCAACCGCCGCAAGGACATCCGGTCGCGCCGCTCGGTGATCCAGAATGCCGGGTGCTTGCCCGGCACGAAAGCGGGTCGGACCTCGCTGACGTACTGGTCGAGAACGTCGACGATCCAGTCCATTTCCGGGACGGTCAGAACGCTGCGGCGCTTGGGAGGTCCGCCCTTGGGGGCCTTGCCGTGACGGACGAAGATCGCTCCGAAACGGCCGTAGTCGGCGACCTTGGGGTTCCGGCGCAGGTCGCACAGGTCCAGGCCGCACGCTTCCTGGCGCCGCAGGCCGAAGGCGTAGACCGTCTTCAAGACGATGGCGTCGCGAAGGGCCGCGAGCGAGCCCTTGCGTCGTCGTGCGCGGATCTCCTCGACACGGCCATCGGCGGCGTCGAAGAGGGTCTGGACTTCGTCGTAGGTGAGCGGACGACGTTCGGCGGCTCCCTCGTACTCGCTGGTGTGGGTGACCGTGTTCCACTCGTGCAGGAGCTGGACCGGAGCCCGCCCGAATCGCTCGTCGCATGTGGACGGCCAGCCGTAGCGAGTGTCGGTGATGTAGTCGAAGAACAGCCGTAGGTCGTTCTGGTAGTTCCGTGCGGTCGACACCGCCAGCGGCCTGCCAGGGCGCCGGGTACGAAGGTCGTCGAAGAATGCCTCCACCTCGGCGGGGTCCCATTGCCACGGGTACTCATTGGTGAAGCGGGCCAGCCGACGGATCAGCGCGATCCGGGGGCGGATCGTCGACTCCCAGTTCAAGAAGCGCGTGCGCTGCTGCAGTGCCCAGCCCTCCAGCATGGCTTCCAGGACGGCGGGTTCGGGGTCCAGGTGCACGACTCCGTCGGCAAGGACCAGATGCGCAGCTCCTGGCATATCAACGACAGCACTCACGATGCATCTAACGCATCATCGTTGAGTCGGTAACGGGTACCTGGTCAGCGCATCCCAACCAGCCACCAACCCGGCGTTAGCCTGAGCACCACCTGCAGTCAGCGAGTTGGCCCAGCGCGACATGTGTTGCATTCAATGCAATACGACAGCCTGGAAGTATAAGAAGCAGCCCACGGTCCACGCACGCCTCGTCATCCGCCACCCAAGACCCCCTGGCGTCCACCCCGTCGCATCCGGTGCCGTCTCCGGCATCGCTTCCCTGCGCGTGCTTGGAAACGACGCCCCCTGCCGGCCCGTTCCAACAGGCCAAGCGGCCTGCGAGCCGCCGACGGGCGAGGGCGACTGTATATCGGTGCAGCAACGCATCCCGATCTACTGACGGCTGCCGCCCAGGCCTCGAACATCCCGCATGGACTCCCGTGCCCGGACATCCCCGACGTGCTGCGTTCCCTTTTTGATTCGTCACTTCGCTTCCAAAGATCCTGATACGGCCCTGGACCTGGCCGGCCCGGCCCTCCCCGGCGGGCAGGCGGCCCCGCCGCACAGGCAGGTACGGGGCAGGAGGCCTCGCCGTACCGGGGGGTGAGCCGGTGGCCGCCTGTTCGCGCATGTACTCGATTTCCCAGGTTGCCGCCGCCCCGCAGGCGCCTGGGAATCTGTCGTGCAGGTCACGCGGCACGACGCCTTGCGTCGTGCCGCCGGGAAAAGCCCTGAAAAAGAGTCGTGAATTCACGAGAATTCCAGCATTATCAAGCCGGAATACGGCTTCAGGTGGGGTGCGGGTCGAGCTATATTTGAATTGTTCCCGGGAAGGGCCGGGAATGGAAAACCCGCCAATGGGGCCGCCCGAAAACGGATGACGGGTGGAGTGTGCCCAAAAGGCGGCCGAATTCGAATTCGGATAAGGCGCCCCTGCTGGCCCCTTGCCGCCCCTGTCGATCCGCTTACCCGATGAAAGGAATTCCTCGATGACGAGCACCGCCACGTCTACGCCTGCCTCCCCGCCTTCGGCCCCCGCAGGGCAGCAGCCCGTCTCCGCACCGCCGCCTTGCACCCCCACGGCCCCCGCGACGTCTGCGGCGCCCGTGCCCGGCCCGGGCATCAAGGCACGCCCGGGCGAGTTGCGCGCGAGGATCGCCCAGTTGCTGGCGGCGAGTCCGGGGCGGGTCTTCACGGTCACGGAACTGGCCCGGAGGCTGGGGCATTCGGGCGGGGCGGTCGGCAACGCGTGCGACACGCTGGTGAGCCGGGGCGAGGCCGAGCGGTCCGGTTCCAAACCTCGTACGTACCGGGCGACTTCGGCGACGGCCGCCGCAGCCCAGCCCGCCGTACCGCCTCCTCGGCCCGCCCCGGCCAGCATGCCCCAGGTACCCCGCCAGGCACCGACGCCCCCGCCGCCCAACGGCCGACCGGTACCGATCATCCGCCCGAACGGGCAGACGTACCACCCCCGGGCGCTGGCCCAGCTGCCCGATGTGGAGGCACTGCGGCGGCTACGCACGGCGCAGGTGGCGGTGCTCCTGTACGGGCCGCCGGGTACGGGGAAGACCTCCCTGATCGAGGCGGCCTTCCCGGACCTGATCACGGTGGCCGGGGACGGGGACACCACGGTCGGCGACCTGATCGGCGAGTACACCCAGGACGCGAACGGCGGATACGAGTTCATCTACGGGCCGCTGGTGAGCGCCATGCAGGAAGGCCGGGCCCTCCTCCTGGACGACGCCACGCTGATCTCCCCGAAGGTGCTGGCCGCCCTGTACCCGGCGATGGACGGCCGCAGGCAGATCCAGGTCAAGGCGCACAAGGGCGAGACGATCACCGCCGCCGACGGCTTCTACGTGATCGCCGGACACAACCCGGGCGTGCACGGGGCGGTCCTCACCGAGGCCCTCGCCTCCCGGTTCAGCATGCAGATCCAGGTCGGCTCCGACTACGACCTGGCTGCCTCCCTGAAGATCAACCGCACGGCGGTACGCATCGCCCGCCACCTCGCCACCCTCCAGCAGGCGGGCGACCTCGGATGGGCGCCCCAGCTACGGGAATTGATCGCCTTCCAGAAGATCGCCGATGTCCTCGGCGCCGAGGCGGCCTTCGCCAACCTGGTCGGCATCGCCCCCTTGGAGGACCGGGACACGGTCGCCGAGGTCGTCACCAAGGCGACCGGCCGCCCGGTCACGGCCCTGGCCCTGGGCAGCCAGCTTTGACCGCCCGCCCGGGCCCTGCCGAGCGCCGGGCCCGGGCCGCCACCCCAACCCGCCACCGCCCCCTCCCAGAAGGGATCCGTATCCGCCATGCCTACGCACGCCCAGGCCCACGTCCAGCACACCCCGCCCGCCCTGTCCGAGACTGAACAGGCCCTGGCCCGCTGGGAGGACGACGGCGGCCCCGCCTTCGAACCCCCACCCGGTCCGCAGGCCGGACAGTGGCTGCGCATCGCGGCCGCCCTGACCGAACGCCTCCCGGAGCTCGCCGGACGCGAGGACGTGATCGTGACCTGCGAACACGGCACCCGCTCCGGCGCACCCGCCGCCTTCTACCCAGTCACGGCCCAACTGGAGATCGACGCCGCCCTGTTCGCCCCGCTGGCCCCCGCCACCATCGACCCCACCCAGGTCGGCGACGAGGAGAACTACCCGGTCGCCTGGGGCGCCCTCACCCACGAGGCCGCACACGCCGCCCACAGCCGCTGGTCGACCCCGCCCCCGCTGCGCGGCACGGCCCTGGACACGGCGGCCCAACTGCTGGAGGAGTCGCGCGCCGAGCACGCCCACCTCGCCCGCCGCCCCGGTGACCGCAGGTACCTGCGGGCCGCCGTACACACCCTGGTCATGGAGGACTTCACCAGCCAGACCCCCGCCGACCGGTGGCAGGCCGCCGTGGCCGCCGGGCTGATCCTCGCCCGCCGGGACGCCGGAATCCTCGACGAGGACGAGACCGAAGCACTGAAGGACACCGTCACCGCCATCCTCGGCCCCGACCTCCTCGACACCCTCACCGCGATCTGGACCGCCGCCCACGCCACCGCCGACGAGGACGAGCAGGCCATGCTGGAGCACGCCCGGGCCTGGTGCCAGGCACTCGGCGCCAACTCCTGCGGCCCGGAACCGGCCCCGGACCCTACCGCAGGACACCAGGGCGAGCTCGCCGAGGCCATCGGCAGGGTCCTCGGCGCCGTGGCCACGAACGAGGCCGCACAAGCCGCAGCCCAGGCACGCGTCACCACCGCCCAGACCGGCCGGGCACGGGCGAAGGCCGCCCAGGCCGCCCACGCACGGCAAGCCGCACAAACGGCCGAGAAGGTCTTCGCCCCCGGCGCACGCCCCTACACCCCCCACACCCCGGGCAAGGCCACCACCAAGAACAAGAGCAGGGGCCGCTCCCCGGTCACCGGAAGCCGCCCGCCGACCCGGGCCGAGAAGGCGGCCGCCGGGCAGCTCGCCCGCGCACTACGGGCCGCCGCCTACCGCGAACGCACCACCACGGTCACCGCCTCGGCGGCCCCGCCCGGACGCCTCAACATGCGCCAGGCCCTCGCCCGCGACGCGCAGAAGGCCGCAGGCGCGATCCCGACGGCGACCCCCTGGGTGCACACCGTGCACCGGGCAGGCCCGATGCCGCCGTTGCGGGTGGGTATCGCGGTGGACGTCTCCGGCTCCATGAGTCTTGCCGCCGGACCGATCGCCTCGGCCGCCTGGATCGTGGCCAAGGCCACCGCCCTCACCGACCCCGACTCGCGCAGCGCGACCGTCGCCTACGACCGGTCGGTCACTGCGATCACCGCACCGGGCCGCGCCCCCAACCGGGTCACCGAGTTCGACGCCAGCGGGATGGGCCACAGCCTCGCCGAGGCCCTCGACGCCCTGGAAGCCGGAGCAGGCCTCACCCAACCCGGGGCAGGCCGCCTCCTGGTGATCGCCTCCGACGGCTACTACGGCTCCAGCGAAGCCGCCCGGGCGGCCGCACGCATCACCGCCCTGCGCGCAACCGGATGCGCGGTGCTGTGGCTCGCCTTCGACCCCGACCCCCGCCCCCTCCCCGGCACCACCCTCCTCGAACTCACCGACCCCACCCAGGCCGCCACCGCGATCGGCAAGGCCGCCACCGCAGCCCTCGCCGCCATCACCCCCTGACGCACCCGGGTGCCGCCCCCCGCCCGGGGCGGCACCCGCTCACCACTCAGACGCTCAACCGACCACCCTCACAAAGGAGTTCAGACCCCATGACCTCACTCGCCGAACGCGCCCACGCCGCCGCCGACTACATCCGCCACAACACCGCCGTCAACCCGCGCGGCCCCTACCGGGGTGAGGAGCACGCCCGCACCGCAGTACGACTGGCCGCCGCCCTCGGCCTCGGCCTGGACCAGATCACCACCGCCCCGGACTCGCTGCGACGCCGCACCACCCCCGGCGAGCCGGTCCTGGCCACCGCCACCTGCCCCGACACCACCGAGGAATACGTCTTCCTCGCCCGCTTCCCGATCTACGAAGACGAACCCTTCGAACTCCTCGGCCCCTGCCCCGAATGCTCCGGCCAGGTCCCCCTCGCCACCATCCGACACCTCGCCGACCTCGGCATCCACCTCACCCTCCCGCCCCTCACCCCCGAGGACATCACGCACCCGAACACCCTGCCGGACACCTTCGCCAGCGACGAAGGCCACACCAGCACCTGCTGCTACGGCGAAATCTTCTGACCTTCCAACCCACCGCACAGGCAGGAAGGAAACCCACCACCATGACCGAACACGCCAGCCGTATCCGAAGCACCACCCCCACCGCCCCACCCCCCACTCCCGGTCGAGCCCCCGGACACGAGGCCCTACGCACGGTCCTCGGCGAAGACGGATACCAGCGCCTCGTCCACCAACGGCACGAACGCGACACCGCACTCGGCGAACTGGCTGACCTGGTCCTCAACACCGCCGCCGAAGCCGACCGGCTCCACGGCAAACTGCGCCGCCACGCCGCCCACGCCCGCGACCGCCTCGGTGAACTCTTCAACCCCCGCCTCGATCCCGCCTTCGTGTCGGGCACCGGCCTGCTGCAGAACACGGGCCACGCCACCGATCTGCACGCCGCGCGCTTCGCCCAACAGATGAACCAGCTCGCCCTGGTCGTGGAGAGCTACCAGACCGTCATGCGGCGCACCGCAGGCGTCACCGACCGCAGCTGACCCCATGGGGGCCCGCACGCGGGCCCCCATCCCGCCCACGCGTCACATCCGTACAAAGGAGAACCGGTCGTGAACGCCCACCACAGCATCGCTGCCCACCGCCTGCTCACCGAGACCCACAACCGCCTGTCCGACCACCCCGACCAATCCGTCCCGCCCCTGGACGACCTGCTGGCCCAGCTCGTCGTCGAGCTCTACGACCATGACCGCCTTGGCGGTCGGACACGTTCGCTGGGCGGCACGGTCGATGAGGCCGCCGCCTGCCTGCTGAACCTGGCCACGCCCCAGCGTGTGACCAGTCCCTTCGACGAAGACCTCCGCACCCGGATGAGGGATCTGGACCGACGCCCCCTGCCTGAGCGCCTCCTCCTGCTGAAGGCAGCAGTACGCCGTACCAGGCTGTGACCAGGCGCCGTTGACCATGCGGGGCCCCGCACCCGGGCCCCGCACCCGCTCGCGGACCAGGACCCCCGGCCCGCCTGCTCTGGAAGGACTCCCCCCATGCCCGGTACCGACATGCCGCAGCACCCCACGCTGGTGCACCAGATCCTCCTGCGCGCCCACTCACTCGTTATCGCCTCCGAGAACGAGGAAGACCCGCCCCTGGCCGGCCTGCTGGCCCGCGCGGCAGACCATGTGCAGGCCGAAGACGGCGAACACCTGGACCCGCACGCCCTCACCCGGGCCGTGGCAGAGGCCGCCGCACGACTGCTCGCCCGTTGCAAGATCCCCGTCACGGCGGACGACCCTAACGCGGCGACTACCTGCAGGCCCTCGACCGACTCCCGCGTACGGCCCGCGCTGGCCTGCTCACCGTGGCCATCCGGTACACGGCACCCGACCCCCACAGCATCCTGCCGTCCGCCAAGCTCGCCCCGGCCCCGGGACGACAGACGGCCCCGCGGAGCCACATGAGGGGGTCCTGCCCGTGCCCGTGCAACAACGGTGATTTCTGCGGAGGCTGCGGGCACGCGGGCTGCGGAGGACGACGATGAACCGGCATGCCCCGCGCGGCGACGCCGAGTTGACGATGCGGCACGCCTTCGACGACGGCGGCGTCGAGCCCGACGGCGCCGAGCCGTACGACGAGGTCGCCGACCTGCTCACCGGCACCGTCCGGGTATGCGCCCGCCGCTGCGACACCTGCATCTTCCATCCGGGCGACCTCATGCACCTGCAGCCCGGACGTGTCGCATCCATGGTCAGCCGGGCCCGCGAGATCGAGGGGCACGTGGTCTGCCACAAAACCCTCGGAACCGAATTGCCGGCAATCTGCCGAGGCTTCGCCGACGGCCCGGACCAAGGCAACAGCCTCGCCCTCCGCCTGGCACGCGCGCTCGGCACACTGCAGGAGGTTCCCCCGTCATGATCATGGCAGCGGGATCTGGCCGCTGACAGGCCTGGCGGTCGTCGGCGTAATCTCCCGCCGCCAGGGACAAGACGGATCGGGGCCCACGGCCATGGGGCCTCTGTCCGTCATCCGGTATAGACGAGCTGGCGGCTGTAGATGCGCCCGTTCACGAGGTACGCCGGCGCCACGAGGAAGGAGATCGGCGCATCGGAGTCGCACGACGCCCGGGCTTCCTGTCTGCCAGGGTCCAGGGGCACTCCTGCGGTGTGGGCGTAGCTCCATTCGTGTGCGAGCCCGACCTTGGCGATGCGCTCTGTCAGGGTGACACGGTCGGTCCGCAGCCGGTTGATCACGGCCTCGATGCCGGGCTCTTCCGCTAGACGAAGGGACTGCTGGATGGACTGCCGAGATGGTGACGAAGATCCAGTACGAGGCCGATCGGCGCACCGACGAAGTGCGGGTCAAAGCTGTCGAGGACGACGTCGCCCAGATACGGCGCGAACGCGAGTCGGAACGCCAAGAGACCCGCAGCGTAAGGCGGTTGGCTATCACTGCGCTCGTGGCTCCGGTCGTCGTGGGAGTGATCGTCGCGATCGTGACCGGCAAGCTCGGACTGTAGGCTCAGAACAGCAGGCGCGGGGGAGAACAAGGAACGCGCCATGCCTGATCTCTGGCTGCCTGGAGCTGAGCGGCACCCGCTCAGCGACACCGCACCCACCGACACGCAGTACGACCCACGCGTCATCTGGCACATCACGTGGGACAAGAACGCCACGGCGGCCAAGCCCGCCGATCTCGTCGCGTTCGACAAGCTCGTGCAGTACTTCACCGGCGGCGGCAAGGCAGTCGCGCCGCATCTGCTCTGGGATCCCTTCACGGGCAGGATCGCCCAGTTCTACCCGGCGAACAGCCGGTCCAAGTCGGTCGTCGACACCGCCGGCGGCACCCGGACCAACCGCGCACCGGGAAGGTGTGTCTCCAAGTCGAGACGCTGTTCTTCCCGTACTGCCGCGTGAACGGGAAGTCGTACGCGACTGTCCGGGATACCCCGGCCAAAGGTCTCGACAAGGTCCTGGCCTGGGCTCGGAGTTGGGGAGTGCCGGACACCTGGCCGATGGGCTCTCCGACCTGGAAGGCGAACCGCGACGAGCGCACCTGGGAGACGGAGGGAGGGCACTACGGCCACGGTCAGACGCCCGAGAACCAGCACACCGATCCGGGCCCGATGCCGAAATGGCTGACTGCCACGTCGACGACGCCCAAGCCGGGCCCGCCTGCGTTCCCCGGCCGAAGCGCCTTCGGCCCTGACAAGTCGAACGCCTCCATCTTCCTGCTGGGCCAGCAGCTCGTCCGTCGCGGATACGGCGAGCACTACCGGGTCGGACCGTCCCGCGACTGGGGAGAAGCGAACCGCCTCAACGTCGCGGCCTTCCAGCGCGCCCAGACGTGGACCGGATCCGACGCCGACGGCTACCCCGGGCCCGAGATCTGGTGCCGACTGTTTTCCTGACTTTCCCATCAGCCCAAGGAGCAAGACTCCATGAACAACCTCTTCACCTCGCTGGTACGCACAGGTGTTCCGGCCGCCGTCGGCTGGCTCGTCGCGCTCGCACTGCGCCATGGCCTCGCCCTTGACGCCGCTGCGGTCACGGGTGTCCTGACGCCGGTTGTCACCTTCGCGTACTACGGCGTGTTCCGTCTCGCCGAGGAGCACCTGTCGCCGCGTTTCGGCTGGCTGCTGGGGTACGCGCGACCGCCGAAGTACGCGGCCCCGGGGCTCTCGTTGCCGCCGACCTGAGGGATGACGGCATGTCGTTGAACTATTCGTGACCCCACATGGAAGAAGGCCCCCGCCTCACGGCGAGGGCCTTCGACCTCTTGGAATCACCCACCATATCGGCGGGATGGATTGATCAGGTGTAGTAGCCGCTGGTGTCGACGATGAAGTCGGCGTTGCCGTCGCTGTTGTTGTAGATGCTGATCTGTCCGCTGGTGTCGGTGGGGGTGAGGGTGAGGTTGGCGAGGGTGTCGCCGGTGCCCCAGTTGAGGCTGCTGGTGGCGGGTTTGCCGACAGCGGTCGGGTAGGCGATGGCGTACCCGCTGCCGGCGGTGTCGGTCACGGTGAGCATGGCGGCGAGGGTGGGTGTGGTGGCGGTGGTGACGTGTTGGGTGGTGCTGGCGGTGAGGTTGTAGGTGCCGAGGGGGCCTACAACGCCCGTGCTTCCGCCGATGCCGCTGCGGGTGTCGACGAGGCGGGTGGGGTTGATGGTGTGGAATTTCTGGCCGGTGGTGCTGGTGGTGTAGTAGCCGGAGATGTCGGCGATGACGGCGGCGGCGCTGCTGTGGACGGAGATGGTGATGGTTCCGGAGGTGCCGATGGGGACGTCGCCGGAGAGTGAGGCGATGGCGTTGCCGGGGTTGAAGCTGAGGCTGGTGTCGGCGGTGGGGGCGTATCCGGTGGCGTATGCCTGGAGGAAGCCGGTGCCGGCGGCGTTGGCTGCGGCGAGGTTGACGGCGACGGCGGTGGCGTTGCTGGGGATGCCGTTGAGGCCGGTGGTCTGGAGGGTGAAGTTGGTGCCGGCGGCCACGGTGCCGGTGCTGGTCAGGCTGGTGTGGGCGACGCTGGATCGGGTGTCCAGGGCGCGGACCTGGCTGGTGAGCGGTGTGTAGGTCTGGTTGCCGGTGAGGGACGGGTCGCTGGTGAAGTAGCCGGTGACGTCGACGATGAGGGCGGCGGTGGCGCTGCTGGTGTCGAGGTGGGTGTAGAGGTCGATCTTGCCGTCGTTGCCGACGGGGACGATCTGGTAGCCGGTTCTGGTGGTGCTGGCGGTGAAGTTGGTGGACGAGGTGACGGGGCGCTGGGTGCCGTCGGCGTAGGTGGTGACGTAGCCGTGGTCGGTCTCGCCGGTGGCGGTGACGTCGATGGCGACGGCGGTGACAGTGCTGGGGATTTTGGCGGGTGCGCCGCTGACGGGTGTGGTGACGGTGTCGCCCGCGATCATCAGTTGGGTGACGGAGCCGGAGGCGACGGTGCTGGCGCCAGCGGTGATGCCGCTGGTGTAGGTCAGGCCGCTGCTGCTGCGGGTGTCGAGGATGCGGGTGGGGGTAACGGCCTGGTGGTAGCCGGCCGGGGTGTAGGGCTGCGCCGGAGGTATGACGGAGCCGGTCCAGGTGCGGGCGCGGGCGAGCTGTCCGCTGAAGTAGTCGATGCGGGTGGCGTTGGTGTTGGCGGAGATGTCAAAGGCGTCGCCGAGCTCGAAGTTGCCGCTGGCGCCGGTGCTGGGTGCGGTGTGGTTGCCGGTGGCGACGAAGACGTCGTCGACGTAGAGGTTCATGACGCCGGTGGGTTTGTCGTAGGTGGCGGTCAGGTGGGCCCAGGTGCCGAGGTGGACGGTGCCGCCGGTGATGGTGTCGAAGGTCGAGGCGGTGCCCGGGGTGGTGTTCAGGCTGAACTGCCAGCCGCTGGAGGTGGGGATCAGCAGGATGCCGGAGCCGGTGGGCCTGAGGTACACCGTGAGGCCGCTCTGGGAGAGGACGGTGCCGCCGTAGTCGGTGGGGTTGGCCCAGATGGACACGGTGAAGGACTTGGCCAGGTCGAGGGCCTTGCTGCCCTCCAGGTAGTCGTGGTCGGTGGAGTCGAGCTGGACGTCGGGGCTGAACAGGCCGCCGGTGGGGGTGGTGACGCCGCTGGTTCCGGTGAGGGCGATCGCGCTGCTGGCCGAGTCGTCTGCGGTGAGCGCGGTGGTGTCGTAGTCGTTGAGCGGCCAGTCGTGGGTGTCGGTGCTCAGCACCTGTCCGTTGGGGATAGGGGTGGTGAGGGTGGCGGTGCTGCCGGACAGGGTCATCTCATAGGCGGTGGCGGTGCCGGTGTTGCTGACCGTCCACAGGTCGGGGGTGCCGTCGTTGTTGATGTCGGCGGCCTGGAGGGTGGGCTGGCTGACGGAGTCCCAGCTGGTGGTGGCGACCTCGACGGAGGTGAGGGCGGAGGCGCCGTTCGCGAGGGCCTGGAGATTGTCGGGGCTGAGGTACCAGAGCTGGCCGGCGGAGGGGTCGCTGGTGTGGTTGGCGCTGGTGTCTCGGGCGAACAGCTCCGGCAGGCCGTTGGCGTTGAGAGTGCTGGTGATGGTCCAGCCCGTCCAGTCGGCGGTGCAGCTGGTGGTGGTGCTGGTGTTCTGTGCGAGGCAGTACGGGTTGTAGTTGCCCAGGTCGATGGCGTTGTCGGCTCCGGTGTACTTGCCCCGGCCGTTGTCGGCGGATTCGTCGTACAGGTGGCCGTTGATCAGCAGGAGGAGGTCCGGGTAGCCCGTCGGTGTGAAGCCGTTGAGGGTGTTGTACAGGCTGCCGCCGCTGGCGATGGACGTGGCCGCAGTGGTGGTGCCGGCGGTGGTGCCGTCATCGTTGCCGGCGGCGTCGGATAGGGCGAAGACTCCGGCGGAGTTGGTGACGGGGAGGGAGTCGACGGGCTGGAGATCGGTGCCGTCGCCCTGGCCGCGCAGGATCTCGCCGCTGATGGCACCGGTGGCGGTGTCGTAGTAGTAGTCGAGGACGTCGTTGAAGCCGGAGCCGGTGAAGAAGTGGCCGGTGATGGCCTGGGTGCTGGTGAAGGAGGTGGCGGTCTGGGTGGTCGAGATGCCGTTGCCGTCGATGCCGACGTTGCGGGCGACCGGGTCGACCTTGCCGCTTCCCGCGCCGGTGGCCTGCCAGAGCCCTGCGGGCAGGGAGTTCTTGCCGCCGACGGTCAGCAGGTCGGCGTTGCCGTCGCCGTTGAGGTCGTCGTTGGTGGCGGTGGCGGGAGCCTTGGCGATGAACCGGTAGTCGTCGGTGTCTCCGATGTTTCCGCTGGTGCCGACGGCGGTGACGGTCAGGACGTCGGTCTGGGTGGTGGGCTTGAGCGAGATGGTGGCGGTGTAGGGGCTGCTGGTGGCTGCCGGGACGCTGACCGGGTTGCCGCCGTTGAGCTGGTAGCGGTAACTGCCGGGAGCGGTGGTGGTGTCGGTGTCCGTGATCGCGAAGCTCGCGGCTGTGCCTACTGTGCACAGGCTGTCACCCGAGGGGCTGTCGGTGAGCTCCGTGCACTGGCTGGTGGAGGACGTGACGGGACTGATGGTGGGGGCGCCGGGTGCGGTGGGGTCGTAGTAGAAGTGGCAGGTCTTGGACTGGTTGCTGGTCAGGCGCTGGTCGGTGACGGTGAGGTACCAGGCGAACTCGGTCTTCGCGGTCAGCGCCTGGAAGGGCCCGGAACTGCTCGTGCGGGAGTAGAGGGTGCTTGCGGGGGTACCGCTGGTGGCGGGGATAGCCCGGGTGTAGGTGGTGCCGCTCGACATGTTCTTCAGGGTGAAGTTCGCGGTGAGCGGGCTGGTAGTGCCGTCCGGGTCGGACACCCCGGCACGCAGGGTCACGTCACCCAGGCCCAGCGAGGTGGGGGTGGCGGCAGAGCAGCTGGTGGAGGGGCTGGTGGTCAGCGAGGTCGGAGTGTCGGGCTTGTGGTCGTAGGTGGTGGTGATGGTGGCCTGCTTGCTGAACTGCTTCCAGGCCAGGTCGTTGCCCTCGTCGGCGGCCTTCAGCTCGAAGGTGGCCTTCGACCACTTGCCGGCGGCGGCTTGCTCCATGACCTTTTGGATGTCGAAGGTGACGTCCGCGGGACCGCAGTCGGTGGACCAGCCGTTGGCGACGGTCTGGGGGTCGATGGCGATCGGGAGGTGCTTGGGCTGGTTGTTCCAGGTGGTGCTGGAGGAGATCGGATCGGTCGCGTAGAGGTCGACTTCCTCCTTGGTGCAGGAGGCCGACCAGTTCTCGTAGAAGGAGATCTTGGAGGAGATCACGTCGTCCGCGTTCCAGACGCCACTGTGGATGCTGGTCTGGAAGTAGGCCCGGTTGGTGGAGACGTCGGAGGTCCAGTCGGTGTAGCCGACGTGCAAGGGGCCGGGAGTGGACGCGGCGGGCTTGTAGAACGCGGTGCTGGGCCACTCGCTGTCGACGAACGCCCACGCCTGGACGGTGTCGGTCTGGCTCGAGGGCGTGAAGGTGACAGCGAAAGTGGGGTCGATGTAGACCGGGTAGACGGTGTGCTTGCCCCTCAGCAGGGTGCGCGCGGGAGACAGGCTGATGTGCCCCCGATGATAGGCGGCCTTCAGGCTCGCCTTCTGGGCAGCGTCGCCCGCTGAAGCGGGGCTGGAGGCGAGGGGGATGCCGCTGCGGCGGTCCACGGTCTGTCCGGTGTGCGGGTCGGTCGTCTTCGGCGTGTTCGTGGCAGGTCGGCTGGAGTCCCACATGGTGGGGGCGGTGGCCGAGAACACGGTCTGGCCCGTGCGGTTCTTGGCGGTGATGTCGCCAGCCGTGTCACTGGCCAGGGTCACGCCTGTGGCCTTGGTGGACAGGTTCAGGTCGGTGAGTGCGGGGTTCGCCGCGGCGGTGGCGTTCTTGACTACCAGGACTTCGCTGAACCCGCCGGTGTCCTGCGCGGTGACCGCGAGGTCCACACCGGGCAGGACGTCGTGGTACGTAGCTGTGGAGCCCGACAGGGTAGGTGTCCCGAGGGCGAAGGTCGAGGGGAGCGAGACGGCCAGGGAGCTGCTGCCGGCCTGCATGGTTGCTAGTGGTTCGTTCGTGCTGCCGCCGGACAGGGTGAGCGAGCTGGTGGACAGCTTGGGGGAGATGGTGCCGTCCGCTTGACGCACGAGCGTCGGATCCAGGCTCTTCCATCTGCCGTGGACCAGTTTGCGTACCGGGGCGATGGTCTGTCTGAGCGTCAGCGTGCCGTTGGGGTTCGCGGTGAGTGTGGAGGAGTCCGTGGTTGCGGCCGTTGCCTGGACCGGTTTACCGGTGGATCGGGCCTTTGCCAGGGCCTGTGCCTCACTCAGCCCGGCGGAAACGCCGGCCGATGTGTGAGCCGTGTGGGCTGTCGTGTTGGCGTGAGCCGTCGACGTGGCCGCGTGCGCGAGGCCGGGGAAACCCAGGGCGCCGGTGACCGCGAGAGCGGTAGCACCGACTATCGCGCGGCGCACCCATGAACGGGGCAGAGATGTCCGCGAATTCTTTTGCACTTTCTTTCCCCCAAATATTCATGCTGATGGGAAATTCCACAGGCATTACCCTCGACCGGTGTTAGCTGACCCCACGGGAGAGTCAATGACTCGTAAAATTCTCTTGGTGATCTTGTGGGGGTTCGTTGGGTCGCACACTGGCCCGAATGAGGGGCGTGTGTTCGCAATATGAGCTGGTCGGGGCCGCGCCACCGTATGGGGTTTGCGTGGCCCGACGTGGGGCTATGTGACCTAGATCACTGCATGTACATGCCGTTGATGTCCGCTTCTGGTGAAGTTTGTGGATCTTCTTGGGATGGTTTTTTTCTAACTCCTTATTCATTTGGATTGAACCTTCATGTACTTCTTTCCGTCAGGCGAACGATCACTGGTACGGCCATTGAGTCCAGGTGTGTTCGGTATTTCGGCATGTCGTCACGACGAGGGGGAGCCGTGTCCGGTAGACGCGTGCGCGGAAGCAGCGGAGCGGTAAGGGCGCGATACCGGCGCATGGCTGGGAGGCTCCTGATGGGATGGGCCGCGGTACTGGCCTGGTGCCTGTGCCTGAGCCTGGCCTTCGGTTCCACGGCCACGGCGCTGACGCTGTCCACCACGTCGGCTGCGGACCCGAAGGCGGATCTCGGCCGTTCAGTCACGGGGTTGAAGCCTGTTCCACACAAGCATGTGCGTCTGTCCACTGCCACCCGGCACACCGTCGTACCGACCCGGACGGCGTGGCCGGCCGCCAAGGCCGGCACCTTGAGACTCGCGGTGCCGAAGCACTCGGCGACTACCGGCTCCAAGGCCGTCGCAGCTGGAACACCGGTGTGGGCGCAGGCTGTAGCCCCCCGCAAGGGCACCTACGCCGGCCCGACGACGCTGGGGGTCTCGATCAAGTCGCGGTCGCTGTCCGCGCGACTGGGCGTATCCGGCCCGGTCTGGTCCCTCGCTGCCGCTTCGGGCGGCGAGGCCACCGCGTCTGGCTCGGGCCGGGTGAAAGTGGGCCTGGACTACGGTGCGTTCAGCCAGGCCGTCGGCGGCAACTACGCTTCCCGACTGCGTCTGGTGGAACTGCCTGCCTGCGCGCTGACCACCCCTCAACTCGCCAAGTGCCGCAAGCAGACGCCTCTGACGTCCCTCAACGACCCCAAGAAAACGGTTGTATCCGCAGAAGTCACACTGGGCGTTACCAGCTCGGTGAAGAACGCCGCCGCCATGGACAACCGCCGGACTGGGGTCGGGTCGGCGGCCTCGGCTGTCTACACCGGTTCCGTCTCCGAGTCGGCAACGGCGCAGACCGCTTCGACCTCCGGCGCGGCAAGTGTGATCGCGGCCACCGACTCGACCGGACAGGAGGGCGGAGCCGGGGGAAACTACGCGTCAACCCTGTCGTCCGCGGGCTCCTGGGGGCAGTCGGGGTCGTCGGGTGACTTCACCTACACCTACGAGGTGGAGTCACCGGCGGCCACGACGTCGCTGGCGCCGGATGCGTCGCTTTCCTACGACTCCGGCAGCGTGGACGGGAAGACGGCCAACACTCAGGCCCAGTCGTCCTGGGTGGGTGACGGCTGGACCACTCAGGACTCCTTCGTCGCGCAGGAGTTCACGCCCTGCTCCGACTCGCCCGAGGGCAGCGCCGGCTCGGTGACCACCTCGGACGAGTGCTACGACGGCCCGGTCCTGACGATGTCCCTCAACGGGTCGTCGACGTCGATCGTCTACGACAAGGACACGTCCACCTACAAGCTGTCCAGCGACAACGGTGCGACCGTGTCGAAGGTGACGGGCTCGTCGAACGGGTCCGGTACGTATGACACGTCGTACTGGGTGATCACAGAGCGGGACGGCAGTAAGTACTACTTCGGCCGCAACGAGCTGCCCGGCTGGGCATCCGGGAACGACACGACGAACTCGGTCGACTCCGAGCGCGTGTATGCCGCCCACTCCAGCGACCCCTGCTACAACTCCACGGCCACCAGCAGCTACTGCACCATGGCCTACAAGTGGCACCTGGACTACGTCACCACCGCCACCGGCGCGGCGATGGCGTACTACTACAAGCAGGACACCAACTACTACGGCGCCCACAACGGGGACTCCGAGGTCAAGTACGTCCGCGACTCCTACCTCGCGCACATCGACTACGGCTTCACCACCGCCACCGGCCCCTACGGCACCGTCCCCGACAAGATCGTCTACAACACGTCGGTGCGCTGCACCTCCACCAGCACCAACTGCGGCAGCGCGGAGACCTCCTCCAACGCCGCCTACTACCCGGACGTCCCCTACGACCTCGTCTGCGCATCCGGGGCCACCTGCAGCGCGTACGCGCCGTCGTTCTTCTCCACCGTCCGCCTGACCTCCATCACCACCCAGCAGTACTCGGTCTCCTCCAGCGCGTATGTCACCGTCGACTCCTACGCCCTGACCCAGACGGAGCCCTCCACCGGGGATGCGACCAGCGCGACGCTGTGGCTGTCTTCGGTCCAGCGCACCGGCTCGGACACCACGGCGGGCGGCTCGACCTCGTCGATCACCATGCCGGCGGTGAAGTTCACCGGCTCGGCACTGGAGAACCGGGTGAGCACCTCCACTTACCCGGGCCTCTTCCGCTACCGCATCACGGCGATCACCAACGAGCTCGGCGGGATCACCGGCGTTTCCTACACACTGCCGACCGCCTGCTCGACCTCGGCCACCCCCTCCTCGAACACCGCGTCGTGCCTGCCGGAGTACTGGACGCCCAGCGGCTACATCAGCCCGATGCTGGACTGGTTCAACAAGTACGCGGTGCAGGAGGTCCTGGAGACCGACACCACCGGCGGCTCGGCGATCAAGGAGACGGACTACTCCTACAGCGGTGCGGCCTGGCACTACGACGACGACGAGAACACCAAGGCGAAGTACCGCACCTACGGGCAGTGGCGCGGCTACCAGCAGGTGACCACCACCACAGGCAATGGTGCCGGTGACGCCCAGACCAAGCAGGTCGACTCCTACTACCAGGGCATGGACGGCGACTGGCTCTCGTCCACGAAGACCCGGAGTGTGCCGCTGACCGACTCCCAGGGCGGCAGCCACACCGACTCCCCGCAACTCGCCGGCCAGCTACTGGAGTCCACCTCCTACCTCGGCAACGGCGGAGGCGTCGACCACTCCACCATCACCTCGTACTGGATCTCCGCCGCCACCGCGACCCGTACCCGGTCCGGACTGCCAGACCTGACCGCCAACGCGACCGCCACCGCGGAGGAGTGGACCCGGCAGCGGCTGACCGACAAGGGCAGCACCACGAACTGGCGGTACAACGAGACCGACACCACCTACGACGCCACCCGTAGCGACGACGACTTCGGCCTGCCGACCTACACCTACACGCACACCGTGCCGGCCGACACCAACTACGACCGCTGCACCGCCACCACCTACGCCCCGGCCAACACCAGCGCCAACCTCGTCGGCCTCGTCTCCGGCACCGAAGAGGACTCGGTGGCCTGCTCCGGCTTCACCGAGGGAACCGTCACCTCCGTGCCTAGCGGGTTGAACACCCTGGGTGCCCCCGCCAGCGTCAATCGCCCGGACCAGGTCGTCTCCACCACCCGCACGTTCTACGACGACGCCACCTTCTCCACCACGTTCCCGCAGTCCGCCGCCCCGACCATGGGGCTGGTTACGATGACCCGCAAGGCCACCGACTACGGCTCAGGTGCCTTCACCTGGCGCACCACCGCGAAGAACGCTTACGACAGCACTTATCGCCGCCTGGCCAGCACCATCAACGGCAACGGCAACACCACCTCGACCAGCTACACGGTCAACTCCGCCTACCTCACCACCGGGCAGACCGTCACCGCGCCCACCGTGAGCGGCGTCGCCCACACCACCAGCTCGACACTGGACCCGGAGCGCGGGCTCACCCTCACGAGCACCGACGTCAACCATGTGGTTACCACTGTTCAGTACGACGCGTTGGGCCGGGCCACATCGGTGTGGAAGAACTCCCGCGCCACCACCTCGCTGGCGAACCTCGCCTACACCTACACCCTGTCCAGCAGTGCTCTCTCGGGTGTGGTCACCAACACCCTCAACGACAACAGCGGTTACCTCACCTCGGTCAGCATCGAGGACTCCCTCGGCCGCACCCGCCAGACCCAGACCTACACCCCCCAGGGCGGCCGTCTGATCAACGACACCCTGTACGACTCACGCGGCTGGAAGGCTAAGAAGAACACCAACTACTGGGACTCCACCACCACCCCCACGCTGGCCCTGGACTCGATACCCGACACCAGCGTCCCCATCCAGGACGTGTACACCTACGACGGGCTCGGCCGGCAGATCTACGACATCTCCGAGAAGAACGGCTCGATCGTCTCGACCAGCACCACGGTCTACAACGGCGATGCCACCACCGTCATCCCTCCCGCCGGCGGTGTCACCAAGACGACCAGCACCGATCCGCTCGGCCGGACCAGTGAGCTCGACGAGTACACCGCCGCGCCCACGCTGACCACGCCGCTGAACACCGCCACCGGGATCTTCTACCTCACGGGCGGCACCGCCAGTGCCACTACCTACGGCTACGACGGCCACAATCAGCAGTCCACCACCACCGACGTCAAGAACCAGGTGTGGACCAACACGTACGACCTGGCCGGTGAGGTGGTCTCCAAGACCGACCCCACGGCCGGCAAGACCTCAGCCATGACGTACGACGGGGACGGCAACCTGCTGCAGGCCCAGGACTCCCGCGGTCAGTACGTCTCCTACACTTACGACGCCCTCGACCGGAAGACCGGCCAGTACGCCGCAGCCACGGCCGACCAGGTTGCCTACGCTTCCACCGCATCGCCCGGCAACCAGACCGCATCCTGGGTCTACGACAACTCCAACACCGCCATCTCCGGCATGACCTACCCGGTCGGGCACGTCACCACAGCGACCTCCTACAGCGGCGGCTACGCCTATATCCAGCAGGCCGTCAACTTCAACGTCTTCGGGAAGTCCCTGGGCGAGGAGACCATCATCCCGCCCGCCGCGCAGGGCAGTGTCCTGGGCAAGACGTGGAAGATCACGCACTCCTACACGAGCGTGAACGGACTGCTGTGGACCGACGGCTACGCCCTCGGCGGCGGGCTGCCCGCCGAGGTCGTCACCCACGGCTACAACAACGACGACGAAGCAGACGGTCTGGCCACCACCGCCTACAGCTACGTGCAAGGCACCGCGTACAGCGCCTACAACCAGGTCGCCCAGGTCCAGCTGGGCTCCGCCAGCTCGTACGCTCTCGTCACCGACGGCTACGACGCACACACCGGGGAGCTGAACGACCAGCTCGTCACCCGCTCCACATCCACTCCTGCGAGCGTTGACGAGACTGCGTACAAGTACGACCTGTCCGGCAACATCACTCGCCAGACCGAGACCCGCTCCGGCTCCAGCAGCACGGCCGAGACCCAGTGCTACACCTACGACACCCTCGACCGCCTCACCACCGCCTGGACCGCCACCGACGCCTGCAGCGCGACGCCGTCCAGCAGTGACCACAGCACCGTCGGCGATGGGATCAGCGGCGGCACGTACTGGACCAGCTGGACCTACGACGAGATCGGTAACCGGCTCACCCAGACCCAGCACACCGTCTCCGGCTCCGGCAGCGACACCGTCACCAACAGCGTCTGGTCCGGCAAGCCCAACACCCTGACCGGCACCACCACCACGGGCGGCACCACCGGCTCGACCAGCTACAGCTACGACGACGCCGGCAACACCCATACCCGCAGCACCAGCACCGGCGACCAGACCCTCACCTGGAACAACGCCGAACAGCTGACCAACGTCTCCAACAGCACCACCGGCACCGCCACCAGCTACATCTACGACGCCGACGGCAGCCTGCTCCTGCAGGTCGACCCCAGCACGACCACCCTGTATCTCGGCAGCGAACAGATCACCCTGAACGACTCCGCCGGCACCGCCACCGGCGTGCGCTACTACACCGCCCCTGGCGGCGCCACCATCGTCCGCACCGGCACCGGCACCAGCTACGGCTTCGAACTCGCCGCAGACCAGCACGGCACCAACAGCCTCTCCCTCGACTACACCGCGCAGACCCCCACCTGGCGCCAGTTCGACCCCTACGGCAACTCCCGCGGCACCACCACCACCTGGGCCGACAACCGCACCTTCCTCAACAAGACCACCGACACCACCACCGGCCTCACCGACATCGGCGCCCGCGAATACGACCCCACCATCGGCCGCTTCATCAGCCTCGACCCCCTCTTCAACGCCACCAGCACACAGGAACTTGGCGGCTACACCTACGGTGGCGGCAACCCCATCTCCTTCTCTGACCCCAGCGGAGAGGGCCTCGCCTGCGGCAAGGAATACGGCATCAGCTGCGGCAACGGCAACGTCACCCACGCCGACGGCAGCCTGTCCAAGAACGGCAACCCCACCGGCGGCGGAGTCGACCCCGGATACGGCAAGCCGATCAGCAGCGGCACAACACACAAGAGTTCTACGGGCACCGCACATACGAGTTCCTCGACTGCCCAAGGCTGTGTTTACGCGATGGGCATGAATTACGGCTGCCAGGCTCAGACCGTCAGTAAAACAGTGATACCCAAGGTTGTGGATTGTGCCGCCGGCAATACTTTGTGCGGTGCACGAAACACTCTGTTCGCCTTCGCGATGCTATCGGGAATGATCGGCGGATCGATGGGCGACCTCGGCGCCATCTCAGGTCGCCTTGGTATGGAAGAGGAGATGTGCAGCTTTGCGCCGTCCACCCGCGTCCTGATGGCCGGCGGAAATACCAAGCCGATCAGCAAGATCAAGGTCGGCGACAAAGTCCAGGCCGCCAGTCCGAAGACCGGAAAACATCAAGGCTCCCGCACCGTCCAGCGCATATGGATCAACCACGACCACGACCTCCTCGACCTCAGCATCCGCACCAAGGACGGTCACACCGCAACCCTTCACACCACGGTCAACCACCCCTTTTGGGACGACACCACCCACAGCTGGGTGCCTGCGAACGGGGTCCGGCCCGGTGACGCCCTAGCCACAGCCACCAACGGCCACGTCAGCGTCGTGGCGTTCAAAACCACAGTCGGCGCCGCGAACCGCTGGAACCTCACGGTTCAGCAGCTCCACACGTACTATGTGCTGGCGGGGCAGACGCCGGTACTCGTTCACAATTGCGACACCGCCACTGTGGGCCGATGGATGTCGGAAGACGAGTATCAAGCGATGAGTGACACGGGGAAGGTGCAAGCGGGAAGTGGCGGTACTTCAACATACGTAGCGCATCCCGCTAACTCTGATGCCTACCGGAAGCAGGCTGCGCCAGGGTCGATATACGCGGAGTTCGATGTGCCGTGTTCCTGTCTGAAGCCTGCTGGTGAACCCGGGTGGGCCCAGATACCCGGTCCGCAGCATCCGATTTACGCGAAGCTCAATGCCAGGCGCGGCCTTCCGCCGCCAGAAATGCCTTCATTCGAGAACCTCAGGATTGTGGACAGAAAATGAATGAAGCCCTACCTGACCTGCTCAGGGCGAGAATCCATGAATCGGGTCCCCGTCTTGAAGGAGTAGGATTTACGCTTCAGGTATTCGATGCCACGGTGCGTACGGAGAAGAAATCCTTCGGGATCTATGTAGAGAAAGAGGGGAGGGGGTTCTACCTGACGGTCTGGAATTCGGGCGAGGTTCAGGTGTCGACTATCGACTACGAGGTCGACCCCTCTCCCTGCGAGAAGCACTTGTCCAACGTGCATGCCGACCAGTTGAGGACAGAGTTCGAGAAGCTAGTCGATTGGGTCTCTGGGAGCCGTGGCCAGAGTTGAAGCAGTTCGGTCTCGATCACAGCTGAGCATGTGATCGCATACGCGAAGCCCCGCCGGGATCGGCGGGGCTTCTGCGTGGTGGTGACGGCAGTAGTTGACGCTGAGGTTGAAAGGTCGGGGTGACTGGGTTAAGGGTGCTCCAGTGAGCCTTTGCCAACCTCAGTTTGAGCAGGTCAGGTGGAGGGTGAGGACGGCTTGGACGTGGCTGGTGATTCGGGTGGTGCTGCAGCGGAACTTCCGTAGCAGGCGCCAGGTCTTCGGGATCGCCATGGCCTGCTCGCCGAGGGCCCGGATGCGGGCGTGCGCGGCGTTGACCGCGCGTTGGCCTGCCGAGAGCCGGTCCCACCGGCCGCGGAAGGGCACCCGCACAGTGCCGCCCGCGCCCTGGTAGCCCTTGTCCGCCCAGCAGGTCAGGCCCGCCTCGGTGAGGGCGCCGATGATTCCGTGGGTTCGGGCGGCCTTGATGTCATGCACGGCGCCGGGCAGGGCGGGCGAGGCCCACAGCAGCTTCCCGTGTGGATCGGCGATGACCTGCACGTTCATGCTGTGCTTCTTGTGTTTACCGGAATAGAAAGGCCGGTCGGCGGCGATCCGGTCGATCGGCAGCAGCGTCCCGTCCAGGATCACGAACGCCTTTGCCGAGGCAGCCCTCACCGCTGTGGCGAGGTCGGGCGCCCGCACCGCGAGCAGTGCGACGGCTTCCGTGATGTACCGGTACACCGTGCTCACGCCCACCTCGAACCCGGCCGCGAGCTGCGCGTAGGTGTGCCCCAGGCGCAGGTGTGCCAGCACCAGGAGCGCCTGGCGGCCAGCGGACAGCCGGCGCCACCGAGTCCCACGCGCCGCCCGATGCGCGGCCAACTGGTCGGTCAGGAACCGCAGGTGCCGGGTGGACAGGTCGAGGGCAGACGGGTAGACAAGCACATGAAGCTCCTGGCGGCACGGGCGATCTTGGTCGTGAACCCGTCTACCAGGAGCTTCATCGCGTGCGTAGTCCAACCGGTGTATTCATCAGCCGAGTTGGCCGACGGCCCTCATCGCTGCCAGCTCTGTATAGGCTGTTGGGCGTGGATGTAACGGGGTGTCTTGGGTGTGACCTTCTGACCGGGCGCCGGGAGTTGCCCGGGGGCGTCCTGCACGAGACCGCTGCCTGGGTGGTGAACCACGTCGTCGGCCCGATGAATCTCGGCACCTTGATTGTCGGCCCGCGGGACCACGTCGTGGCCATCGCCGAACTCGACGACACGGCAGCGGCGGAACTCGGCCCGCTGCTGCGCGAAACCGCTCGTGTCGTGGAGACGCTGTGCCAGCCCGAGCAGACCTACGTCTGCATGTGGTCGCACGGCCGCGACGCGCGCAAGCACCTGCACATCGCGGTCCAGCCGGTGACCGCTGAGGTGCGGGCCCGCTACGGCGGGTTGCGCTCCGAGCAGCTCCAGGCCCGGATGCTGGCTGACGGTGACAAGCCGGACATCACGGAGGTCGAGCAGTTCTGCCAGCGGGCTCGCGAGCTGTTCCGGTCGATCGCCGACAGCAGCACCGAACACCGCAGCTGATCACCGCGCCCTCAATGTGAGGTTGGAAAAGGCTCAGTGGCCTCCTTCTTGGTGGCCAGCCAATATGAAGGCGACCGTGTCAAACCCTAGAGTAATTCCGTAGACCAAATGCGGCGAGCCACGATGTGGTTCGCCGCAGATCCATTTCTGAATTAGCAGTGGAGGATGTCTTGCAGGTCGCGATTGATGGAGTGACGTACGTCAGTCACGAAACTCCTGCATGGAGAGGTGAAAGCCACTTCATGGCCATGGTGAATTTGGCTCCGTTCGACCTTGAAGGAATGCTTGAGCAGCTTTGGCTTCGGGAACTCAATGAAGGGGATAGTTATGAGGTCTGTTGTATTCCTTTCTATGCATACGGTCTAGCGTTGGGCGATGTGGTCGGGAAAACCGATGTCGTTGACCGCTTGATCAGGAATTCTGGCCGCCGTGTCCTGAGAGTGCTCTTCGCCGAACCTCGACCTCGGGAGGATAGTCGATCAGCCCTCCAGGAGGCAGTGGAATCCGCGGGGCTCTTGAGCGAGTGGAATGGGGATCGCCATGTCGCGATCGACGTACCAGAGATTTCGGTGATGCAGCCGATTTTCGATTCCGTTCAAGGTGAAATTCAGGATCGAACAGCCTTCTGGGAATGGAGTGACTCGAAGGAGTTCCGGACTGCCTAAGAGCTCGTAACACGATCATGCGCCCCAGTCCCCGTAGTCGTGTCGTGATGGAGCGTGGGAACGTGCCCCTGGATCGTGGGCGATGACCTGTGTGGGGAAGAGTGGCTGGATGAGCGTGGTGTGGGCGGCGACGTCGCCGGAATCGGGACTGTTCCATCCGGTTGAGAGACGTTCAGAGATGGGAGATCTGTCGGACCGCTTCAACGACCTGCGTTCCCGTGGCCAGGGGTACGTCGAGGTTCGGTTGCCGAACAGGGAGTTCCCGGTGCTGACCCTGGCCTTCCGAGATGATCATGCGGTCGTCCATCTGGTGAGTGACACCGAGCGGGTGTCTCTGCTCATGGGCGATGGGACCGTGCCCTCGGGCGCCGAGGTCGAAGTCCCGATCATCGACGACCTCGCCGCGTTCACGGGCGACTTTGTCCTGGATGTCGACCGGGCGTGGAATCTGGTGCACGACTTCACCCAGACGTCGGCGGACCACCCTCTGGGTGAGTGGTGTGAGGTGTAGCCGAAAGCTCGTGCCGTGATCATGATCGATGCTTCTTCAGGCGCCTCCAGCAGATGAGGCTGCAGGCCAACGACACGAAGGCGTCGTGAAGTTCGGTTCGGCGTTCCCAGCGGACGGCGAGACGCTTGAACTGATGGAGCAGGGCGAAGGTCTGTTCCACGACGTAACGGAGCTTGCCCAGGCCCTTGATGTTCGGGGCACTCCTGCGGGAGATGACCGGCAGGATCCGGCGCCTGCGCAGCTCCTCGCGGTGGGGGTTGGAGTCGTAGCCCTTGTCACCGAGCAGTGAGTCGGGGCGGCGGCGTGGCCGGCCGGGACGTCCGGCCACAGGCGGGATGCCGTCGATGAGAGCGAGGGTCTGGGCGACGTCGTTGACGTTGGCCGCGGTGGTGATGACCTTGAGCGGGGTGCCGCGTCCGTCGCAGATCAAGTGGTGCTTGCTGCCCGTCTTCCGCCGGTCGACCGGTGACGGACCGGTGTCGGCTCCCCTTTTTTCGCACGGATGTGGGAGCCGTCCACGCACGCGCGGGACCAGTCGAGTTGTCCGGCCGCGTTCAGCTCGGCAAGCAAAATGCGGTGCAACTGGTCGAAGACGCCAGCCTGCTGCCAGCGATCCAACCGTCGCCAGCAGGTCTGCCCCGAGCCGAACCCGAGCTCCTGCGGCAGGAGTTGCCAGGCTATGTCGTTGTGCAGGACGTACAGGATGCCCTGCAGGCACAGCCGGTCCGTCACCGGCCGCGGCCCCGGCGACTTCTCCGGCCAGGGCGGCAGCAACGGCTCGATCAGCGCCCACAAGTCGTCGTCCACGATCCACGGCCGGGTACTCACGCCATCCCGAACGGCCGAATCGTCACATCGGTCACGCCCGACGAGGGCACTTCAACAAGATCCTGTTACGAGCTCTAAAGGCTCCTCACCTTGATCTTGCAGTGCGTCGGTTCGGCCCGGCTCTGGGGCTGGGCCCAGGGGATAGCTGGTGCGATACCCCCGCAGAGGGCAACCAAGCCCAGGAGGCCGCCAAACGGCGGGACGCAGATGATTGCGGACGAGAGACGGGGGCATCTCCTACTCCTTCTCCTTTGGTCAATCTCGGCGCAAGGTGCCTCTGGGCTTCGTGGTCTGGAACGGGCAGGTGGGGACCCGAAGGCCTCGCCGGGTGCCTCCGACAACGACTGGCGCGTTCACGAAGAGGTGCCGCTTCACCTGAATTGGCGGAGTATGTGGCTAAATGGGTCAAAGTGGGCGATGGGTGTGTGGCAGGAGCAGCAGTCTTCAGGTCGACGCCGCTGAACCCGCAGATGAGGAGCGCTCGTTGCCCCGTCGTCACGTCTCGCTGCTCACGACGAGCATGCTCGTTGTCCCGCTACTCGCGATGTCAGCTCCTGTACTGGCCGCCGAGCCAGTGGACGTCTCGGCTGTATCGGTGGCCCTCAAGCAGGACTTCTGCCGCATCACCGGGACTTCGGCGACGGTGCGCGTCAAGCCACGCAAGTCCGCGAAGGCGCTCGGCACTGCGTACAAGGGAGACACCTGCACCGCGCACGGCTGGGCGGAGGGCGAGGGTGCATGGGTGAAGGTCACGATGAAGCGCACTGGCGTCGTCGGGTACGTGCACTCGTCCCTGGTGGCATGGGGCAAGGAGTCGCTGACGGCCACCGGGGGATGACCGGTCCTGCGGCCTGGTGTTCCGTGCCAGGTCGCGGACCGCCGGTTACGCGCGCCGGTCCCTTGTGATGCCTCGTGTCCCGTTTCACTGATGGTTGAGCGTTCTCACCGAACTCTGACTACCTTGCAGGCCTACTGAGCCAGGAGTTCCGCGCAGGTCGGAGTTGCTCACCATCGACGGCCCGCAGGTCAGATCGCATAGCCCGGCTTGCCGGCGGCCACCGCTCCGTTGCCATCGTGCATTACCTCAAGTCGACCTGTGGTCGGCACGATTGGTTGCCAGTTCACCTGATCTAACGAACTCCGCAGTCCTGGTTCGGTAATGCGCGGGAGCCGGTGGCAGATTCCGTGGTGCACGTCGGTGGCGCATCACCGGCGTCCGCCTCATGCCGCCGTCGGCGGAGCAGGAGCAAGCTGCGAGACGTCCAGACGCCACCGAGGCGTTGTTGGGGCTGATCGTCCTTCGGGCGTTGGCAGGTGGGCCGTACGGGGCGAGGACCGCCGCACTCCCTGCTGCAGGGTGTTGGCCTGTTCCTCGTCGGCACGAGGCTTCGGCGCTCGGGCGCGTGACACGCTCCCGAGAGACGGGAGCTTCTGTGCTCCCCCGGCACGCCGGGTGGAAGGACAACACCATGGTCGCGAAACGACCTGACGGCATTTTCCCGCGCATCGGCACCGATACCTACGGCCGGTACCTCGCGGACGCCATCGAGAACACCTGCGCGGAACTCGGGGTCGTACCCCCTCCCCGGCAGGCGATCACCGAGGGGCTGGCCACCGCCCTCCCGGACACCGAGATCAAGGGCCTTATCGCCAGCCGGAACAACAAGAAGGTGCTCAAGCCCACGGCCTACCGTCTCGTACAGGCCGGCGACGAGCAGGTACTCCTGCTGATGTGTGACGTCCATGGTGCTGCGGTGGTCCCATGGGACCTCAACGACCGCACCGTCAGCTGCTGGTCGCCGCCCGTTGCTGAGGCCAGCCAGCGCGTCAAGGACCTCATCGCCGCCGAGCTGGCGCTGCACGAAGCCAGGAAGACCGCGAAGACCGCTGAGAAGGAGCGGGAAAGCTGCCGCCGCGCGGCCGGTGACGACCCCTACGCCGCGCAGGCCCTGGCGGCAGCCACGCAGAAACACGAGGACGCTGACCGCCGCGTGGGGGAACTCGAAGGCGAGCGCCAGGCCCTCCTCGCCGCCCTCGGTGGCCGACGGCCGCGTCCTGTGGTCCGGGCAGCGGAGGAGGACGGGGAGCCGAAGGCGGCGCTCACTCTCGCCGAGCAGCCGTACGACGTGGCCGTCCACATGCAGCGGTACGCCGCCGAGAATCTGGAGCGCGCCGGGAAGACCCGCGGCTACGACCTGGCCGAGTCCCTCGTGGACGCGGGCCAGCTCTCCAAGGGCATGAACGTCCTGCAGCAGTGGCAGATCACCCGCCCCGACGGCACGGTGTCGAAGCTGTGGCGGCTGGCCGCCGTGACCGGGAACAACCGTGCCCTGGCCCGTCTCAACATCTTCCGTGTGCGTCCGGAACACCTGGTCACGGGGATGCCCCAGTCCCTCCTGCCCATGCCGAAAGGCAAGAAGGCTGATCCCGAGCTGCTGCTGCTGAGCCAGCGGGAGATCCTGAACCGGCTCTCCGACCGGCTCAACGAGGCCGCCTCCAAGCCGGAGACGGAGGCGACCGACCCGTCGGTCCGGGCCGGAAAGATCGCCACGGTCTCCGCGGAGATTGTGATCGGCTGCACCAAGCCAGCGGCGCTCGAACACGTCCTGCGGACGCTGAACGTCAACGACCACCTGCGCGGCATCCAGCCCTACGACGAGGATGCACGCCTGATCGCCCTGTTCGCGACGCTCGTGGACGCATACGCCAGGGAATTGCTCCTCGCGGACGCGCTCGCCGAGGCGTTTCCCGACGCGCGCGGTACGGACCTCCTCGACCTGGTCGGGGTGCGCGACGCGCTGACCGCCAACGGACCGCTCAACCCGTTGGCGCCGCTCGTGCCCGCGGGCGACGACGTCTCCCCGGCCGTACTCCGCGACATCGCGGTGCGCGCCATCACAGCGCTCGTGTTCCCCGAGATCCCGCCCGAGGCCCCGAAGCAGACGAACGCGCGCACCGTCCGCGACACAGGGCGCTACTGGCCGATCGTCAGGGGAACGCTGCAGGAGCCCGCTTGGAGCCAGACCAGGGCGAAGACAGCAGAGGCACGCACCCGCCTGTGGTCCGCCGCCATCGCCCAACTGTTCCTGCACCGGGGTAACATCCTCTCCGCCCTCGGTTTCTTCGGCGTCCCCGAGACCGCGAAGGGCGCGGGGCAGGACCCGCGGTCACTCAAGGTGCTCCTCCTTGGGGCAGAGGCCGGCGACGCGACCGCCTGGGCCGCCCTCGCCCAGCGCATGGCACCGGCGCTGATCCACGCTCCGCAGCCGTTCATCACCGCTGGTCAGGGCAGCGAGGCGGGCGACGGCCGCAAGGGTGTGCGGCGCACCCCCAAGAGCGCCCTCGCCGCCCTCACTCTGGCGTACACGGCAACCAGCGCGCCGAGCGTCAGCCGGGCGCTTCTCCTCGCGTTCGCGAAGGCCGTGCTGGAGCACCCGGACGCAACACAGCCGCCCGAGGCGGAAGACGGTAAGCCTCTGATCTGTTACGGCGAGCAGCACTGGGTCGAGGGCCGGACGCCGATCACCGCGGGGATGGTGATCGCACCTGACAGCGAGGGCCGGCCCACCCACTACGTCGCCGACAAGGCATGGTTCGACGAGACCTTCCCCGTGGAACTCGGTCGCCCGGCCCCAGGCAGCCCCGGAAGCACCACTACATCCCCCACGGCCGGAACCAGCACGAATCCCACTGCCACCACCGTGCACGGCGCTCCGCCTACCGACCCGCACGACCAGCTGGTCACGCTGCGCCGGGAGCTGCCCGCCCGTGTGGAACTCGTCGAGGGCGGCTACCAGCACGCCGTGGACTCCGCCTACACCCTGATGACGGATTTCGAGGAGGCGCACCGCCTGCGAGTCCAGCTCGGAGAAGACGCGCTCCCGGCCGAGCAGCGGATCGAGTGGATGGAGAAACTAACGAAAGTGCGGGCCGCGGCCCAGGCCAGCGTGACGACGCTCGAACAGGTGGAAGCGCTGATCCTGCAGGTCTGACCGGCGCGTTAGAACCCGGGTCCTCGTGTACGGGCGGGCTTCTCAGGACAGTCGAGGAGCCCGCCTCCCGTCTTCACCAGAGTGGTGCCTCGGCGGGGCACGCGATTGGTTCAGCAATGTGCCGAGAGCGGGCAGACCGACCGAGGCGGCACGCACGCTCCAGGCGCGGGCGATGGGGCCGTCTCGCAAGCGTGGCGGTCAAAGTCCGGTGAGAACGCTCAACCTTCGGTGGGAAGGAACATCTCGCTCCGGGGGGTGAAACGCGCAGCACAGCAGTGTGCTCATCTGCTCCTGTGACGTCTTCGACGGGGTCGCAGAAGCTGCTCAGGGAGTCGTGATCGCGGAGTTTCGGCATCCGGACGGATTTCTTGAGCGCCGCCCGGAGCGCTGATCAGTGCTCCGGGCGGCAGTGCAGAAGTCAGGTGAACGGGCGGCCTAGAAAGGCACCGCGCCCGAGCGGTCGCACCGGTCGTGAGATTCGCGTGCAAGGTGCGGGCCAACTCGTACGCCGTGCGCGCGCAGGTGCCGCGTGCGGATTTGGCGGGTCCAGTACGCCGCGTATACGGCGATGCCCGCCGACATCACAGCCAGGAACGCGCTCAGCCACTCCGCCACTGAATCCCCCTCCCGTCCGCGCCGCGGTCCGCTTGTATGGAAGGATCGCACGGCAACCGGGCTGGTTCCCAACCCCCGTGGGAACCAGCCCGGTTAGCTTTCCGCCGGTGGACTACGCGTTGGCCTGCGGTGTTGCCAGTCGGTAGGCGCGCGGTCGGTTGCTCACCTGTTCCGCGATGTTCTGCTTGACCAGCTTGTCCAGGGCGTTGGCGATGGCGCCGGAAGACTTCTCGATGGCGCGGCTGATGCCCGTGGCGGTGAATGCCTCGCCGGGGTGCGCCGACAGGTGGTCGATGACCATCTGTCGTAGTGCTCCGGGGGCGAGCCGCTTCCTCGCATCCGGCAGAGCGTTCGTTTCCGCCTGAGTTACCGGCGGCTGGTCGGGGTCGGTCTCCGGGGCGACGGGGGCCTCCTCGGTGTCCGCGCTGTGGTTGTCCTGGGCGGCATGCGAGCCTTTGTCTCCGCTGGCGCCGTCATGGCTCCGCTCGGCATCCAAATCCGATGCCGGAGTGTCCGGCGTTACGTCGGCTGCCGTCACGTTGTCGGTGTCCGGCGTGTCGGAGGTGTTCGGCGTGGCCTCGTCGGCGGAGACGTTGTCGCTTTGTTTGTTGTCGGCGCTCGGCTCCGGGGTGTTGGAGGTGGAGTCGGTCGGCTCGGCGGTCACGGGTTCCTGGCCGGTTTCGGTGTCCGTAGCGGTGTTCTCCCCGGTGGGTGCGGTGCGCCAGCGGTCGGGGGTGCGGCGGGGGCCGTCGTGGCCGCTGGGGGTGCGGGTGGCCAGGGCGTGTTCTTCCAGGGTGACCAGGGCCTTGCCGGTGGTGGAGCGGCCCAGGCCTGCGGCGAGGGCGAGTTCGGCGGCCGTGGCCGTGTCGTCGTCGGTGAGTTTGACCAGTTCGGCGTAGATGGCGGCGGGTGCGCCGGTCAGGCCGGCGAGCGGTTCGGGGTTGGGCACGGCGTGCAGGGTGCGGGTGGTGTCGGTCGTGGTGTCGGACATGGGGGAACCTCGTTTCCGTCGGATGTCGGGTGGGAGAGGTCCCCGGCCGGGGGTGCGGACCGTGCAGATGCGGTGCCGCGGGTGTTCGCCGGGCGCGTGCGCATCGCGGGTTTCCCGGGTGAACATGGCTGTGGCGTTGGCGGGTTCACGGATCGTCCGTGGGTCCGCTGGGTGCGTCGGCCACGACCATGGACGCTCCGCTCCGCCGGGAAGTCAAGCGGGCCGATCGTTTCCCGATCGGGCCAGCTCAGAGCGGTGGTACGACCGTTCGACGCGTGCGGTGTGGCAGTGGTGCGCTGATCGGTGAGCGGGGCCTGAGCGTTCTGTGGACCGGATCCGATCAGTCCCGGGGCGATCGGATCCGGTCGGCGGTTCAGTTGATCGACAGCGACGGGTTGCCGTCCCGGGCCAGGAGCTGTTCGCGGATTCGGCGGGCGCGCCGTGGGCCGATGCGTAGACCGGTGCGTAGGCGCCAGATGCTGACCGGGTTTCCGGTGGCGGCGCGGGCTGCCTCATGGAGGGTGATGGCGCGTTGCCACACGTCGGTGTCTGAGGCCGTGTCGTCGGCCGGTGGCGGATCGGGCGCCGGCGGGGTGTGACGGGCCGTGTCGTCGCCCGTGCGGGCATGGCTGTGGCCAACGACGGTGCTGGTGGGGGTACTGATCGAGCTGGGTTCGGGGCCGGTTCGGCCCGTTGGGAGCGAGGCGGTCGGCGGGGCGGGATGGCTGGTGCCGTGATCGGTGCGCTGAGGGTGGTGCGGGGGAGGATCTGTCGCTGCGATCTGGTCCAGGAGGTCGGTGACGGTTCGGCGGTAGGCGGCGATCGTTTCCGTGAGGGCGATCAGGAGTAGGGCGGGGGTGAGGTGGAGGAGGACGGCTGCTGGGTCGGCGTGGTGTGGCCAGCCGATCTGTCCGTCGGGCCACAGGCTCTGCCAGGAGTTCATGAGGGCGGCAGTGGAGCCGGTGCTCCAGCGCAGTGTGGTGGACCAGGCCGGCGGGCTGATTCCCCAGGAGGCCAGGTGTGCGTCGACGTACAGGACGCCGGCGAGTGCGGTGCCGATCATCGGGTCGAGGAGGATGGCGATGGGTAGGGGGACGTCCCGGCTGGTGGCGAATCGGGTGACGTTGACCGTGGTGAAGGCCAGGGTGAGGACTCCGACCGCGCACAGCACCCAGGTCATCGTTCGCAACAGGCCGATCGCCTCGCGGGCCGGGATGCGTGTCACCGGGTGCTGTTTCCTCGTAGCGAGGGTCTTGTCGCGCCTTGGAAGGATGGAAAGTCGGTGCGGTCGGGGCCTTGGCGCACGACGGCTCCAGGGTGTGGGGCGTCGATGGCCTGGCCGCCTCCGATGTAGAGCGAGACGTGGGTGATGGTGCTGGGGCTGGTGCCGAAGAAGAGCAGGTCGCCTGGTGCCGGTTGGGTGCCTTTGGGGAGGTGGGGGCCTGCGTCGTACTGGTCCTGGGCGACGCGGGGGATGCTGATTCCTGCGGCGTGGTAGGCGGCCTGGGTCAGGCCGGAGCAGTCGAAGCCGCCCTCGGCAGGGCCGTCGCCGCCCCATACGTACGGGGTGCCGAGCTGGGCGCGGGCGAAGGCGACGGCGGTGGATGCAGCCTTCGTCGGGGCGGGTGCAGCGGCTGCGTAGTTGTCGGCGATCTTGAGGACCCGGTTCACGTAGGCGTCGTCGTGGTTGTAGTGCCAGATGGCGCGGCGCAGGTTTTCACCGTTCTTCGCGCCGTTGGCGCACAGGAGTCGGGCTGCGGCGTAGGCGGCGTCGACCGGGTCCCACGGTGTGGGCGGGTTCTTTCCGCCAGGCGGTACGGGGTAGGCGTACGACGTGAAGGTGGACGGGAGGAACTGCATCGGTCCTACCGCGCCCGCCGTGGAGATCATGGTGGGGTTGCGTGCGTGGTCGGTCTCGACCTTGCCGATCGCAGCGAGGACCGTCCAGGGCAGGCCCGGGCATTCGGGGGCGGCGCGTTGGTAGAGGGCGAGCATGTAGGAGGGAATGTCCGCCAGTGCCTGTTTGCTCGGCAAGGCGGCTGCGCTGCCGCCGGAGAACGGTCCGCCCGGCAGCGCGGCGATGGAGAGGGCGGCCAGCATCGGCAGGGCGAGGACCGCGCAGCCGATGCCTCCGGTGGCCTTGGCGAACAGGGAGCTCATGCTTCCGCCTCGGGCGGTGGCGGGAGCGGGGGGACGGGGAGGGTGAGGGCGGTGTCGGCGTCGGTGGGTTCCAGATCGGAAGCCGGAGCGAGCCGGGACCAGCGGGTGGCGAGGCTGGTGAGGGTGGTGCGGCGGGTGTCTCCGGGGCCGAGGGGGCTCCACCAGGGGCCCCATGGGCTGGTTGTGGTGAAGTCTGCGGACGATGTTGCGATGTACAGGCCCAGTTCCCGCGCGGGGGTGGCGAGGCGGTGGCGGATCGCCTGGTCGCGGGAAGCGGTGCGGGTGTGGATGAGCAGGGCCGGCCGGGTGCTTGTGGCGTTGGCGAAGGTGGCATAGCCGGTGAGTTTGGCCTCGACGCGGGGCAGGGGTTGGCTGCCGGTGTCGTATTCGAGGAAGAACGGCAGGACTTGGTCGCCGTCGTGCCAGTGGGCGTAGGCGTCGGGGCGGACGATGTCGCCCCAGCGGCGGGAGCAGGAACGTTCGGACAGCCAGAGGGGCAGGCCGGTTGCGGGGGCGGTGCGCCCGTGGGCGGCGAGGTGGGTGAGGAGTTCGTTGACGCCGAGGTCGTGCCCGAGGGAGGGGGAGTAGGCGATACGGCCGGTGTGACTGGGGCGCCAGCCGAGGTCGGCGAAGTCGCAGCCGGCGTGGGCGGCGAGTACGGCGGCGCCGACGGGGCCCAGGGTGTAGTGCTCGGGGGCGGAGCCGGTCTGGGTCAGGGGGCGGAACGAGTCGAGGACGGCGTGCCGGTGCAGGGTGCGCAGGCGGCGCTGGGCGGAGCGGAGTGAGCTGTAGGCGAGGTTCGCGATCTGGTGAGTGGTCAGGACGCGGTGTTCGTGGACCATCCGGGCCAACCACAGGTCCCGGGCCGTCAGGATGCGGGACAACGCGGCGACGTCCGTGTGCCGCGCGGGGCGTGGACGGGTTGTGGAAGCGCGGGCGGTGTAGCGGGAGCCGGGGCCGACGGCGGGGCGGGGGAGTGCGGGCATGACGGGGCACCACCAGGAGGGTGAATTGAGCGGAAGAGGGTGTGCTTCAGGGCTTCAGGGGCGGGTGGTCGGGCGTGATCCGGTGCGGCCGCCGGCTGCCGCGCGCAGGTCCTTGGCCCGGCCGGGCACCGCAGGCGACAGCGGGCGGGTGGTGAGGGTGAAGGCGGCGGATTCCGCCCCGCCGGCCAGCAGGTGGGCGGCGGCCTGGTACGGGCCGAGGTGAGCGAGATCGTGCGCTGCGAGCGTCGGCAGCGTGTGTCGTTCCAGCGCGTTCGCGTCTTCCGGGGAGGCGTTGAAGAAGATCTTGCTGCGGGCGTTGGCGGAGATGCCTTCGCGCAGGTCACGCGGGAGCTGAGCGAGGTGCTGGTGGGCCAGCAGCATGGAGAGCCGGTAGCCGCGGGCCTCGGCGAGCATGTCCTCCAGCGGGTACGGCAGGGTGAGGAAGTTGTGGGCCTCGTCGATGCTCAGCGTCGCGTCGATCCGGGTGTGTTCGGGGGTACGGGCACGGGCTGCTGCCGCCTGCCAGGTGCCGGCGACGATGAACGAGCCGAGCAGCCGGGCGGTCTCCTCGCCGAGCGCTCCCTTGGGGAGACGGGCGAGGAGGATGCCGCCGTCGAGCACGCTGGCGAGGTCGAAGGTGGAGGGCCCGGCGGCGATGGCGCGGCGGGCGAAGTCACGCAGCAGGAAGGCCCGCAGCTTGTTCATCACTGGGCCGACCACGGCCGCTCGGGAGGGCTCGGACATCGACTCGTACCAGGCCCAGAAGCCTCGCAGCACCGGGTCCTTGAGCGCGGGGATGATCCGCAGCCGGAAGGCGGATTCGCCGAGGAGGCGGGGAACGTCGGCGAGGGTGACCAGCTGGCGGGTGCGCTCGCGGTGCTTGAGAAGGGTGAGACAGGCGGCGCGCATCACGTCGTCGGTCCGCGGCCCCCAGAAGGCGGTGAAGATCCGGCGGAAGATGCCGGTGATGTTGTCGACGACGACGTCGATGTCCGTGCCGTCGAGGACGTTCAGGCAGGGCGGGGTGTGCGGGTCGTCGGGGTCGATGAGGACGAGACGGTCGGCGCAGGTGTCGGGGAGGCGGTCCAGAAGGTCGGTGATCAGGTCGCCCTTGGGGTCGATGACGATGACGCCGCGGTGGTGGCGTACGTCGTCCAGGGCGAGGTTCGCGATGAGGGTGGACTTGCCGGAGCCGGTCGCGCCCATGACGTGGAGGTGGTGGCGGGCGTCGGGGACGGCGAGTCCGACGCCGCGGCGGGCGCCGGTGTCCGAGCGTCCTAGAGGCTTGACCCCGGTGCCGGGTGCTGGTTGGGGGACTTGCGGGGGTGGCAGGACCGAGCGGGCGCCGGCTCGTTGGACGCCGGGGGCGTCCGGGTCGGTGGGTAGGTGGGCGAGGGCGGCGAGTTCCGGTACCGAGAGCAGGGCAGGGTGTGAGCGTGGGAACTCCCGGGCTCTCAGGTGTGGTTCGGGGTTGCGTAGGCGGGTGCGGGCCAGGTAGTTGCGGTCGGCGTACAGGCCGAAGGCGGAGGCGAGCGCGTGAGCTCGTCCGCGCGCCACGTCCTGAGCGCGTTCAGTTTTGGGGCTGCAGGTGGCGGCGTAGGTGATGGCGCACTGCCACTGGGATCCGGAGAGCTTGGCAGCCGATTGCCGTACGGCGGTGGCGTGTTCGGGGTCTTGTTTGCCGGTGGCGACGGGCTGGGCGCGGTGGAGGAGGAGCGCGGCCAGGGCGGGGAGCCGGTGGGGAGTCTGACCTGCTTTGAGGCGGCGTGCCTGGCGGCGGGCTCGGCGCAGCGCACTGCCGGTGGCTGGGCGGGCCAGGATCTGGACGCAGGCGGACTCGTCCTCGGACATGCCGGTCGCGGCCTGCAGGAGTGCGCGCAGCGGATCGGTGGCGTGATCGGTGCGCACGGGGAGGACGTCGGGGCGGGCCAGTCGGAGCCGGCCGGCGGTCACTTCGTGCGCCGGTGGCAGCAGGGGGCTGGGCTCGGTGACGCGGGTATGGGCACCGGGCCATGCGGCTTCTACGGCGCGGCGTACGAGGCCGATCGGGACGGTGCCGGGGACCCAGAGGCGGATGCCCAGGCCGGTGTGGGACCAGGTGTATTCGAAGGCGAGATGGGGCTGGCCGGTGAGGATCCGGCGCCACCATGGTCGTAGGAGCCCGGACAGCTGGGCCCAGAGGACTTCCCCGCCTTTGGGGGCGGCCTGGGGCGGAGCCAGGAGCTCCACCCAGCGGGCGCCGGTGGTGAGGCGTTGCTGCCGAAGGCGCAGCAGTCGGCGCCGGGCGGCGTGCCCACAGGCTGTGCACGCGAGGGCCGTGGGGATCAGGATGGGGGCGGACGCTGCGCACCAGTCCACGGCCGTGGTGAGCGTCGCCGTGCCGAGGGCTCCCGGGTGGGTCAGGAAGTCGACCAGCCATCCGTGCGGCTGGGCGGCGGCCGGCCAGCCGTGCCCGGTCACGGCGCCCACCCCTCATCTGCCTCGGACCCATCGGCGTAGAGGTTGTTGGGGTCATGGCGGTCGTCTTCGTACTGGGCGGCGAGTTCGCCTGGATCCGTGGTGATCACTTCATGCTCGCCGGGAGCCGCGATGCTGATCAGAGCGACCTTGTGGCGGCGGTCACCGGTCAGCAACAGCGCCTCGCCGCGGCCGGCGGAGAGCAGGAACTCCCGCTCGCCGTGGCAGAGGTGGAAGGTGACGCTGATCGTGTCGATGGCCTGCGGGGCCTGGCGCAGCAGGACCTGGGTGGCCGCGTTCGACACGATGGCCCGGCCGAGCGGGGAGGCGAGGACGTCGTCGGCGTCCTGGGTGACCACGGCCAGGCCGGTCCAGTACTTGCGGGCGGCCTTGGCCATGCGGAACAGAAACCGGGCGCCGGCCCCGTCGCGCATCAGCAACCACGCCTCGTCGACCACCACCAGATGGCGGCCAAAGCCGCGGCGGGAGGTGACCTGCCGCCAGATCGCGTCCAGAGCCAGCAGCATGGCCGGGGCCTTGACCTCCTCCGGAAGCTGCCGGAGAGCGAAGACCACCAGATGCCCGGCGGTGGCTGCGGTGCTGGGGCCGTTGAACAGCTGGGCGTGGGAACCACTGGTGTAGGGGACCAGCCGGTCGGCGAGCTCTGCCGCCGCCTGACTGCCGTCCTCAGCCAGGACGGCAGCCAGGGTGGTGAGCGTGGGTGCGGTACGGCTCCAGGTGCGCCGGTCGCCGGTGACTCCGGCACGCGCGTACGCGGCGAGGAAGGCCCGGTCGAGCGCCGCCTTCTCGGCCGCGGTCAGGTCGGTGCCCAGCAGGACGGCGACGAACGTGTGCAGGAACAGCACGCGCCGCGTCAGGACATCCTCTCCGCTGTCCGCCGCTGCCGGGAGGTCGAAGGGATTGAGGCGTACACCGTCTGCGCCGAGTGCGATGACGTTGCCGCCGACGGTTTCGGCGAGGCGGACGTACTCGTCCTCCGGATCGATCACCGAGGCCGTGACGCCGGTGAACAGCAGCCTGAGCAGCTCCAGTTTGGCCAGATACGACTTTCCGGCGCCGGAACGGGCCAGAGTGATCGAGTTGTAGTTGTCCTGAGCGAAGCGGTCCCACAGCACCGGGGCGCCGGAGACCGCGTTCAGCCCGTACAGCACCCCCGACGCCGTACCGTCCTCGTCGGCGGTGACTGGCAGGTCGGGGCTGGTGAAGGGGAAGCAGGCGGCGAGCGCGGCGGTGTCGAAGGTACGGCGGATCTTCAGTGTGTCGATGCCGAGGGGGAGAGTGGCAAGCCAGCCGGGAAGCGCCCGGTATGTCGTCGGGGCGACCGTCATGAGCAGCGACTCGGCGACCGCCCGTACCGCGGCTGCCTGCTCGGCCAGGCTCTCCTCGTTGGGGGCGTGCACCGTCAGGTAGAGGGCAACGTGGAAGAGTTTGCCCTCGCCGCGCGCGATCCGGTACGCGAGCTCGGCGGCGTCCGCAGCGGCGGCCTCGACCTCCGGGTCGTCCAGGTGCCCCTTGTCGAAGCCGGTGCGGCGGCCGGACTCCAGACGGGCCCGCTGCTTCTTCAGCCCGGCGGCCGCGATCGGGTTGGGGACGGGCTCGATGTGCAGGGCGATGTCGAGGTGCCCGGGGAAGTTCAGGAGTGGGGCGAGCCAGCCGGGGGCGACCTCGGCCGGGTAGCCGGTGACCACCAGCGTGGTGGCGAGGTGTGCGCCGACCGCGAGAGCGCGGGCGTGGACCTCGATGGCTTCGGGGCCGGCGACGTCGAGCAGTCCCGCGGTGTCAAGGCTGGGGGCTGGGGGAGCAGAGAGTCGCCTGCCGAGGCGGATTCGGGTCATGCGCGGTCACCTTCCGGCGCGGCAGCGGGCGGGATCGGGGTGTCGGGATTGCAGGCCGCGCCGACGAGGGCGGCGGCCCGATCGGCGTCGAGGGGGGTGACGGCGATCTCCGCAGCGGCCAGGGCCCGGGTTGCCTCATCGAGCCGTTGGAGCGTCCGTCCGTCACCGGCATTCCGCCGCAGCCCGTGTGGTGGGATCTCCTCGCGGGCGACCAGCACGATCTGCCGGCCGAGCAGGTTGTCGCCGGTGGCGAGGTCGGCAAGGAAATCGGCGTGTGAACGGGCGGCCCGCTCCAGCGCCGGGTGCGGCAGCGCGGCGGCGTCCTGCTGGAGGGAGTCGGCAAGCGGGGCGAGATCGATGCGGTGGCAGCGGACCAGCAACTGGGTCGGCCCGGTCAGGGAGTTGAGCCAACGCGCGAATGCCGCAGCCAAGCCTTGTTGTTCTGCCGCCGAACGCAGCTCGAAATTGACCGTGGAACACGTCGCCAGGGCCGCGGTGCCTTCGCTGCCCAGGTCAAGCACGCCAGCGGCGGTGATGCCGCCGTACGGCATGTCCATCGTTGCCGGAGGTGGTCCGGCGGCTCTGGCCCAGTGGTCGGGGACGACGGAGGGCAGCGGAGGGATGCCTTCCGGGGCGTGCACCCTGCGCTTGGGGGTGCGGGCGTGCCGGAGGGCGGCGGTCAGGAACCGGTCCAGTCCGATGCCTTCGCGTTGGCCGAGCGCGAGCGCGGCCACGGCTCCGGCGACGGGGATCACCATGACCGCGTAGGCGAGCGGCGTCATGAAGGAGCGGGTGGCCCACCAGCCGCCGTACAGCACGAGTCCCGCGGTGGTGAGGACGGCGGTCTGCTGAGCGGTGAAGGGTCCCAGGAGGCGGTCGGGGCGGGAAATGTCGGCAGGGATGCGGGTGGCATGCGGGGCCTGAGCGGTCTCGTCGGACGGGTTCACGGACGGTCTACCTCCGGGGCGGTTCGAGGGGGAGCCGCAGTTGCATGGGGCGCGGTGGGCGGGCTGGGACTCGCCGTGCGGGAATGGGCAGGGCCAGTTGGCGTGCGCGGGGTGCGTTAGCGGGGCGGGCCGGGGGTGGTGTGGCGGGCAGGGCTCGGGCTGCCGGAGTTGCCGGGGATGAGGCCGGGACGCGCTCGGCGCGGATGGGCAGCCACAACTGGGTGGACCGGCCAGGACTGGCCGGAGCGCGTTGGGCGTCGATCGGCAGGGTCAATTGCCGACGCCGCCGCGCCTGAGCGGGGTGGATCACAGTGCGGGGACCTCCCGGTGTACGAACGGGGGGATTGACGGCACGGCCGGGGCGCCGAGACGTCTGGGCGCGGGCCCTGGCACCCGCCGTAGACGCCGGTCGCGCGCCACCGGTGCCCGCGCGACGCCCGCCTGGCTGCCCGGCCTGAGCACCTTGGGCGGACTGGCTGGCTGAGGGTTGGCCGACTGCGGGCGATCGGCCGGCGGGGCGGGCCAGGGCCCCACGCCCGTGGGCGAGCAGCGCACGACCCCACCCCCGGGCCCCGCGGGCGGGACCACGACCGGGCCCCGGCCCGGTTGCAGGTGGTCGGCCACCGCCACCGCCTCGTCCTGGGCGGATGCCTCCGCGGCCTCCCGGTCCACCGCGGCCAGGGCCGAACCCGGCGCCTCCCACGCCTCCTGCGCCTCCGCCGGGTCGGTGGGGCAGCTGGCGGATGCCCGGCAGGTAGTGATCCATCAGGCGGTACACGGCCAGGTGCTTGAGGACCCGCACTCCGGCAGGGGCGTGCGGGTTGTGCACGGGGGTGCCGCGCAGAACGACCTGGAGAGTCCAGCCGGGAATCTTGAACAGCACCCAGAACAGGGCCACTCCGGCAAGCATCGTGCCCAGCTGGTCGGAGTGGGCGATGCCCAGGGTCGTGGCACCGGGGGCGAAGAAGAGCTTCAGAGCGAGGATGAAGGCCGTCGATTGGGCGAGCTGGATGGCCATGCAGCCGGCCAGTCCACGCCACCACAACCGTGCGACAGGATCGGTGAGCGGGTGAGCGTGACACGCCAGCATCAGCGGTGCGGCCACGGCGAGCAGCGCTATCACCGCGACGCGCACCAGGAACCCGATCAGTACCGCGAGCACCAGAGCGATCATCACGATCGCGAGGATGAGCAGGTACAGCTTCAGCCCGGCTACGCCGAACAGGGCGAAGGGCAGGACGCGTTCGACCATGCCCTGCCCGGCGTCCGACATGTCGGTGGTCATGATTGCGTGAGCCATGGCGTTGGACAGACTGATCGCCTTGCCCATCACGGTCAGCGAGGTGGCAGCCGCGATCATGCCGAGCAGCAGGCGCGGGGCGATCTGCCGGATGGCGTAGCGACTCTGGACGGTCTCGTAGCCCATGACCGTGATGCCGCCCGCGGTCACGAACAGCACGTAGATCCCCGTCGTGATGCCCAGCATCGCGGCCCACAGCCGCTTGATGTCGGCCTGCCGGGTGACATCCGGGGTGGCCAGCAGGGTGTCGGCGAGGAACTCGCGGACCGGCTTCATGATCTGCTCGATCAGCATGCCGAGGAACGAGGTGATCGCGTTCACGATCATGCCGGGGATGTCGAGGAAGTCCCAGCTGGTGCCCTTGTCGCATCCGACGCCGGTCGCTTCGCATGCGGACGGCATGGGGCCCGGTGACGGTGCTGGTGGCGAGGGCTTCGGTGCGGGTGCGGGGTGACCCGGTGTCGGGGGCGGATCAGGTCTCGGCTCAGTTCCGGGACCGGGCGTGGAAGCGGAGGGGCCAGGAGCGGGCTGAGGTTCGGGTGGCAGCGGAGCCACAGGCGCCCGAGTCGCCGCATACGCCGGGCGCATGGCGGTGGAGGTGGCCACCACCGGTACCAGGACGAAGACGGCCAGAGCGAGCAGCGCGGGCACAGCGCGGGCGCGGCGCCCGCCGGGAGTCACCGCCCGCCTCCGTCCGCGCCGACGATGCCCTGCAACACGGTCACGATCACCGGGGCGAGGACCGCCAGCCCGTAGCCGATGGCCGCGGCCCTCAACGCCCTCTTTGCGGCTTCGACTTCCCCCGGGTCACCGCCGGCCATCAGATAGCGTAGCCCACCGAAGGTGAGGAACAGGGTGGCCAGTGCGGTGAGGAGGCCGATGATCCAGTCCCGCAGATTGTTGATGACGGTCGGGATGTCGGCGACCGCCCAAACGTGAGGCGCCTGCATAAGGAGCGCGCACGTGGTGAGGGCAGTGGTGCAAACGAGCCGGAGGGACCAGCGGGCGAGCGGTCGGCGTGGCCGAGGGAACCTTGCGGGCAAGACAGCACACCTCCATCGGGGCACACAGCCGGACGGGAGCGGGAGGGGACGAGGACGCCGCAGGGGCGTAGAAGAGACGGTGCGGGGCGAGCAGACCCTTGGCCCGGGCGCCGACCTCCTCGCGGAAGTGCGGCAGCAGGCGGTTCTCGGGTGTCAGCACGAGACGGTCGTGCTCACCCCGCACGGTGTCGCGGAGCTGTGGTCCGGGGCGTCGGCCGCCGCCCCGGACCACGACAGACGGTCCGACACAAAGCCGGGCGGGCCGCCGTCACCGTGAATAGAGATCCCGGTGACGGGAATTGACATCCCACCACCGAACATCCCCCGGCCGGCCGCCTACTGCTCCTGCAACTGGCACCGCAGATGGGTGGCCAGGTGCTGCTCGGCAGTGCTGCGGTGCCGGTAGAGCTGACGCACGCTCACCCCGCGCTCGGCCGCCAAGCGGTCCATGGGCTCGCCGCCGAGGCGGGTACGGGCGATCAGCCGGGCTTCGGACACGTCCACCACGCGGGCCTGTACGGCGCGGGCCAGCACGGTGAACTCGTCCGCCGGCTCACCGTGCTCTGCCTGGGGGACGGAGCAGAGGTGGTCGAGGAGCAGCGCCGCCGGGACGGTTTCTCGGTTGGCGCGACGGTGTGCTGCGTACACCAGTCGGTGCACGGCCCGGTCGGCGGCGCTGAACAGCTCCCGGTCAAGCCGCTCCGCCCCGGGGGCGAGTGTGCGCAGGGCTGCGGCGACGGCGGCCAGGGCTTCCTGCTCGACTTCGGCGCGCTCCAGGTGAACGGGGCGGGCCAGCCGGGCGAGCATCCGGCGCAGCACCGGAACCGTCATGGCGACCGCCACCACGTCCCACGGCTCGCCCAGTTCGTGGGCGCGCCGGATCACCTCGTTCCAGGTCCGTTCACGCAGTTCGGGCCGAGTGGAGGGGTGGGCGAGATGCGTGCGCACCCGGTCGACGGGCCACGCCGTGCGGTCCGGGGCGTCGCACACCAGGTGCGCGGGCAGCGTGAGCGGCTCCACCCTGTGAGCGAGGGCGAGGAACGCCTGCTCCAGTTCCCCGAGCGGTGAGCGCGCGGCGCTCTCCGGGTGGACGACAGGGCGGTTGGCGTGGTGACGGTGGTGCATGGCGCATCTCCCGTGAGCGGTGCGGACAACTTCCGCCGCCACCCCTCCCAAGCCTTCGTGCCATCAACGACCCACCCCCACGCCAACGCCGTGCCTGCCGCGGTCGAATGGTCCGGCGCGTGCGATGGCCTGACACTGGCCCGCCCTTGATGACCTGATGCGACGCGTCAGCCGCCGGAACGGGAATCGAACACAGAAAATCTCGGCTCCGGTTTTCCGTCCTCGCTGTGCGGTGAACTGAGGTGGCCCGGCGGTGGCTCGGTGCTGGCGCGCCACTGGTTCGCATACGTGATGACCTGCACAGACATGGTGCGCGGCGGGGGCGACCGGGGACACCTTCTAGCGTGCAGCGGCAGCTGACCGCTGGTCGAACACGTGCCCGGCGATGGCAAAGATCGGCTGCTGAGTTCCTATTACTTCACGTCAGCACGAGACGGCCGCACCCACGATCCCGGGCGCCACCCCGCCCATGTCGAAGACTCCGTCCCGCCGCTCCACCGCTTCCCGCCCGCATACGTCCAGCCCCCTGCCGACGACGATCTGGTTCCCCGACCCGGACGAGCCCAACGCCGCCCCCATCCCCGGCGCGGTACTGCCCGCCTGGGCGATCGACAAGGTCCGCACCGAGTTCATCGGCCGCCCCGACCACGGGCCCGCCCCGCTGTTCAAGATCGCGATCCGGGACATGGCGCCCGGCATGGACGCCCGGATCCCGTGCACGTCCTTCTCCTCCAAGACCGACGCCGAAGACGTCACGGTCAAGCCGCCCATTCTTCTTGCTGAGCTTCACCCCGACGCCCTCCCCGCCCCCGCAGGCGACCTGCCGGCCAGCCCGAGCGAGATGCCCGGCGCACTGGAGGACGGCTGGCCCGGCTTCTTCCACCGCGCCCACCGGCTCCTCCCCACAAACGGCTTCCTGCTGCTGGCCACCCGCCAGCGCCGCGACTCCGGACGCCTCACCGACCCGCTCGGCACGCTGATCGCATCCGCCCGCACCGCTGGCTTCCGCTACCTCCAGCACATCGCGGTCGTCTACGGCCCCCCAATCGGCAACCGCTTCGTCCCCGCACCGCCCCCGGACGCATCCCGCGGCGTCGCGCACTGCGACCTGATCGCACTCTCCGCGATCACCCACGCGTAGACCGAGGAACAGGACAACCGCAATGCCCTCCCCCCTCTCGGTGTGGAACACCGCCCCGACCTCCGCCCCCGCCCAGCGCGCCGACCGATACGTATCCGGCTCCGCCGCCCACCCCGCCAAGATGCTCCCGCAGATCGCCGCCCACGCCATCACCACCTACACCCGCCCCGGCGAACTGGTCCTGGACCCCATGTGCGGCATCGGCACCACCCTCGTCGAAGCCATCCGCCTCGGCCGCCACGCCCTGGGCACCGAGTACGAACCGCGCTGGGCCGACCTGGCCCGGGCCAACGTCACCCACACCCTGCAGGCGACGGAAGGCGGCAGCGGACAGGTCGCATGCGGCGACGCCCGCCACCTCACCGACCTGATCGACGAACGCCACCACGGCAGGATCGCACTCGTCGTCACCTCACCGCCGTACGGGAACTCAGTGCACGGCCAGGTCCGCTCCAGCCGCGAGACCGGCGACCGCGGCGTGGTCAAGAAGGACTACCGCTACAGCCACGACCCCTCCAACCTCGCCCACGTCTCCACCGAGCAACTCCTGGACGCCTTCGCAGGGATCCTCACCCAGTGCCGGCTCGTCCTGCGCCCCGGCGGCACCGTGGTCGTCACTACCCGCCCCTGGCGCGAGCAGGGCGAACTCATCGACCTGCCCTCCGCTGTCCTCGCCGCCGGCCAGGCGGCCGGACTGACCCCCACCGAACGCTGCGTCGCGCTCCTGGCCGGGATTCGTAACAGCCGCCTGATCATGCGTCCGTCGTTCTTCCAGATGAAGAATGTGCGCGACGCCCGCCGCCAGGGCATCCCACTTGCCGTGATCCAGCACGAGGACGTCCTGGTCTTCACCCGCCCCGCCCTCACCCCGATGTGCCCCGCCGGCCACACACAACTGCCCAATACACCGCGATGCACGACCCGGGGTACCCGTACACCGGCCACCGGAAAGACGTGCCGTTCTCGCACATGCATGCCAGAAGGCAATCGCGGCGAACGCTGATGGCGGACGTCGACTCGGACCTCAACCCCCGGACGCGCGGCTCCCGGCAGGTGGTCCGGCAGTGGCTCGCAGGTGGCTCGCGCACCAGGCTTCCTGCATAAACGCCACCTCCGCATCACCCTGCGCGCGAGCAGCACCGGGTTCTTTCGACCACCGCTCGTGACGGGCGTCAAGGCAGTTGACCGCCCCATGGCTGCCAAGGAGCGGTCCGTCACCGCTTTGAACCCCACTGGGCGCGGTTCGCGGAGTCGGTGGGAAAGCGAGGACGTGAGCCGCCGGGCCCGTTCCTCTTCTGGACTGGAACGGGCCCGGCGTGCCTCGTCGATGGACTACACGGTCCGTTCCGGCATCGCCGCGCGGTAGGTGCGCGGGCGGTCGGTGACCTGTTCGACGAGGCCCTGCCTGGCGAGAGTGGCGAGGGCATTGGCGATGGCGCCGGAGGAACGGTCGATCACGCGGCTGATCCGGGTGGCCGTGAAGGCTTCACCGGGGTGGGCGTTGAGGTGGTCGGTGACGAGTTGGCGGAGGCCTCCGGGGGCGAGTCGCTGGTTTCCGCCGGGCAGGGAGCCACCGGGGGCGAGGCTGGTCGGCACCGCGCGTTCGGTGTGCTGGGCAGGAGTGGGAGCGGCGGTCTTCTCAGGCTCCGGGGCATCACAGGTGCTCTCACTCCTGTCCGCCGTGGGCGCGTCCGGCACCGCGTCAGAGTCGGTGACGTCCGCAGCCGGTTCGCCGGCGGATGTCGCGTCGGTCATTGGGTCGACCGGGCCCTTTTGGGCGGCGGCCTTGTCGGGCGCCGCACAGGAATCGACGGTGGTGGCGCACCAGAGGTCAGGGCGGCGGCAGGGTCCGTTCTGGATCCCGCGGTCGCGGCGGGCGAGACCGCGTTTCTCGAGCGCGACAAGAGCCTTGAAGGTGCTGGAGCGGGCGGCTCCGGCTGCACTGGCGATGTCGTCGACGGCGGCCGGTTCGGTGAAGGCGACCAGCTGGGTGTAGACGGTGATGGCGGCGGGGGCCAGGTCCGCCAGTTGATCGACCGTCGTGGTCTGGGACATGAAGGGGCCTCGTTTCCTGAGAGGTGAAGAGGTGAGGTCCCCGGCCGGGGTGCGGTCCCGTGCGGGCCGCTGGTGTCGCCGGCGCGTGCGCATCGCGGGTGATCCGGGCTGACGGGGCCGACGACGTGGTGGATCGCGGTGGTCCGTGATCCCCCTCGGCGGTCGGCCGCGACCATGGACGCTCGGATACGGGTATGAAGTCAAGCGCTGGTTATCCGCTCGGTGTCCGACCAACTCAGGGGCGGCCGTTATGTGGCAGAAGGGCGTTGCGGAGCGAGTCCGATGGCGCCTATGTCAATCAGGCGGCGGGTGGCTGTGAACGGCTTCTCTGGCCCCGGTGGAACGAGTCCGTTGGCCCCAGGGGCTTGATCAGGAATTGAGTGTTCGTCAGAAGTGGCCCCAGGTGCGGTCTTGCGGTGGGAGCATCAGTTGTGCTTCCGACAGCCAGGGGGCCCGAATGGACGGCCCGAGATCCAAGGTTGAGCTCTTCGCGGCGATCCGCCGGGACTCGCGTACGGAGAAGCTGTCGATCCATGAGCTCTCCCGCCGCTACGGGGTCCACCGGCGGCTGGTCCGCGAGGCACTGACTTCACCGTGGCCTACTCCGCGTAAGCCGATGCCTAAGCGTGCATCGGTCCTGGACCCGTACAAGCACCTGATCGACGCGATCTTGCGCGCCGACCTGAATGCTCCGCGCAAGCAGCGTCACACCGCCAAGCGCGTCTTCGACCGGCTGGTGGACGAGCACGGCATGGACAACGTCTCCTACGGCCGGGTCCGCGACTACATCAAGCGCCGCCGGCCCGAGATCTGGGTCGAGGAGGGCCGTGGACCGCCCGCTGTGTTTATCCCGCAGACCCACCGGCCCGGCGAAGAAGCCGAGGTCGACTTCGGCGACGTCTACATCACCCTCAACGGCGTGCGCACCCTGTGCTACCTGTTCGTTTTCCGGCTCTCCTTCTCCGGGAAGGCTGTCCACCGCATCTTCGTCTCACAGGGACAGGAAGCCTTCTTCGAAGGCCATCTCCACGCTTTCCAGGTGCTGGGCGGCCTGCCGCGTGGCAAGGTGCGCTACGACAACCTCACCTCCGCCGTCGCCCGGGTCCTCGGCTTCACCCGGGCCCGCGTGGAGACCGACCGCTGGACGGCGTTCCGCTCATGGGCCGGCCTGGAGGTCTTCTACTGCACGCCGGGCATCGACGGCGCCCACGAGAAAGGCGGCGTCGAAGGGGAAGTCGGCCGATTCCGCCGCAACCACCTCGTGCCCGTTCCCGAAGTCACCACCCTCGCCGAGCTCAACGCCCGCATCGACGCATGGGACCAGCAGGACGACCACCGCCGGATCGGCGAGCGCCCCCGCACCGTCGGCGAGTACTTCGCCATCGAGAAGCCCCTGCTGCAACCTCTGCCCGAGGACCACTTCGAGACCGGACGGCTCCTGACCCCGCGAGTGGACCGCTACGCGCAGATCACCGTGCGGATGAACCGCTACTCGGTACCGGTGCGACTGATCGGCCGCCAGGTCCGCGTCCTGCTGCACGCCTCGGAGGTGGTGGTCTACGACGGCCGCACCGAAGTCGCCCGCCACGAGCGCCTGGCCACCCGCGGCGGCAGCCGCCTGGACCTGGACCACTACCTGGAAGGACTGCTGCGCAAACCCGGAGCACTGCCCGGCGCCACCGCGCTGGACCAGGCCCGGGCGGCGGGAAAGTTCACCCCGGTGCACGACGCCTGGTGGGAGGCCACCAGCCGCGCACACGGCGACGCGGCCGGCACCCGCGCGCTGATCGAAGTCCTGCTGCTGCACCGGCACATGAGCCACGACCACGTCGTCGCCGGGATCGCCGCCGCCCTACAGGCCGGGGCCCTGACCTCGGACGCGGTCGCCCTGGAAGCACGCCGAGCCGCCGAACGCGAGACCCCGAGCGAGGCCGGCCCTGACACCGCACTCGGGCGGATCGTCTCCCCTGTGGTCTCGCTGACTGAACGCCGTCTGGCCGCGCTGCCGCCCGACTCACGTCCGCTGCCGTCGGTGGCGGCCTACGACCAACTCCTGCGTCATACCCGGCCGTCGGCCGGGCGTCCCACCAGTTAAGGGAGTCCCGCCATGAGCGTCACCCGTCACCGCGGACTGACCGAACCAGCTGCTGACGCAGCCATTGATGCCGCCTGCCGCAACCTGCGGCTGCCCACCATGCGCGGCCAGTTCTCCGAGCTCGCCGACGCAGCGGCCCGCGACCAGATGACCTACCGCGGGTTTTTGGCCGAGCTGCTGATGGCCGAGTGCGACGACCGCAACCGCCGCCGCTCCGAGCGCCGGATCAAAGCCGCGGGCTTCCCCCGCGAGAAGGCACTGCGCACCTTCGAGTTCGACGCGAACCCCGCCATCGACCCAGCCGCCATCCACACCCTTGCTTCCTGCGAGTGGGTCCGCAAAGGGCTGCCGCTGTGTCTGATCGGCGACAGCGGCACCGGCAAGTCGCACCTGCTGATCGCGCTGGGCACCGAGGCCGCGATGGCCGGCTTCCGGGTCAAGTACGTCCTGGCCACCAAGCTGGTCAACGAGCTCGTCGAAGCGGCCGACGAGAAGGTGCTGACCAAGACGATCGCCCGTTACGGACGGGTCGATCTTCTCTGTATTGACCTATGCCGAGACCGCGACTATGCCGAGCTTGAGGACCCTGAGCGGGGCTGCAGTTGGTGTGAGGGCCGTGATGCTCGGCATAGTCGCGG
>NZ_JBIWOA010000025.1:0-185181 GCF_044767525.1 Streptomyces sp. NPDC101234 | reverse complement strand
GCATCGCCGGCGCCGTCCGCGGCAAGAAGGTCATCACGACCATGCCGGACCCGGCAGCGGCCAGGGCCCCGGACCTGCTCGACCGCGAGTTCGTCGCACCGGCGCCGAACCGGACCTGGGTCGCCGACTTCACGCACATCGCTGCCTGGGCGGGCGTTGTCCATGTCGCCTTCATCGTGGACACCTTCTCCCGCCGCATCGTCGGCTGGTCCGCATCGCTGTCGAAACAGACCCGACTCGTCCTGGACGCCGTGGACATGGGCCTGTGGCAGCGCGACCGAGACGGTCGTCCACCCATCCCCGGCGAGTTGGTGCACCACTGCGATGCCGGGTCGCCATACACATCATTTCGCCTCGCCGAACACCTGGACCCGGCCCGGATCGCGGCCTCGATCGGGTCCGTCGGCGACGCTTACGACAACGCGCTCACGGAGTCGACGATCGGCCTGTTCAAGACCGAGGTCATCAAGCCGCAGCGGCCACGGAAGACGCTGTCGCACGTCGAGCTCGCCACTGCCGAATGGGTCGACTGGTACAACCACCGCCGACTCCACGGTGAGATCGGGCACATCCCACCCGTCGAATACGAAGCCAACTTCTACCGAGCAACCACGAATCTCCAGGTCACAGCCAACATCTGAGATCTCTATGGAACCCGGAGCGGTTCAGAGAAGGACGTACCGAAGCCGTTGGCCACCGATGTGCGCTGACTTCGGGCGGCTGTTCGGTGTCCGCTCCGGTCGTGGGAGATCTCCCACGACCGGAGCGAGAACGGCCGGGGTGTCCTGGATCAGCCGGCGCAGAGGGTCAGGTTGATGGTGGCGCCGATGGACACGGTCTTCGGGCTGTGCGGGTCGACCGAGTGGACCGAGCCCGGCTTGCCGTTCTTGCCGCAGTCCACCTTGCTGACCGTGCCGAGCTTGAGCTGGCTCTTCAACAGCAGTTGCTTGGCGAAGTCCAGGTCGAGGCCCGCGAACTCCAGCGGGATCTTGCTGCCCTTCAGCAGCACGTTGGTGGCGTCGTTGCCGGTCGCGGTGGTCGCGGCGGCGGGCTTCGCGGCGTGGGAACCGTTGGTGGCGGCGGTGGCCAGGGCGGTGCCGCCGGCGGCCACGATCAGGGCGGCGGCGAGACCCGCTATGGCCGTGACGCGCTTGCGGCGGGTCTTGCGCACGATGCCGACGGTGTCGACGGACGGGGCGTCGGCGGAGTTCGCGAATTCGTTCATGGCGTTCACCAGTTCCTCTTCGAAGGATGTGTAACCGGTACGGCCGGAAGGCCGTGCATCGTGTGAAGTCATCGGTTTCCTTCCGTGGGCCGCTGCGGTGAAGGGCCGGAGAGCGCGGGAAACTGGCTTCTCAGCTTCTCGATCCCACGAGCGAGCTGGGACCGTACGGTACTCGCCGAGATGTTCAGATCGGCCGCGATCTCCGCGTCCGACAGATCGTGGAAGTACCGCAGGACCACGACCGTGCGCATACGCATCGGCAACTGCTGAAGAGCGCGGACGAGCTGGTCCCTGCTGTCTATCTGCCCGTACTCGTCCCCCGGAGCGGCCCGGTCGCCGCCGCTGTCGGGGTGCGGGGTAGTGCGGCGGAATCTTCGCCAGCGGTCGTTCGCCAGGTTCACCATGATCCGCCGCACATAGGCGTCGGGGGCGTCCTTGGCGGCGATCGTGCGCCACTTGCGGCAGGTCCGTTCCAGGGTTTCCTGGAGCAGGTCTTCCGCGGCTTCGCGGTTTCCCGTCAAGACGAGGGCGCCACGGAACAGGGCGGCGGACCGGGCGGCGACGAAAGCGGGAAAGTCCATGTCCAGCGACTCGGTCCCGCCGTGCTCGACGCCCAGCTTCCACTCGGTTGCCAGATCCACACGCTTCTCCCTTCCTGTCACGCCTCCTCAACGGGGAAGCCCCTTCATCTGCTGCACGGGGGGAGATGAGAGCTGGGTCACAGCGGGCGGGGCGGGGTGCACCGAGACCGGGCTACGGGAACTGTTCGCCCGCCTGGGGCGCAGGGGAAAGTCCTGGTCGTGGTACCTCCGCCCTCGCCCAGCGCGCCGACGACCCCGAACGGGCCGTCGACGCCGCCTGCGACCTCCTCGAACACGGATGGGGCGCCCCGGCTCCGCGGTTCGGTGACGACCGCGCTCGGTGACGGCCGCGACCGACCTCGCCTTCGCCGATACGGCCGTCGTCCTTTCGGCCGGGACCCGATGGCCACAACCGGCCGTTGTGCCGAGGCAGTTGAGCACGCGGGAGAGGAATCTCTGAGGGGAACAGCCGGTAGGGTCCGGCCGTCACGGGAATCGAAGGAGCACCCCATGAAGCGCATCGTCATAGCCCTGGCCGCGGCCGCCGTGCTGGCGGCAGGCGTGGTGACGGCGTGGAACGTCTTCGACAACTCGTCGGTCGCCACCGCGGGCGGAGCGGATCACACGGTTCCGAGCACGGTGGTCGAGAAGCTGGCCAAGGAGAACTACGGCATCCCCTTCGTCCAGGACGGCCCGCAGTCCGTGAGCTGCCCGAGCGGGCTGCACGCGAAGATGGACTACACCGTGAGGTGCACCGCCGTCTTCAAGGGCGAGAGCAAGACGATGCTGATCTCCGTGACCGGAGTGCACGGCGACCGGGTGAGCTTCGACTACGGACTGGCGAAGTAGTCGAAGTAGGGAGAAGCGAGGGGAAGTCGGAGACCGGACGGCGTGGTCGGCGACTGGTTCAGCGGTCGCCGACCACGCCGCAGCGCCATGCCCAGGCCGCGATCTCCACGCGGTTCCGCAGCTCCAACTTGACCTGGATGTTGGTCAGATGGGACTTGACGGTGGAGAGCGAGACGCAGAGCTCGTCGCAGAGCTCCTGGTTGGTCCGTCCTTCGGCGACCAGCCGGACCACATCCAACTCCCGTTCCGTCAGCGGACCCGAGGACGCCTCGCCGGTGGAGGCGGTCCGCTGTTCGCCGATCCGCTTCAGCAGCCGTACGGTCACGGAGGGGGAGATCAGCGCGTCGCCGCGCGCCGCCGAGCGGACGGCCTCCACCAGCAGTCCGGGACCCGCGTCCTTCAGCAGGAACCCGCAGGCACCGTTGCTCAACGCCCCGTAGACGTAGTCGTCCTGGTCGAAGGTGGTCACGACCACCACGCGCAGCGGATCGACGGCCTTCGGGCCCGCGAGCAGCCGGGTCACTTCCAGCCCGTCGAGTTTCGGCATGCGGATGTCGACCAGGCACACGTCGGGCCGCAGCCGCCGGGCCAGCTCCACGCACTCCGCGCCGTCGGCCGCCTCGCCCACGACCTCGACACCGGGCTGTGTCTGGAGGATCAACCGGAAGCCCGTGCGCACCATTTCCTGGTCGTCGGCGATCAGGACCCGGATCGACGATCCGCCTGATGCGCTTGATCCGCTGGCGTTGGTCATGCGGGGGATCCTGCCACAGCCCCTCTCACCGGGAATTCCGCCGTCAGCCTCCAGCCGCCGTCCTCGGCCCGGCTCGCGTGGAGCGTGCCGCCGACCGCCTGGGCGCGTTCGGTCAGTCCGATGAGGCCGAGGCCGCCGCGCCCGCCGAGAGGTTCGGCGTTCGGAGTCGCCGGCCGGGCCGGCGGTGCGTTGTGCACCTCGACCCGAAGCCGCCGGGCGGCCACGCTGTCGACCTCGCCACCGTCGTCGTCCGACAGGGCGACTCGTACGGAGACGGACGGTGATCCCGGCGCATGGCGGCGTACGTTCGTCAGCGCCTCGCGTACGACGTTGCGCACGGAGGTCTCCACCTCGGGGGCCGGCCGTGCCTGCCGGGCCTCGGCGGCGACCTGGAGGGTGGCGGGGGTGTCGCGTTCGGAGAACGTGGCGACCAGTTCGCCCAGTTCGGCGTACAGCTCCCCCGGCCGCACCGGCCGTGTGGTGTCGTCGCGCAGCACGCGCACCAGCTTGCGCATCGACTGCAGGGTCTCGCCCCCGGCCTTCTCGATACCGCGCAGCAGCGGCTCCACCTGCTCGGGCGCGATCTCGCGGATCGCTTGGGCCGCCTGGGCCTGGACGACGATGCCCGTGACGTGGTGGGCGACGAAGTCGTGCAGTTCGCGGGCGAGTTCCAGGCGTTCATTCTGGCGTGTGTCGGTGACGGCGCGGCTTCTGCGGTCGTCGAGGCTGCGGAGGTAGGAGCCGATTCCCACGGCGCCGCCGGTGAAGAAGATCAGGAGGAACGAGAAGTAGACGTTGCCGCTCTCGTCGTCCATCCGCATCGGGGCCGCGATCACGGCGGAGGCGAGTGCGGTGCCCAGCATGGCGGTAAGCCAGGGCTGCGGTGTGTCTCTCATGGTGCGCACCAGCAGGAGCAGCAGGCACAGCGTCTCCAGCAGGCCCCAGTCGGCGATCAGCCACGGCTTCACGGACGTGAAGAGGGCGAGCGTCACCGTCCAGGACAGGAGCACCGCGGCACCTGCGCCCCAGGCCGTCGCGAGACGTCTGCCGGGCAACAGCAGCACGACGGCCGCCACGAGGCCCGGGGCAAGCCTGAACCATGCGCTGCCGCCTTCGAGTCCGGCGTCGGACGCGACGCCGGTCACGTCGACCACCCACAACAGCGCCATGACCACCCACAGTGCGGTGAGGGCGGTGCGGTGGGGCAGCGGGGAGTTCCGGGTGTGATCGTCTGTGTCTCTCGCGTCTGGCACATCTCGGAGCGTAGGGGCGGCCCCCGTCGTACGGCCTCGGCCGAAAGGACGACGCGGCGGCACCGAACCGGTCGGTCGGCCGAGGTGAAGGGACCTCGCAGAGGCGGAAGTTGGGGCACATGACCAACAACATCTCCTCTCCGCCGTACGTGTTGAGCGGCGTCGGACTGTCCAAGTCCTTCGGGTCCACCCACGCGCTCGACGGTGTGGACATCGCCGTGCGAGCGGGCGAGTCGCTGGCCGTGATGGGCCCCTCCGGGTCCGGCAAGTCGACGTTGCTGCACTGCCTGGCGAACATCGAGCGCCCGGACAGCGGCCAGGTGCTGCTGAACGGCGAGCGCATCGACCAGTTGCGTGAGCCGCACCGCAGCGAGCTGCGCCGTACCCGCTTCGGGTTCGTCTTCCAGTTCGGGCAGTTGCTGCCCGAACTGCCGGCCGTGGAGAACGTGGCGCTCCCGCTGATGCTCGGCGGTACCGCGCGCCGTGAGGCGGAGCGGCGCGCGCGCCAGTGGTTCGCGCCGCTGGGCCTGGAGGGCAAGGAGGACAGCCGTCCTGGCCAGCTGTCCGGCGGGCAGGCCCAACGGGTGGCGCTCGCACGGGCGTTGGTCGCGGGCGCCCAGGTCGTCTTCGCCGACGAGCCGACGGGCGCGCTCGACCAAGGCACCGGGCAGGACGTGATCCGGATGCTGACGGAGGTCACCAGGAGGCAGAACGCGGCGTTGGTCGTGGTCACCCACGACCGGATGGTGGCTCGCTGGTGCGACCGTACGGTGCAGGTGCGGGACGGGCGGATCGTACGGGACACGGAGGCTGACGCGGGCCCGGCCGGAACCGGCGCAACGGCCGACGTGACGTCCGCCGTGACCGGCGGAGTCGTGCGATGAGGACTGCGAGGCCCCTGGACCGCACCACCTGGACACTGACCTGGCGGCTGCTCCGCGGCGGCGGTCGGCTCGGCCGGCTCGGCGCCGGGCTGTCCGTCGCCGCCGCGGCGATCTGCACCACGCTGCTGCTCCTGTGCGTCGGCGCCAACCTGGGCTTCGGCTCACGCGCCGCGCACGCCGACTGGCGCACCCCTGTCACGGCCGGGCTCTCGCGCGCGGTGGCCGTCGAGGCGGTGGGCACCACCTTCATCGGCGGTGAGCCCGTGACCGTCGTCGATGTCGCGGCGCTGCCTGGCAGGAGCGGCGAGGCACCCGCGCCTCCGGGTATGCCGCACTTTCCGAAACCGGGCGAGGTATGGACGTCGCCCGCGCTCGGCAGGCTGCCCGGCAGCAGGAACACCACCGGCACGCTCGGCCGCGCCGCGCTGGTCAGGCCCGGCGAGAAGGTGGCCGTCGTCGGGCATCGCGCCGACGACCCGGCGATGACGGTGCAGCGCGGTACGGATCCGCGCCGTCCGGGGGACATCGTCACGCCCACGCCCGTCGCGGACTTCGCGGGGAAGCGCACGGCGGACGGCCTCGGTGCGCAGTACCAGGCTCTGGTGAAGATCGCCACGGCCTTGCTGATCGTGCCCCTGCTCGTGCTCGGTGCGTCCTCGGCCCGGCTGTCCGTCTCCCGTCGCGACACCCGGCTGGCCACGCTGCGGCTGCTGGGCGCGGCGCCGGGCCGGATCGCGGGTATCGCGGTGGCCGAGGCGGCGCTGACCGGTACGGCGGGGGCCGTCGCGGGCGCGCTGGGCTATGGGGTTCTGCTGCCGCTCGCGGCCGAGGTCCCCCTGGCGGGCGGCAGTTGGTACGTCTCCGATCTCTGGGTCGGTACGGGAGTCCTGCTCGCCGTAATCGCCGGCGTGGTGCTGATGGTGGCGGCCAGCGCGCTGGCGGGGCTGTGGCAGGTGGTCGTGGGCCCGCTCGGCGTCGTACGCCGCTCGCGCACTCCCCGTCTGAAGGCCGTACGCGCCCTGCTGTTCGTGGCCGTGCTGGCCGGCTACGGGCTGCTGTCCAAGGGCAGGTCGATGGACATCGACGCGGTGGTGTACTGCTGCGCAGCCGTCTTCGCCGCACTGTCCGTCATCGGTCCCTGGGTGGTCGGGGTACTCGGCGCTCTCGTCGCCGGGGCGGCGCGGCGACCGGCGACGCTCCTTGCTGGGCGCCGCCTGCTCGACGACCCCAAGTCCGGGTGGCGTGCGGTGTCGGCGCTGACCCTGGCGGCCTTCGTGGCCGGTTTCTTCGCGCTGTTCAGCCTCGGCGGCGACTCACCGTGGGGCAGTGCGGACCAGCTCGCGCTGTCCGTGCCGAAGGAGCGGGTCGCCGCCGTACGGCAGCAGGCAACCGCACGCCTGGAACGCGCGGGCATCCACGCCACCGTCGGCGCGAACGACGACTGGGTCGCCACCGGCGCGGGCGGAGACGGCGAGCGCCAGGTCACCACGACCGTCACCGACCCAGGCCGACTGGACGCGGCGCGCGGTGTGCTCACCGGCCTGGCGCCCGGCCAGTACCCGGTCACCGGTCCCGATGTCGCCTGGCAGTCGCGGCAGTTCGACCGCGACTTCCACCTCGTGACACTGGCCGTGCTCGGTGCGAGCTTCGCCATCGCCATCGCCTCCACGGCCATCACGGCCGCCTCCTCCGTCCTGGACCGCCGCCGCACCTACGGCCTGCTGCACCTCGCGGGCACGCCGTTGCGGGTCCTGGACACGGCCAGGCGTACGGAGTCGGTGCTGCCGGCCGCCGTGCTCTCGGGCGGCGCGGTGCTCACGGGGCTGTTCTGCGCCGCGCCGCTGACGCTCACCGGGGGCGCCCCGCACCTGGACGGCCGTAGCGCCCTGCTCCTCGCCGGTTGCCTGGCGCTGGGCTTCGCGGGTCTGGCCGGCGCGAGCGCGGCGAGCCGCCCGCTGCTGCGCACGGTCGCGGGAGAAGCGGGCCCGCGCCCGGACTAGCCGGAGCCGTGCCGCCGGCCTCGATCTCGACCTCGCCGACCGGTTGTGACGGTCACCCACGGACTCCATGAGCTCCACGGACTCCATGAGCTCCATGAGCTCCATGAGCTCCGTGAACTGCATGAACTCCTTGAATTCCTTGTCGCAAGAAGGTTCCCCCACACCATGCGCACCAAGCTCGATGCCGTCTCCGTCACCGCCGTGCTGGTGACGGTCGGCGCGTTCTCCGCGACCGCGCCGCTCACCGCGTTCGCCACCGGCTCTGCGCTCGCGCTGGCGCTCGGCCGTAACGCGTTGGGGCTCCTGACCCTCGGACCGGTGGTCGCGCTGATCCGCCGGCGCGAGTTCGGGAAGGTCTTCCGTGGCGAGCGCTCCCTCGTGCGCAAGGAGCAACGCCGAGGCGCTCTCCTGGGCGCTCTCGCTGGTACGGCGCTGGCCGCGCACTTCGCCACCTTCATGTCCAGCACCCGGATGACCAGCGTCGCCATGGCGACCGCCCTGGTCGCCACCCAGCCCGTCTGGCAGGCCCTCATCTCGACACTGCAGGGCCACCGGCTGCCGCGCGCGACCTGGGCCGGCCTCGGCGTCTCGGTGGCGGGCGCGGCGATCGCCGGCGGTATGGACGGGCGGGCGGGCACCGAAGCGGTCGTCGGTGACGCGCTCGCCCTCGCGGGCGCGATCGCACTCGCCGGCTACACGGCGCTCAGCGAACAGGCCCGCCCCGATGTCAGCACGATGGCGTACTCGGTGCTGTGCTCCTCGGTGTGCACGGTGGAGCTGCTGATCCTCTGCCTCGTCACCGGAACGCCTCTGTTCGCCTTCGACGCCGGCACCTGGCTCGCCGTGCTGGGCCTGCTGATCTTTCCTCAGCTGCTCGGCCTGTTCTCCCTCAATTTCGTCCTCGGCCGGGCGCCGGCCACGGCGGTGAGCATATTGCTGCTGCTGGAGGCACCTGTGGCCGCACTCATCGCCTGGCTGTGGCTCGGCCAACTGCCCGCCGCGACGGCGTGGCCGGGGCTGCTCATGATCATGCTGGGAGTGACCGCGGTGGTGGTCGCGGACGCACGACGCGCGGATCCGGCGACGGGCACCGTCACGGACATGGACACCACAGGCGAGGTACGTGGCCTCGTTGCTTTCCCACAGCATCCGCTCCTCGCCCTGAACCACATACCCGGTGGCGACATCCACGCCTTCCTCTGGCATGAAGCCCACGGGGGACGCTTCAGGGCGGTCGAGGCCACCGTGAGAAGGCTGGAGAACGAGGCCGTCCGTATCCATGGCGCCAAGTCCGCCGAGGCCACGCACTGGATCGAGGTACGCGCCGTCGTAGCCCGTATCGCAGCGGACCACGCCCTCTCCGCCCGGCTGTGGCTGACCGCCGCCCGGTTCCACGCCTCTTCGGCGCGCAGGGATCTTCCCAGCACACGCACCTGCCTCGAACATGCCTACCTGGAGTGGCACGGCGTGACGGACGACGACGTCATCGACGAACTGGCCGCGGAGCTACGGTCAATGGGCCGGCAGGACCCGTACTACAGCACGGAGATGCTTACCGCGCTGGACAGGCACCTGCTGCACAAGACCGTTCACTGCCGCCACGAGTGAGCGTCATCGCGCCGCACGAAGCTGTGCGGCCTCGTGCCGCAGCGCCCCCACGGTGGCCGTCACCTCGGGAGAGCGGTCGCGGGCCGTGACGGCGACGACGGCTCGGCCGAGCCAGGCGGGGTCGTCGACCCGGACGGTGCGGACTCCGGTGGGGACCGCGGCCGCGGCGACTTCGGGGAGTACGGCGATGCCGAGACCGGTGGCGACAAGGCCGAGGCGAGTGGGCCATTCGCGGGCGGCGTAGGCGATCCGCGGGTGGTCGAGGGTCGGCCAGGCACCGAACTGGGGGTCGTCACGGAGACCCTTGCCGACGATCCAGGGTTCGTCCCTCAGCTCGGTCACCGGGATGGTCCCGCGGCCGGCGAACCGGTGGTCGGCCGGGACGGCCAGCAGAAGGCCGCCGTCGAGGAGCAGGTCGCGGCGGAGTCCCTCGAAATCGTAGGCGGGCAGGTCCGGTCCCACACCGATCACCGCGACGTCGATGCGGTGAGCGCGGAGTTGGCGAAGCTGCGTGGGCGAGGACGCCTCGCCGAACTCGACGATCAGACCCGGGTGGTCGTTTCCCAGGCGGGCCAGTGTCCTGGGGACGAGCACGGCGGCGGCCGAGGGGAACGCCGCGATGGCGACTCGTCCGGTGACGTGGTCCCGAAGTCCGGCGAGGTCTGTGCTGACGGCGTCGATCTCATTGAGCGCCGTCGTGGCTCGGCGGGCGAGGAGCATGCCCGCGGGGGAGGGGGCCACCCCGCGGGCGCCACGGACGAACAGCGGTGCGCCCGCGGCTGCTTCCATCGCCGCCACCTGACGGGACACCGCTGACTGGGTGTATCCGAGTGCGTCGGCCGCCGCGGTGAACGATCCGGTGTCGACCACCGCCTGGACGACGCGGAGACCGGTGAGCGTGAAGTCGGCCATGCCGTCACCCTGACACATTCTGGAATCGCATGTCTTCTATGAAAGACCTTCGCTGGTGGAATGTCTCGATCGGCAACACGATGGAGTGGCAACAGCAGGCAGGCCACACAGGGAGCACCGGTCATGGCGAAGACGTGGTTCATCACGGGTAGTGCGAGGGGGTTCGGCCGCGAGTGGGCGGAAGCGGCGCTCGAACGCGGCGATCACGTCGCGGCGACGGCTCGGGACATCACCCAGCTGACCCCTTTGGCCGAGCGGTACGGGGATGCGGTGCTGCCGGTCCGGCTCGACGTCACCGACCGCGCCTCGGTGCATGAGGCGGTGCAACTCGCCCACTCGCATTTCGGTTCGCTGGACATCGCGGTCAACAATGCCGGGTACGGGCATTTCGGCATGGTCGAGGAGGTGAACGAGGACGACCTGCGGGCTCAGATGGAGACCAACTTCTTCGGTGCGGTGTGGGTGACGCAGGCCGTGCTGCCCTTCATGCGGTCGCAACGATCGGGAAGGATCCTGCAGGTGACCAGCGAGGGAGGCGTACGCGCATTCCCCGGCATCGGCGCGTACCACGCCTCCAAATGGGCTCTCGAAGGGCTGTCGGAGTCCCTGGCGCAGGAAGTGGCAGCCTTCGGCATCCACATCACCAACGTCGAGCCCGGTCCCTATGCCACGGACTGGCTGGCCCGCGGGGCACGGCACAGTGAGCCACACCAGGACTACACCGAAGTCCGCGCGGCCACCGCACCGGATTTCGAGGTCGGCGACCCGCGCGCGACCCGCGACGCCATTCTTCGGATCGTCGATGCGGAGCGGCCCCCGCTGAGGATCTTCCTCGGCAAGTCCTTCACCGACGTCGCCGGTCTCTACGAGGAGCGTCTGAACACCTGGCGCCAGTGGCAGCCGGTCTCCCTGGCCGCGTTCGGTTAAGACCGTGTCCTACGTGGCAGCGCGGTCGTGCCGGGCACCCCGCGCGACTCCCTGCACATCCTGGACGCGCTGTTGAACCTGGACGCCGGAGTGAAGCCGGAGATGGTCGTGACCGACAACGCCTGTACTCCGGCATGGTGTTCGGGCTGTTCACGATGCTGGGCTACAACTTCTCGCCACGCTTCAAGGACCTGAACGACCAGCGGTTCTGGCGGGCGAGATGCTCGGCGCGGAGACCGGCGGCTACGGTCCGCTGGAGGACCTGGCTCGCAACAAGGCGAACCCGCGTCGACATCCATGCCGCGAAGGTGGTGCACCGCGACCTTGGTGAGGGCGGCATGGGGCAGGTGTTCCTCGCCTTCTCATCCAGCGGGCAGCCGGCGGCAGTAACGTTCGAGGACCGGCTGCTGGACGAACTCAAGCGTGAGCCGGAACAGGCGCGCGGCGTCCAGCCGGTGCACGGCGGGCCAGTGGTTGGTGCCGTCGCCGACGTAGCCGGAGGTGCCGTGCTTGCGGGCGATGCCGACCAGGCTCGCGACGAAGCCGTGGTCGCCGTCACCATGCACCGTCGGCGGGAGGCGCACGCAGGAGGAGCGCACTCCCCGGTCCGCGAGGGCGAGTGCCACCTGTGCCGCGAGGGCGCGCCCTCCGCCGGGCAGGGACGGGTCGGGTACGTCGTCTTCCGTCGCGACCTCGCCGGGCGGGAGACCGGCCAGGCCGCAGGCGATGACCAGTGGCCGGTCGGAGCTGGCCGGGACTTCTCCGAACGTCTCTATCGCCCACCTCGACGACGGCCCGGCGCCTTCTGACCGCCGAGGCGATCGAGAACGCGGTCGAGGTCGCCCTCGCTCTGGGCGGCCCGGTCAACTGCATCCGCCATCTGACGGCGGTGGCGCAGGAGGCGGACCTCGACCTGGACGTCGTGGCGATGTTCGAGCGGAAGGGCAGGGACGCGGTCCAGCTGGCGGCTATCAGGCCCAGCGGCACGCACCAGGTCTGGGACCTGGAACGGGTCGGCGGTGCACAGGCCGCCCTGCGGGCGCTGCTTCCCCGCCTGAACGGTGCCGCCCTGACCGTCTCCGGGCATACGGCGGCCGACCTCGCCGAACAGGCACCCGCCCCGGACGGAGAGGTGCTGCGTCCCCTCGCGGACCCGGTGAACCCGAAGCCCGGTCTGCTGGTCCTGCGGGGCACCCTCGCGCCCGACGGCGCCATCGTCAAGGTGGCCGGAGTCGGCACCGCCCGCAGGCAGTTCTCGGGACCGGCCCGCGTCTTCGCCGGGGAGGACAAGGCGATCGCCGCCCTGGGCGAGTCCGCTCTGTCCCGGCGACGTGATCGTGCTGCGCGGCATGGGGCCGCGCGGTGGCCCGGGCACCGTGTTCGCGGCCAGTTTCGTGGCAGTCCTCAACGGCGCCGGGCTGGGCGGGCAGGTCGCCGCCGACGGCGAGCTCTCCGGCCTCAACCACGGACTGGTCGTCGGTCGGGTCATGCCCGAGGTGGCGGACGGCGGACCGCTCGCCGGCGTGCGGGACGGCGACCGGATCTCCGTCGACCTCGACGCACGGCTGCTCGACACCGACACTCCGCGAATCGGAGCTCCGGTCACCGCTGGCGACCCCCAGGCCGAACGAGGCTGGCTCGGCCAGTACGCCGCGCTCGTGGGTCCCATCCAGCAAGGGGCTGTACTGCGCCGCCCCCGCCACCCTGTGCAGGCCGGTCCGCACCCCCGAGGAGCCGAACGCTGACCAAGACTCCCTGGCCCGGTCCGCTCCGTGCCCCGAGCGGGAGCACGTGGGCGAACTCGTCGTACCGGACCGGCGATGGACTGCGTGTCGGTGCCGCTGGCGCACTGACACGCAGTCCACCCGGGCTCTCCTGGTACTGCTGCCCTACCTGGCCAGGCGGGCGAGCACCAGGTTGGGGTCCTTGGCGGTGTTCCAGGCGGCGCTCAGCACGTATACGGTGTCGCCGCGCAGGGCGATGGACGTGGGGTTCTGCAGACCGTCCGCCGAGCTCAGCACGGTGGAGTGGCTGCCGTCGCCCTGGACGACTGCGACCTCGTTCGCCCCGTCCAGGGCTGCGAGGAGCTGGTCGCCGCGGCCGGTGAAGGCGAAGTCGTCGATTCCCGGCATACCGTCGGCCCAGGTCTGCGCCTGGCCTGCGCGTCCGCCCCTCAGGACGGGGATGCGCAGGACGGTGCCCCGGTCGAGGTTGGTGGCCCAGACCGCGTCGTTGTGGACCTTCAGTCCGTTGGCGCCGAGAAAGCCGTTGGAGGCGAGTTCGGGGGCGGTGGACCAGGCGGTCGCGGTGCCGCCGGTGGTGGGTACCTTCCAGATGGTGCCGAGTACGGAGTCGGCGACGTAGAGGGTGTGGGTGCGCGCGTCCAGGGCCAGTCCGTTGGGCAGGCCGTCCGCCGGCAGCGCGGCGATCCGCTCGGGTCGGCCGCCGGGGCGCATCCTCCATACGCCGGTGAGATCGGCGGTGCCGGTGGCGTACAGGAAGTACAGGGTTCCGTCGTGGGCCCGGGTGAGGCCGACGGTCAGCGGGAAGCCCAGAGCGGGGGTGTGGACGCCGCCGTCGGCGGGTTCGGGCAGGGTGGCCAGGATCCGGACGGTGCCGGCCGGGGAGACCTCGGCGATCTGGCGGGCCTTGGCGAAGGTGACGTACGCGCGGCCGCCCGGGGCCAGGGCGACGTTCTCCGGCGTCTGGCCCTGGGCCAGGTCGAAGTGCGCGGCGATCCGCGCATCGCTCAGCGGCGCGGAGGCGGCGGAGGCGGGAGCGGGGCTGAGCACTGTCGCAGTGGCCGCGACCAGAGCGCCGACCGCCGCAGCGGATATGGAGAGCTTCTTGAACATGGCTTCTTTCTCGTCTTCGGTTCGTTTTCAGGCATGCGGCAGCGACACGCCGACGCATGAGCTGGGGTACGTGGGTTGTGCCTGCGGGGTGGTGTCCCGCGGGAGCCTTGAGGTAAGGCGGGTCAAGGCCGGGGAGCGGACGGGCGCCGGCTTGTCGACGCAACGCCCGGTGACGGCGTGGGTGTCAGCTCCTGTCGGTGCTGGGCCGTGGCTGCACAGCGTCGGAGGACAGGTCGGTCCGCACGGTGGCCTCGCCGGTGGCTTGAGCGAGCAGGGCGAGAGCGGCCCGGGAAGGCGAGCACGCCTCGGTGGTGGCGACCACGACGGCGGGGCCCTGCCCGCTGCTCATGGTCTGCTGGATGACGGTCAGCGGCCCGACCAGCGGATGGTGCATCTCGTAGTCGGCGACGGTGCAGGCTTTGACCCGGTGGTCGGCCCACATCAAGGCGAACTCGGCACTTTTCGCGCACAGTTCGCCCAGGAGCGCGTGCAGTGCCGCGTCCTCCGGGTACTGGGCCGCCACCAGGCGCAGATTGCCGACCACGGCCCTGGCCTTGCTCGGCCAGTCCGCGTACAGGTCACGGACATGGCCGTCGAGGAAGACCAGCCGGGCCATGTTGGGACGCTGCGTCGGCCGTCCAGGGGCATCGAAGTCCAGATGCCCGGCGAACAGCGCATGGCCCAGACGGTTCCACGCCAGCACGTCGCTACGCCGGCCGAGCACGATCGCGGGAACGTCGCCCAGCACGCCGAGGAACTGGCATGTCGACTCCGGTACCCGTTCCGGCGCCGGCCGTCGGCCCCGGGTGCGTTGCCTGTCGACTCGGGCGAGGTCGTGCAGGTACGGCCGCTCGGACTCGTCCAGCCGAAGAGCCCCGGCGATCGCATCCAGAACCTCGGGCGACGCGCTGAGCGACTGTCCCTGCTCCAGCCGCGTGTAGTAGGAGGTACTCACCCCCGCCAGCAGCGCAAGCTCCTCGCGTCGAAGCCCCGGCACCCGCCGGCGCTCCCCGTAGGTGGGCACCCCGATGTCCTCCGGGCGCAGCTGGGAGCGCCGCGTCTGCAGGAAGTCTCCGAGCTGCGTCTTTCCGTCCATGGCTCCGAGTATGGGCCGCCCCGCGAGACCGAGCCTGACCCAGCTGTGGATAGGCAACGGCGGGTCTGGTCCGTCGCTTCCCAAGCTGAGAGCGCGAGTTCGATTCTCGTCACCCGCTCCAGCAGAAACCTCCAGGTCGATGACCGGGGGGTTCTTTGTTGTCTGGACCGGTGGGCGGTTGCCGCACCACTAGCGCACCATTAGCCCGCTGATGACTCCTGCGTGTGGTGCGGGCGGCCGTCTTGGTGGTGCTCCTTGTGGTGCTTCGCACGCTCGGAGCGCACCATGCCGTCCAGCCCTGCGGCGACCTCCCGTTGCCGCTCGTCGTCGGAATGCTGGTAGATCATCGCGGCCTTCTCGGAGGACTGGCCGGCGCGGACCATGGTGTCCTTGAGCGTGGCGCCGGACCGCGTCGAGAGGGTGTGTCCGGTGTGACGAAGGTCGTAGAACCGGAAGCCGTCCGGAAGCCCGACGACCTCGCGGGCCCGCCGCCACTTCCGGCCGAAGGACGAGCGTCGGAAGGCCGCTCCCTCCTCGCCGGCGAGGAGAAGACCGTCGGGCCCCTTCTCGGCGTACCAGTCGAGGTGCTGCCTCAGATCCTTGTGGAGGAAGGCCGGGAGGACGACCGTACGGACACCCGCATCGGTCTTGGTCTCGCCGGGAGCCCGCTTGCCGTTGGTCCGCTCGGGCTCGGCGACGCGGACGCGGATCAGCAGGTTGTCGTGGTCGACGTCCCGGCGGCGGAGGCCGGCGAGTTCCTCGGGCCGCATCGGACCGTACGCGCCGAGGTAGACCATGAGGCGCCAGCGAATCCCGATCGCGTCGGCGAGGGCGTCGACCTGGGCGACGGTGGCGATACGACGTTCGGCGGCCGACTCCTTGCCCGCGCCCTTGATCCGGCACGGGTTGCGGCTGATCAGCTCGTCGTCGACGTCGGTTTCCATGATGGCTTTGACGAGCCGGTACGCCTTGGCGACGGTCGTCTTTGCACCGGTCGCCCGCAGCCGCTCAGTGCGCCACTCACGGACGCGAGGAGCGGTGATCTCGTCCAGGTCGAGGGCGGCGAAGGCGGGGAAGATGTGGACCCTCAGGAGGTCTTCGTGCAAGTCCACGGTACGGACGGACAGTTCCCGCTCTTCGACCCACTTCCTGGCGTATGTACGGAAGTTGACCGCTCCCGCGTCGGGGGCCCGCCAGTCGCCACGGGTGAGATCCGCCTCCACCTGGGACAGCCAGATCTCCGCGTCCTTCTTGGTCTCGAAGGTCTCGTCCGCGCGGATGCGTTCGTTGTCGGGCCCGAGGTAGGAAGCCGTCCAGCGGCCGGAACGGTACTGACGGACCGCGCCGAAGCGTCTGCGGTTGCCCTTCTTGTTGGCCATCAGGCAGCCCTCCGCACGACGGTGCGGCGAAGCCGGATCGGTTCGACGGTCCGGGCACCGGTGTACTCGTTGACCGCGCTCTCGGGGATGCGTACGTGTCGGCCGGCCTTCGCGTACCGGATGCGCCGTTCCTCGATCAGCCGCCGGGGGAAGCGCGCGGTCGTGCCGAGCAGCTCGGCGACCTGGTCGAGGGACAGGTAGCGGTCGCTCATGCGGTGGGCTCTCCTTCCGTGCCGGGGGCAGGTTCGCGGGATGCGGCGAGCCAGGTCTCGGCGGCGCTGAGGCCGGTGCCGGAGAAGACCCAGTGAGCGAGGACGTACGTCGTGTCCGGGCGAGGGCTGTTGGCAGTTGCCGCTTGGGCTCGGCGCCATTCGGCGCGGGCGTCGCGGAGGGCGCCGAGAGTCGTGGAGTAGCGACGGGATTTGGTGGAGAAGTGGCCGCGGAAGCCGAGCATGTGGGCCCAGGCGCGTAGGCGGAGGTGTTCGAGGTCTTTGCGTGCGCCGAGGGTCCAGGCGGTTCGGATGAGGCGGCGGGCGTGGTCGCTGATGTCGAGCTGGGCGAGTTCGGCGGCGAACTTCAGCGGCCGGTCGAGGGCGCCCGTGGCGGTCTCGGCGCCCTTGGCGGCGTACTTGGCGATGTGGGCGGCGACGGCGCGTTCGGTGAGTTCCTGGCCGTCGTTGAAGTCGGCGGATCGGATGGTGCGGACGTCGAGTTGGCGGCCGAAGGTGAAGGAGTGAGTGCGGCCGTCTAGGGACGGGCCGTCGACGCGGACCTTGGTCGCAGCGGCCTCGATGACGTCGGTGAGCAGTCCGGAGGTGGCCCATGCCGGGGGCGGGGTGTCGCCGTCTGTCGGGCCTAGGTTGGTTCGGGTGGGGGTTTGTCATCCCGTCTGCTGTCGTCCCAGGCAAAGCCGTATCAGCCCCGCCCGATACCACTGCGTGTGGGACGACGGCAGACGGGATGACAGAGAGACGAGGTGCGGGGCGTGCCAGGAAGCCTTTCCCGCCGAGCGACGTAACTCGGTGCTGGCGATGCGTCGTCGAGTACGCCCCCGGCAAGGCCGGCACCGGGGATGGCACGGTCCACCGAGTGATGACCACTTTGTGGATCCGGATAACGAGCAGGCCGAGCACGGTCCGCACGCGACGCCCGGAGCGGGAAGCCCTGCTTCCTTCGTCGCATCGGGTGACATCCACCGGCACGGCGTCCCCTGGGCGGCTGAGTCGTAGGGTCGGGTCCGGCGGCGACTACGGGCGGTGGTTCTGTGCGTCCTGTGTCGTGTCGTAGCGATTCCGGGCGGCGAGCACCTCGGGCATCTGGCGTTGGACCAGGTCGATCAGGTCCAGCAGGCGTGCCGCGGTCACCTCGCCCAGTTCGGTGAGTGTGTAGTCCACCCACGGAGGGTTCCCGGGCTGCGCCGAGCGGTGCACCAGGCCGTCGCGCTCCAAGGCGCGCAGGGTCTGCGACAACATCTTCTCGCTGATGCCGTCGACGCGCCGTCGCACTTCGTTGAAGCGCAGCGTGCCCGAGCTGAGCGCGCTGAGCGTCAGGCTGCCCCACTTGCCTGTGACGTGCTCCAGCGCCGGCCGCGAGGGACACGTGCGAACAAAGACGTCGAAGGGTCGCTCGCTACCTGCCTCGGTGTGCTCCTGTGCCGTTCCGTCACTGTGCATCCACAAAGCGTACCAACAGTTAGCACTTACTTTTAGATTGCGCTATCTAAAAGAACGTGCTTCGCTTGTGGGTATCGGCTCACCCCGGCGCCTCCCGTACCCGGGGTGACATGCATCGACCAGCACGCATCTACACGTATCTGTTTAAGGGGAAAGTGATCGTGACCACACCTGTCATCTCCATCGCCTACCACTCCGGCTTCGGCCACACCGCAGTCATCGCCGAGGGCGTCCGCGACGGCGCGGCCGCCGAGGGCGCCACTGTTCACCTGATCGACCTCGAGCAGATCTCCGACGAGCAGTGGAGCCTCCTCGACGGCTCGGACGCGATCATCTTCGGCTCGCCCACCTACATGGGTACCGCCTCCGCCGTCTTCCAGGCCTTCGCCGAGAAGACCGCAAAGCGGATGATCACCCAGCAGTGGAAGGACAAGATCGCGGCCGGCTTCACCAACTCGGCCTCGAAGAGCGGTGACAAGCTCAACGTCCTCCAGAACTTCACGGTCCTCGCCGCACAGCACGGCATGCACTGGGTCGCCCTGGGCCTGCTGCCCGGCTGGAACTCCTCAACGGGGTCGGAGAACGACCTCAACCGGCTGGGTTTCTTCCTGGGCGCCGGCGCCCAAAGCAACAATGACCAGGGCACCGAGGGCGTACACAAGGCGGACGTCGCCACCGCCAGGGAATTGGGCAAGCGCGTCTCCGAGGTCGCCCAGGTCTACGTGGCAGGCCGCACCGCACTGGCCGCCTGACGGCGGGTGCGGCCCGCCTGGGTCCTGCGCCGCGCGGACCTGACGACGTCCGTCCCGGCGATCACCGTCGCCCACGGCTTCGCAGGCCGCATCGGAATCGCCGACCTGCACCCCCGGCACGCCAGCCGCTGACAAGAACGGAACCAGACATGCCATTCGCAAACTTCAAGGTCCCCGCCGGCACCCTCGCCCCCGAACAGAAGGAGAAGATCATCCACCGCACAACAGAGCTCTACGTGGAGATCTTCGGCGAACGCGCCCGCGCCACCACCATGGTGCTGGTCGAGGAGGTCGCCGACGGCGGCTGGGGTATCGGCGACCAGGTGCTGACGCTCGCTGCGCTGCAGGGTGGCGGCGGGGGCGGGTCGGACGGGTCGGGTGGTGAGGTGTAGGGCTGAGGAGGTGAGCCGGTTCGCTTCGGGCGCGGCGGCGATCTCGCCTTGCCTGAACGGACCGTGCGTCGGGGCCGGCATGTTCGCGCTCGGATCCGCCGCCGACATTCGTTCGCGGCGACGATCTCTGGAGGCCGCCCCGGACACCCCGCATGCGCAACGCTTCTACGGGAAGTCCCCCGCGGGTGCATCGAGACCCGCGGGCATGTTCTTCCTCCTTCGGATCTATGGCTGACACGGTCGGGCAGGACCCCGTCTCTTCTCCTGTATGCCCCTGGGCGTACCTACGTCCGAGGCTCTCGGAGAGGCCGACGCACGGGCATGTCGGCACTTTGGGGGGCGCCTCAGGTGTCCCGAAGCGCCACTCGGGTAGCTGTAGTCGCGGCGGTGAGGCTGGAGGTGGGCGGGACGGCGGCCTGGGCGAAGGTGGGGCCGGCGGGCTACGATCCGGTCGGCCTTGGCGCGCGTGTATTTGGCAAAGGAGCTGTCGCAGGTGCCGAAGACCTCGTCGCCGCGCTTGAAGCGGGTCACCTTTGCGCCCAGCGCCATTGCAGCCCCGTAGCGGGGTCCTGGGCTTGCGGAGTCCGAAGCCGAGGCGGGCCAGATAGGGCAGGCCGGTCATGAGGTGCCAGACACTCGGGTCGACGCCCGCCGCGTGCACCCGCAGGAGCACTTCGTCGTCGCGGGGCTCAGGCACTCGATCTCTCGTCGTGACTCCGAGAAGTCGGCGGTACCGTAGCCGTCTTGGGCGATGGCTTTCTTCGATCCCCCATCACGATCCACGCGGGCGGGCGTGCCTGCGCCATGACGCGGTTGTGGGGCAGTGGAGACTCCGTGCCCACCCTTCGGCGGCGGGCTCTCAGGACCAGTTCCACACCTGGTTGACGCTGCCCGCGCATCCCCAGCCCTGTACCGGCTGGCCGTCCTGTCCTGAGGCGGGGGCATCGGCGTCGAGGCAGAGGCCGTCCGGGATGCTGACGAGCGTCCCGCCGCTGCCGAGCCGCCATCGCTGGGCACTGAGTCCGTCGCAGCTCCTGGCCTGGACCTTCTGACCGTTCTGGCCGATCGTGCCGGCGTCGGCGTCCAGACAGAGATGGCTGCCACGATTGACGACGAGGTACTGGGAGTCCTGGCCGGCCACGCGATACAGCGCCCATTCCTGAGCGGCCGTGGCATTGCACCCCCACACCTGGGCGTTCGACCCGCGGCTCTCGAGGCACCGCGCGACCGGGGTGGCGTTGACGCTCTCCGTCACCGTGACCGAGCCGGCCTGGACGACCCCGCGGGGTAGGCCGTACAGGAGTTTCTTGGTCTGCGCGTCGACCTTTCCGTCGGCGGTGAGGCCGACCTCGGTCTGGAATGCCTCAACCGCGGCGACGGTGGCCGCGCCGAACTCCCCGTCGACCGGGACATAGAGACCGTGGTCGGCCAGGAGAAGCTGCAGGGCCTTGACGCAGGCGCCGGTGGCGCCCGACGCGAGCTCGGCGGGGCATGCGGCGGTGCGGAGGTCCGCTGTCCCGGATTCCTGCCCGGTGGAGTCCTTCGTGGCCGCCTTGCTTGGCGACTTCTTGACCGTCTGGTCCGTCTTCGACGGGCTGGAGGTCGGTGTCTCTGTCTGTGAACTGCCGGGCGCGGAGGCTGAGTTGTCCGTCGCGATCGCCGACACGCCGGGTCCGTGGTCGGTTGTCGCGCTGGAGTGGCCCTGCGACAACAGCGCCGCGGTGACGGCCGCGGCTGCCACCACACCCGCCGCGGCAGCCGCCCCCACGATGAGCCTCCTGCGCTTCCTCGGAGCGGGCGTGGCAGGAGTGGCGGGTGTGACGGAGTCGGGGGGCGGGTCCACGGGCGGCGCGGAGGCGGCGGGGCGGTTGTCGCGAAGGGGTGCCCTCTGCGGCGCGGGCCGTGGTGGCCGCCCGGTCGGCGCGGGCAGCTGGTGGCCGATGGCGGTCCGGAACACCGTCTCCGGTGACGGGCGGGCTTCGGGTTCCTTGTTCAGACAGGTGTGGATGAACGCGGCCAGTTCCGTGTCGACGGCCGCGACCTTGTCGAGGACCTGTTTCTTCGGCGGTTCGAAGGCGACCCGGTGCAGGATGTCGACACCGGTGCCGTCGCCGAACGGTGCCTGTCCCGTGACGGCGTAGGCGAGGGCGGAGGCCAGCGCGAAGACGTCGGAGGCGGCGGTCACCTCCTTGCCCCTGACCTGCTCCGGGGACATGAAGGCGGGCGTTCCCACGTTCTGGCCGGTAACGGTGATCGAGGTGCCGTCGGTGGCTTGGACGACACCGAAGTCGATGACGCGGGCGCCGTCGGCGGCCAGGATCACATTGGACGGCTTGAGGTCGCGGTGGACGATCCCCGCGCGCCAGATGGCTTCGACCGCGCGCCCCAGGTCGGCCAGCAGTCGCCAGGCGGCCGGCGCGTCGATCGGTCCCCGCGCGTCGACGACTTCGGCAAGGGTGGGCCCGGGGACGTACTCGGTGGCCACCCACACCAGGTCCTCGTCGCAGCCGCTGCCGAGCAGCCGTACGATGTGCGCTCCCTGGACGCGGTCCAGCGCTCCGACCTCGCGTTCGAAGCGCTTGCGGAACTGGGGGTCCTCCGCGTATTCGGGGCGGATCACCTTGACGGCGGCCAGGCCCGACCCGCCGGTGGTGTCCTGGCCCAGATAGACCCGGCCCATCCCCCCGCTGCCGAGCACCGACATCAGGACGTACGGGCCGACCCGGACGGGGTCGTTCTTCCTGAGCGGTACCGGCGGCGGAGGTTCCATACCGGCCGCCGCGTAGGCGAGCGCGTTGGACCGGCTGAATTGGGGGACAGACATGGGAATCCCGGACTTTCGCGTGACATGTGCGACGTGTGGCGACTGATGTCTGGCAGCGTGAGAGTATCGCAACGGCCTTGTGGAAAAGGCGAGTTGATGTTCGATTCAACCTCGTGCCGACTCACCCGGCGACGCCTTGGCGATGATCACCTGCTGGATCTGGCCGGTGCCCTCGTAGACGTGGAACGGCCGAGCGTCACGGTAGCAGCGCTCCACAGCCACCCCGCACAGACAGCCCGCGTCGCCGTGGATCTGCACCGCGCGGTCCACTTTCCGGTCCGGCAGGGCGGGCGAGCCACAGGCGGCTGTCGGGATCGGTGACGACCTGTACGTTCACCCCGTGCCGGCGGTGCTGGTGCGAGTAGTCGGCCCGTCCGTCGCCGACCCGGTCGCCCTCACGGGTGACGATGAGCATGGTCACCCACTTCACGAGCGCATGCGGCAGGTCGAGTGCGGAAGGATTGCTGGGCAACGAGGCCCCCGGGCAGCGCGGTTGAGACGTCAGGTATCTCGATCAGCAGCCCCGGGGCCTCGCTCGTTGCGGTCTGTGGAGCGTCACCTGATCGGTGGCCGACTCGAAGGAGCTCACTGCCCCCGCCGCGGGACCTTACGCCGTGGGCTCGGACAACTCCCGGGCCGTTTGGAGCAGGGCCTTGGCGGGTGCGCTCACGTCATGTCCTGCGGGCACGGCCAGCGACAGCGCGAGGCTGGGCGCGTCGGAAGCGAGGGGGACCGCCCGGATCTCGTCCTCGGTGATGAACGACATCGGGCCGAGGGCTATTCCGAGTCCGTGTTTGACGAGGGAGGCCAGGCCGGCCGCGTCGCCGATCTCGTAGGCGATCTTGCGGGTGAGTCCGGCGCGGGCGAAGGCCGTGTCGGTCGCCAGGCGGTTGCCCCAGGTGGTCGGGGTCTCGATGAACGGCTGGTCCACCAGCTCCACCAGTTCCACCTGGTCGCGTTCGGCGAGAGGGTGGTCGGCGCGGCACAGCAGCTGGATCTTCTCCGACGCCAGGACGTGCAGGTCGAGTCCGGCCGTGGCTTCGGGCGGGAGGATCACGAAGGCGACGTCGAGGCGTCTTTTGCGCAGGTCTTCCGCGTGTCTGACGCTGCCGGCGGCCTGCACGGACACGGTCACGCCGGGGTGCCTGGCGCGGAACTCCGCGATGAGCAGGGCCGGATGGACGGCGATGTGCCGGGGGGTCTGGATCAGGCCGAGTCGGACCTCGCCGCGCAGTCCGCCGCGCAGCTGTTCGAGCACATGCTGGGCCTCCTGCGCGGCGGCGAGCGTTCGCCTGGCTTCGGGCAGGAACAGCCGGCCTGCTTCGGTCAGTTGCACGTGGTGGGTCGTGCGTTCGAACAGCTCCACCCCCAACTGCCGTTCCAGGTTCCGTACTGAGGCCGAGACCGCCGACTGCACTTTGTTCAGTCGGGCCGCCGCGCGGGTGAAGCTGGCCTCGTCCGCGACGACGACGAACGCCCTGATCTGCCGTAGCTCCATTGTCGACCCTTCATCGCGATCTGCGATAAGCGATAGCGATTGTATTCGTTTCCGATGTCATCCGGTCTGCTCGATCATGGTGCGGGGGAAGGCCATGAAGCCCGGCTTGACGGAACGGCCGGGGGTATCTCGAAGGAAGAGGCTCCTTTCATGACGCGAGTCGTTGTCGCTGCGTCGCCGATCTACGGGCATTTCGCGCCGATGTGTGGGATCGCCGCCGACCTGGTGCGGCGCGGTCATCAGGTCACCGTGACCACGGGCTCGAACTATCGCGGGGCGGTGGAGGCGGTCGGTGCTGAGTTCGCGCCGTTGCTGGGTGCGGCCGACTTCGACGGCGACGACGTGCCGACGCTGTTCCCGGAGATTCTCTCGATCGCGCCTGGGCCGGAGCAGATAGCTTTCGGGCTGCGGCACCTGTTCATCGATCCGGTTCCGGATCAGCACCGCACAGTGCAGGGGCTGCTCGCGGCGGCCGACGGCGAGCCGGTGGTGCTGTTGCACGAGACGGGATTCCTCGGAGCGTGGCCCGTTCTGCTCGGGGCGGCGGGGGCACGGCCGGCCGCGGTGGTCGGGCTCGGGGTGGTGCCGTTGACGATCAGCAGTCAGGACACCGCGCCGTTCGGACTCGGTCTCCCGCCGGACAGCTCGCCGGAGGGCAGGGAGCGCAACCGGGCGGCGAACACGATGGTGCAGGAGACGCTGTTCGGTTCGACGCAGGAGCACCTGGTGAAGGTGCTCGCCTCCTGCGGGGTGACGGAGCAGGCGCCGTTCGTCATGGACGGGATGTCACGCTTGCCGGACCGGTTCCTGCAGCTGTCGATCGCGCAGCTGGACTATCCGCGCGGCGACCTGCCGGACTCGATCCGCTACGTCGGCGCGTTGCCTGCCGGGGCGGGCCGGAAGGCGGAGCTTCCGACGTGGTGGGACGAGGTTGCGTCAGCACGCCGCGTGGTCGTGGTGTCTCAAGGGACCGCGGCGAACGTCGACTTCACCGAGCTGATCCAGCCGACGCTCGATGCCCTGGCCGATCTGGACGTGCTGGTGGTCGCGACGCTGGGGCGTGACGCCGAGCTGGAGAGGGTGCCGACGAACGCCCGCGTCGCTGAGTTCATCCCCTTCGACGATCTGCTGCCGCATACCGACGTCCTGGTGAGCAACGGCGGATTCGGCGGGGTGCAGCAGGCACTCGGCCACGGCGTGCCGATGGTCCTGGCCGGCCAGACGGAGGACAAGGCCGAGGTGACGGCGCGTGCCGCGTGGGTGGGCGCTGCGATCAATCTGGCCATGCAGCGCCCGGAGGCGCAGGATGTGCGGGCGGCGGTCGAGAAGGTGCTGACCGAGACGGCCTGTCGAGAGCGCGCCGCGGAGCTGGCGGCGGAGTACGCCCGGCACGACGCGCTGACCGCGATCCACGAAACCGTGACCGAACTCGGCCGGTAGACGGAGCGTTTTCAGCACGGCCGGCTGATCGCGGTGCCGGAGATCCGCAGCGGACTGCCTACGACACGATCACCTGCCCACGGAGAACGTGAACGGATGAGCGACGACATCGGTGGCGGACCGGGAGCCGGAGTCCATGGCCGAGGCCGATGCGGTGGTGGCGAGGGCGGCAGACGCGCCTACGCTGCTGGAGAAGACGCCGAGGGCCAGCGATGCCGTGGCGGTTGCACCGGCCGCCATGAGTACGCGGCGGTTGATTGTGCGGCGCGGTCATCACTTCCGCGACAGGCGCCTAGCTCCGGCCGTCCGCCCCGTCCCGTGAGGATCCCGGAGCCTCGGTGCGCCCCGCCTGCCGCACGGTCGGAACAACGGTCGGAACACCGGCCTGGGCGAGGAGGCATAGGGCTGCGGCTGACGTGGTACCGGCGTCGGCGGTCGCCACGACGATGCGCTGGCCCTCCTCCTGCGGGACGTTCAGGGTCTGGAGGTTGAGCTGCATGTGGCCTACGAGCGGATGGTGCATGCGGTACGTCGCGAGGTCCCACTTCCGCACCCGGTGCTCGGACCACATCGTGGCGAACTCCGTGCTCTTCATGGCCAGTTCACCGATCAACGTGGCCAGCCGGGGATCGTCCGGATGCTGCCCGGCGGCCAGCCGCAGCTTCCCCACCACGTCCCTGGCCTTCTTCGGCCAGTCCACGTCGTACAGGTCCCGGGTGTGTGCGTCAAGGAAGACCAGGCGGGCCGTGTTCGGGCGCTGGTCGGGCTGATCGGGGATGCGCGGGTCCAGATGCCCGGCGAACAGTGCGTGTCCCGTGCGGTTCCAGGCCAGTACGTCGCTGCGGCGCCCGAGTACGACCGCGGGCGCGTCGCCGAACGCGTCGAGCAGCTGCCGGGTCGTGTCACTCGCCCGCTCGGGCGCGGGCCTGCGCCGGGTGCCGGTGCGGCGCGAGGCGCGGGCCAGGTCGTGGAGATGGGCCCGCTCCACCTCGTCAAGGCCGAGGGCACGGGCCAGCGCGTCCAGCACCTCCGGTGACGCGTTGAGCGAGAGCCCCTGTTCCAGCCGCGTGTAGTAGGACAGGCCCACCCCGGCGAGTTGTGCCAGCTCGTCGCGGCGCAGCCCCGGTACGCGACGGCGCTCTCCGAAATCCGGGAGTCCCACGTCCGTCGGCTGCAACTGCGACCGGCGGGTCTTGAGGAACTCCCCCAACCGCGGCTTCTTGTCCATGCGTCGAGTATCGAGCACCGGGACGCCAGGCAGCCTGCCCCTGGCAAGGGCAGGCTACGCGCGGACGGCGCCAGCACACTCGGAGCCACGAGCAGGACGCAGGGTCGGCCCCGGAACGGAACACGGGCGGGGCCGACCGGCGTCATCGGCCCGGAACCCGGTACGGCGGCCTCGCCGTCCACGCGGCGCCGGCTCCGACCCGGCCCGACTCACCTGGACAGGGCATCCCCGCCCACCACGTCCCGGACGCGCTGTCCGGCTTACCGGCCGGACAGCGACTTGGAAGGAAGCGCTACCTGGGCGGGCCCGCCGAGTCGGCGTCTCTCTCCCCGTGCCGGTTTTGAAGAAACACCCATGAAAGGGAAACAACATGACCGCGCTCTACACCACCGAGGCCCTGTCGACCGGTGACGGTCGCAACGGCGAAGTCCGGTCCCTCGACGGCGTCCTGGACGAAGTCCTGGCGGTCCCGAAGGAGATGGGCGGCCCCGGCGGCGACAGGACCAACCCGGAGCAGCTCTTCGCCGCCGGATACGCCGCCTGCTTCCACAACGGACTCCGCCTGATCGCGAGCGGACAGGGCGTCGAACTCCCGGCCTCGACCGTGCAGTCGAAGGTGAGCCTGCTGGCGCGGGAGGCCGGCGGTTTCACCCTGGCCGTGTCGCTGACCGCGCACCTGCCGGGCCTGGAGCAGTCCACCGCCGACCAGTTGATGAAGGCCACCCATGAAGTGTGCCCGTACTCCAACGCCACCCGGGGGAACATCGAGGTGACCCTCACGGCCACGGTCCAGTAAGGGACTTCGGACGGCCGAGGCCCCCGAGGAGACTCAACGGCTGCCGCGGCCGCGTTGGCGGCAGCCGCGCCGTTCGGTCGCTGCTGGCCTGCGCGGCTCCGGTACAGGCCGTGGAGTGGGACCTGCGTTGCGTGACCTGGTGGAACGTGGTGCAGCTGCGTCGCTCGCGTTCCGTGACACAGAACGTCCCTCACGGACCGGGCCGCCCGGCGACCCCGGCACTTCACCCTCCTTGCCGCACCCCTGGCGCCTGCAGCCTGCCTGAACGACGAGGACTCGTCGGCGCCGGACGGTCTCGCCTCCGCCGCGAAGCCCTGAGCCGCCCCCCACTTCCCACAGCACAGAAACCGCGTACCCAGTGACCAATATCGGACATACCGCCGACGGCCCATTCCCTTTGTCCGCCTTGACCGACGGCGCGTCGGTGTCCGCGGCCCTGCGGCAGGTCGTGCGAGTACGCCGCGGAACACGGCTGGGCCTGCCCGGCATGGACGTCTTCGGTCGCGGCCGCGATGGGCGGGACGGCGCGGAGTACCGCGGTGTGAACGCCCCTGTTCCGCCGCCGGGTTCCCCGCGCGACGGCATCGGAGCCCAGGCATCCGCCGCCCGGTCGACCGTGAACGGCGGTACGAACACGTGAAGTCCAAACTCGATCCGCTGTCCATGGCGGCGATGGCAGTCACCGTGGTCTCCGTCTCGGCCACCGCCCCACTCACCGCCGCGGCCTCCGCCTCGCCGCTCGCCATGGCCTTCTGGCGCAACTGCCTGGGCTTCGCCGTACTCGGGCCACTCCTGTTGGTGCTGCGCCGTCGCGAGGTGGTGCGCGTCGCGCGCGGCGAGCGCGGCATCCTGCGCCGGGAGCAGTGGCGGCCCCTGGTCTTCGGCTTCCTCGCGGCCACGGCGCTCGCCCTCCACTTCGCGGCCTTCATGACCAGCACTCGACTGACCTCGGTCGCCATGTCCACGGCCCTTGTCGCCACCCAGCCCGTCTGGCAGGCCCTCATCGCCGCGGGCCAGGGCGTCCGGGCGTCTCGCCGGACCTGGGCGGGTCTCGCGCTCGCGGTGGTGGGAGCGGCCGCGGCGGGCGGTCTCGACATCAAGTCCGGCGGTACGGCGCTGCTGGGGGACCTGCTCGCCCTCGTCGGGGCCGTCGCCCAGGCCGGGTACACCGCGCTGAGCGAACGGTCGCGGGCGGATGTGAGTACACCGCTGTACTCGACGTTCACCTCGCTGGTCTGCGGTCTGGAACTCCTCGCCGTCTGCCTGTTGGCCCACATCCCGCTGACGGGCTTCGACAGATCCACACAACTGTCGCTGCTCGGGCTGCTCGTCCTTCCTCAGATCCTGGGACTCGGCTCACTGAACTTCGCCCTCGGCAGGACATCGGCAACGACGATGAGCGTCCTGCTCCTGCTGGAGACCCCCGTGGCGGCGCTGGCCGCATGGTGGTTCATGGGGCAGGGCATCAAGCCCGCGACCATGCCCGGGCTTCTGTTGATCATCGTCGGCGTCACGGTCGTGGTGACCAGCGGCAGCACGGCACAAGCCACGGCAGAGCAGGGTAGGCACTCCAGTACGGGAACTGCGGAAATGCCGCCGTACCCGTCCTACGCTCCGTACACGCCCCAGCCCCTGCCGATGCGGCGGCGCCTGACGTTCCCGGAACCCGCCGGACGAGATCCCAGAGTGGACTGGGCGAGGCACACCGGGGACGACAGCCCTACGGTCACCCTGGCCCTCCCCACCTATCACGGTGCGGGGGCGTTCGACACCTTGTTCTTGCGGGTGCCGCGCATGGAGGAAGAGGAGCCGAACCCCGACAGTCCCGCTGAGGCATTGGCGGACCGCAGTGCACGGAGGTAGACCGCCCATCCGATCGCGGCCCGAGCACAGTCGTGTTCCGGACCCGGCCCCGGCCATCGTTCTTCTGGCCGAGGTTCGGGAGCCACTACCGGCCGTTGTGCCGAGGCAGTGGAGCAGGGCGTGAGAGGAAGCTCTGACGGAAAACAGCCGGTAGGGACCGGGTGGTGGGGCATGCGGGATGCCTGCATGACAGTCACCGCGGACGGCGGACTGCCCCTGGTCGGCCCGCTGACCCCGCCCGCGGGCCCTCGGCCCGCGCCGGGCCGTCCTGCTGCTGTATGGATCCGGGTGGCTGGACCGCGACCGGCATCGCCCCACAACCGGCACGATGCGACACCCCTGAAAGGGAAAAGCGTGACTACCGCACCCCCTGTTCGCCGGCCAGGCGACCTTGCCCTGTATTTCGCTGTCACGTTCACGACGAGCTGGGCTTTCTGGCTTGTCGCGATCGCACTGGGGGGATCGGTGAAGGGTTCCCCCGCCGCCATTCCCTATGTGCTCGGTGGCTTCGGCCCGGTGATCGGCGCGATCGTGGTCCGGGCGCGCCGCGCCCGCCGCCGGGAACCCGCCCCCGCCCATACCGTCGGACTCCGGCTGAGTAAGCGGCTGGGCTGGGTACTGCCGCTGCTGGTGATGGCCTCGGCAACCGTGCTGGCAGGCGTGGTGCTCGCGCACCTTCTGGGTGGTCCCGCGGTGAGCTTGGCAGAGGGGCGGAGCCTGATCTCGGACGCCGGCGGACCGGTGCCGTTCTTCGTCGCCATGCTGGTCGCCGGCCCGTTGTCCGAGGAGCCCGGTTGGCGGGGCACGGCATATCCACGCATGCGGGCGTCGCTGGGCCGACTTCAGGCCGGCCTGCTGCTGGGTGCCGTCTGGGCGGTATGGCATGTGCCGCTGTTCTTCGTCCGTGGAACCCTCCAGGCCGGATTCGGCCTGATCAGCTGGAGCGGCCTGCTCTTCGTGCTCAGCGTCATCCCGGTGGCACTGCTGACCGGTGACGCCTATGAGCGTGCCGGGGTCGCGGCGTCGATCGCGGTTCACCTTGGCGTCAACGGGACGACAGCGGTGCTGGGCGCCAGTTCACCCTCGGCCCAGGCAGCCGTCCTGGCCGTACAGAGCATTGTCGCGATCACGCTGCTCGCCTGGCAGCGCGGTCGCCCGGTGGACCGGTCGTCGGTTCATGTGGTCCCTCAGGCACACCGGGCCGGCACCAACTCGCCGCATCAGATCAGCCGGACCCGAGGCTGATCATTTCGGGCGGCACGACGGAAGCCGCCCGAAATGCCGCCGCCAGGGCGGTTACCCGCTCACGGTGATCCCGCTGGGTAGCCCCACCGGATGTGCCTCGTTCTGGGCCCGCGCCGGGAGTTGAACGCGGGTTGCACGGGCAAGGCCAGTGCCGTCACCAATATCCCCGGACCTGGAAACGGCACCCCGTCTCACCCTGCTCGCTTCCGACCGAAAAGCAAGAGGAGTGCTGAAAAGCATGCGTAGACCAGGGTTGACCAGAAGAAGACGTTTTGGGGGTGGTCTCCTCGTCGCGCTTGCCCTCGCACTGGCGCTGACGGTCGCCGGGACCGCCCTGCCCGACGTGAGCCAACAGGCCGCCGCGGTGGATGCCCCTGGCTGCTCCCTGAATGCCACGTCCTTCGACGCCGAGACGCTCGACGCCGCGGACGCGGGGGTGCGCGTGGGCTGCGCGGCGGATTCCGGGAGCCTTCGCCCATTGGCCGACAGCGACGACGATGTCGTGGCGGCCATCGACTTCAACCCCAAGGATCACCCTGACCAGTTGCTGCAGTCGATGCAGGAAGTGGTCGACACCACCCGCAGCGATCAGGCCAACGGGCTTTCCCTGGCCCAGTCCCTCGTCCGGCGGGCCGAGCAGGTCAATGTGGGGATCTACCCGCAGCAGACCGACGACGACATCGACTACGACGGAACGATACAAATCATCGGCAACAGCCTCGTGATCGTGGTGACGTCGACGGAGATCGGCGGTCGCCCCCGACACCCCGGACCAGGCACGGGCAACTCGACCATCTGCGACCGCATCGATTGCCAATCATGTTCCCCCGCGGGGTCGAGGGCAGCCTGGTGAGACTTCTGAAGCCCACAACCCGACTGTCCCCTGCCACAGTTGAGGACATCGGAAGGCCGACCGCCGCGGCCATGGGGGACAGCGGCCCCTGCGCGACCCGGACGCGGCCGAGCCGGACCACGATGGCGATGAGGGCTGAGCCCGGTCGGCTGGTACGGCCCAGCAGGTTCGTTGTCCCAGACGGTCAACACCGGGGCGAACCCGTGCCGGCTAGGGGGCAGCTCGTCAGTGGTGGGTGGTCATGTGAGCGAGGGTCTGCTCGGCGCTGTCGGGGGCGAAGGCGCCGTCGATGCCTTCGGCGGCTGCCTCGGCCGCTTCGACGGAGCGGGGGGTGAGGATCTTCTGCTGTGGGGGACGGGCAGGGCGAACAGGGGGCGGTTGGTGTAGCCGGTGTCGGTGTCGGTGATGAAGCCGCGCAGGGCGGGGCTCCAGTCGGCGAACCGGTGCAGGAGGGCGTCGCGGACGGCGGCGGGGTCGGTGAGGTCGACGCCGGCCTGCCGGTGCCGCACGTGACCACGGTGGTCATGTGCCCTGGGGGGCGCTGTTCGGCGGATGGGGCGAGGATCGCCGCGGTCAGACCGTCCGGCCCTGTGGTGCACGGGCATCGCGTACCGGCGGGCAACCCAGTCGGCCGCGGGTGGCGATCAGCAGGACGGCGGCCGCGATGGTGGAGCTGAGCAGGAAGGCGTGCGCGGCGTCCGAGGTGGACAGGGAGGGGAACATGTCGGACCAGGCCAGGGAGAAGAAGTTGTTGACGCCGCAGTGCAGCAGCATGGCCAGCGGCAGGCTCTCCCCGGTGCGGTTGAACACCCAGGTCATGACAAAGCTGAAGGCGATCGCGGTGGCGATGAACTCCAGGGGCGTGGTCCAGGACACATGCGGCCAGTTGCCCCACTCGGACATGAACAGCGGGAGATGCCAGGCGCCCCACAGCGGGCCGACGACGAGGGTGCCGAGCAGCGGGCCGTAGCGGCGCTGCAGGCGGGGCATGGCGAACTCGCGCCAGCCGGGCTCCTCGGCGAGGCCGGTGGTGATCATCTGCAGGAGCAGGCCGGGCAGGAACGCGGCCAGCACCGTGGCGGGCGGCATCGCGGGGCCGTGTCCGGCCAGCGCGACCGTGGCGAGGGTCAACGCGGCGGGCACCGAGAACAGCACCACGAGGTACCAGCGCCAGCCGACCCGGAACTTGGTCATGCGTCCGCGCCAGGCCCGCAGTCCGGGGCGTCCCTCGGTGATCCCGGTGACGAGGAGGGCCGCACTGATCGGGCCGAGGTAGGCGCCGGGCAGGACGCCGAGGAGCTGGGTGGTGCCGCCGGCGCCGGGGAAGGCGAAGTGCCACAGGCCCAGTCCGTTCTCGGACAGGATGTACGGGGTCCACGCCGTCCAGCTCATCAGGTAGGCGAGGGAGAAGAACCAGGTCAGGGGGCGGCGGCGGATGCTGCCTCGCAGGCCGGTCGCGCGGGCCGGGCGGGCCGGGTTTTCGATGGTGACGGGGGCTTGGACGCTCACCGTGGGTCCCTTCGGAGGGGGCTGACGTGATGCGTCCAGCACACCAGCGCCGCGCCTGCGGATCATTGCCGTGCGCACCCCAAGTGGTGGTACAGCACGCTGTACTTGAGGGGTCGTCAGCCGTGGCGACCCGCCGACTCTGTGTGCGCCGTCGCTTCGGTCAGGGTCGTCGCAGTGGGTACGGCGCCGGCGACGGCCGGCGTGGACGCGGGCCGGGTCACTGTGCGCGGACGACGTCCGCGGGTGGGGTGCGCAGCGCCTGACGGGTGGGGAGTTCGATGGTCAGGAAGGCCGTGACGGTGACCGTGAGCGCCAGCGCCGGCAGGAGCCAGACCGGGCCCGCGGGCCAGGGGCGGCCGAGGAGGCCCTGGCCCAGGAGGGCGAGGGGGATCACGGACAGCAGCACCGCGGTGGAGAGTGCGGTGGCGGCGGTCACCGCGGCCTCGCGTCGCATCATCGCGCGGATCTGACGCGGTGTGGTGCCGTTCAGGCGGAGGGCCCCCAGCTCGACCCGGCGCTGGGCGGTGGCGGCGACGAGCTTGTTGGCGATGCTGAGCAGCAGGTAGACGAGCAGGACCACGATGGTGGCCAGGTTGATCCACACCTCGGGCGGGGCGTCCCGCAGACCACCGGTGTCCGTGGCGTGCGTGTCCTCCAGGGCCAGTCCCGGGCGGGAGGCGGCCAGGACGGTCAGGCCCCGCCGGGCCTTGTCCGTGCCGTCGGTGCGGATCAGGACCGACTGGTCGAGGCCGGTCGTGGTGTGTCCGGCCGCCAGGTCGTGGGAGAGGACGACCGTGCCGAAGCCCAGGCCGCGGTCGTAGACGGCGACGACCGTGGCCTCGACCGGGGTGCCGTCGCCGAGGACGAGACGCACCCGGTGGCCCACTTCCGCGGCGCGCGAGCGGGCGGCATCGCTGCTGACGGCGATGGTTGCGCCGCTGAGACGGTCCAGGTTCCCCTCCCGTATGCCGAGGTCCAGAACGTCGGACGCGTCCGGGGTGAGGATCATCGCGGAGCCGGAGTCGGTCTCCGTGTCGCCGAACTGCTTGAACGGCCACACCACGGTCGTCGTGCCGACCGGCACCGCCGCCTTCACACCGGGCGTCCCGCGTACGGCGGCGAGCGTGCCCTCGGGCAGTCCGCCCAGGCCCGGTGCGCTCAGGCGCTGCTGGGCGAGGGTGCCGGTGCGGGTGTCGTTCATGGTGGCGGCCAGCACGGTGGTCTGGGTGAGGGTGTAGGTCAGGACGAAGACGACCGCCATGGCCAGGGTGCTGACGATCCCCGCGTTGCGCAGGGCGTAGGCGCGGACGTTGGCCATCGCCAGCCAGGTGGGGGCGGAGACGCCGGACCGGGTGCGCCGGGCCGCCGCGTTCCCGATCCCCCGGACCAGCGCCGGGCCGGCCAGGGCCAGACCGATCGCCGCGATGATGCCCGCGAGTGACGTGGCCGTCGCGCCGAGGGCCGTACGGGAGAACAGCGGTACCGCGGACATGGTGGTTGCGGCCACGACGACCAGCATTCCGACACGGGTCCGGGCCCTGGAGGGGTTGCGCGGCTCACTGCGCGATTCGGCGACGGCCTCGGTGGCCGGCATGCGGGAGGTGCGCCAGGCAGAGCTCCTGGCCGAGACCTGGACGGCGATGGCGATGAGGAGGACGGCCGCGAGGGCGGGCAACGGGCTGACCGTCAGCGGGAGTTCGGACGGGACGACACCGCGGTCCGCCAGCAGCCCGCGGAACTGCCCGGCCAGCAGATAGCCCAGCGCCACGCCCGGCACGAGAGCCACGGCCGCGACGACGGTGGACTGGGCGGCGGCAAGTCGCCGTATCTGCTTGGGAGTTGCTCCGACGGCCCGCATCAGGGCCAGGTCCCGGCGCTGCCCGGCGATCGACACGGCCAGCGCGCTCGCCATGACGAACCCGGTGATCAGCAGGACGATCCCGGCGAGTGAACCGGCGAGGAGGACCAGGAGGGAGCGGGACGCGCCCGCGCCGGGCGACACCAGATCCCTGCGGGCCGCGCCGGTCGTCACCTCAAGTCCGGTGCCCTTCAGCTTCGTACGGACCTCGGCGGCGACGCGTTCCGCGGCGCCGGGTGCGGTACGCAGGCCGACCAGGTCGACGCGGTCCGCGCGACCGGACAGCCGTACGGCCGTCGTATCGGCGAAGAAGACGCCCGCGCCGGGTGAGCCGACCACCGCCGAGACGCGGTAACCGGCGGCGGCCCGTCCGGCGGCCACGACCTGGACCCGGTCGCCGACCGTCACCCCCGCCGCGGCCGCGGTGGCGCTGTCCACGGCGATCTCGCCGGAACCGGACGGCGCACCGCCCTCGACCCGCGGGGCGTCCAGCAGCTTCGTCGAGGACCAGCCGTGCCCCGACGCCTGGGGATCCCCGGCCGCCACGACCCGTCCGTGGGCGTCGACGAGGGCGGCGGGAAAGCCGATGTCGCCGACCGCCACGGTGACACCCGGCAGCCCGGCCAGTTCACCGGTCAGCCGGGACGGGACCGTACGGCGTTCCGGGAGCGCGATCGGCAGGTCCTCGGCGGGATGGAACTCCTGGTCGGCCGCGACCACGACGTCCGCGCCGCCGAGGCGCCCGGCGGGCAGGTGCGAGCGCAGGCCGGACTCGGCCAGTACGCCGGTGCCGGTGATCAACGCCGCGCCGCCGACGACCGCGCACGCCACGGCGATCAGCGCGGCGATCCGGTGCCGGACCATCTGCAGGGCAAGACGGAACATGACTCAGACCTCTCCCAACGCGACGAGACGCTCGGCCAGTTGGGGGGCGGAGGGGGCCTCCAGGGCCTCGACCACCCGGCCGTCGGCCATCACCAGCACGTGGTGCGCCCGCGCCGCGGCCGCCGGGTCGTGGGTGACCATCACCACCGTCTGGCGCAGCTCGCCCACGAGATCACGCAGCAGGTCCAGTACCTCGTGGGCGCTGCGCAGATCCAGCGCGCCGGTCGGCTCGTCGGCGAACACGACGGCCGGCTTGGCCACCAACGCCCTTACGACGGCGGCCCTTTGCTGCTGTCCGCCGGAGAGCTCGGCCGGGCGGTGGGTGAGCCGTTCGGTGAGACCGACCCGCTCGACCAGGGTGCGCAGCCAGTCGTGGTCCGGGGTGCGTCCCGCGAGCCGCAGGGGCAGCGTGATGTTGTCCTCGATGGTGAGGGAGGGGATCAGGTTGTAAGCCTGGAACACGAACCCGATGCGCTCGCGGCGCAGTTCGGTGCGGCGGGTCTCGTTCAGCCCGGCGATCTCGTGGCCGTCGATACGGATGCTGCCCGACGTCGGGGAGTCAAGGCCCGCGGCGCAGTGCATCAGCGTGCTCTTGCCGGAACCCGAGGGCCCCATCACGGCGAGGAACGTGCCGCGTTCCACCGTCAGCGACACCTCGTCGAGGGCGCGTACGCCTCCCGGGTACTCCTTGCCGACCCGGTCCAGCACGATGGCCGGCACAGCTGTGTGATCCCCGGTCGTGGCCGGGTGGGAGGCGCGGGCGAAGGCGGGGCTCATCGACGGCCCCGCAGGTTGCGCACGACGAGGATTCCGCCGCAGAGCACGGTGACCGCGCCGCAGGCCAGGTGCACCCAGGTGGTCGCGTCGCCGTAGGAGGCCGCCATGTTGGCGACCGCACTGATCACGACCAGGATCCAGAGCAGCGAGCGGGCGATCTCCCCGCGGGCGAGGGCGGGCGACGGTGCGCCGGGTGCTGCGTCGGCACCGGTCAGGCGGTAGGGGTCGCTGTTCGGCATGGGGGCTTCCTCCCGAGGTCGGCTGTCGTCACCGACGCTATGGATCGCGGCCCCCTCGGCCGATCCCGCAGCCCGCCCGGTTCGAGGTACAGCAGGCTGTACTCCTCGGCCCCCGGGCTGACGGCGAACGTGCCGCCCCCATAAGGTCCTTCGCGACGAAGGGAGGACGTATGGCCATCCACCAGGACGCCGCGGCCGGTGACCGGAGTACGGGGCTCAAGGACAACGTCTTACGGGCCCTGAGCGCCGCCGGCATCGCGATCGCGCAGCTCGCATCCGGACTCAATACCGCGTTCCTGGCCGTTCTCGTGCTGCTCTGGCTGGCCGTCACCGCCGTGACGAGCCTGGTCGGCGTGGGGCTGCTCATGGTGCCCGCCGTGGCGCGCGCCCTGCACTCCCTGGCCGGACAGGAGCGCGAACGGCTCGGCCGCTGGGGCCCCGAGGTCGTCGCCCCCGAGCCTGCGCCGACGCGGCTGCGGGCCGCACTCGTCGACCCCACCACCCGGCGGGAGCTGCGCTGGCTGGCCCGGCACGCCACCCTGGGGTTCCTGCTGGGGCTGCTCGGCGTCGTCCTGCCGATCTCCGCCGTGCGCGACAGCACCTTTCCGCTGTACTGGAAGCTCCTGCCCACGGACACGACCGCCTCGTCCGTGGGGATCGGCCACGCGCACTCCTGGCCGGACGCCCTCGCCGTCGCCCTGCTCGGCGTGGGCTGGATCGCGATCGTCCTGGGGCTCGCCCCTGGCATGGCGCGCCTGCAGGCCGGGCCCGGACGCCGGCTCCTCGCCGCCGGCCCCGACACCGATCTCTCCTTGCGGGTCGCGGAGCTCACCGCCACCCGCGCGGCCGCACTCGACGCCCACGCCACCGAACTGCGCCGCATCGAGCGCTCGTTGCACGACGGCACCCAGAACCGGATCGTCAGCGTCACCGTCCTGCTCGGTGCCGCCCGCCGCATGGTGGCCCGCGACCCGGCCGGAGCCGACGAACTCCTCGAACGCGCCCAGTCCGCTGCTGAGCAGGCCCTGTCCGAGCTGCGTACGGTCTCCCGGAGCATCCTGCCGCCGGTGCTGGACGACCGCGGGCTCGCCGGAGCGCTGTCCGGGCTGGCCGCGGAGTGCGCGGTGCCCTGCCGCGTCGACGTGGACGTACCCGAGCGGTGCGCCGCCTCCGTCGAGGCGACCGCCTACTTCGTCGTCGCCGAAGCCCTGACCAACATCGCCAAGCACAGCGCCGCCGGGCAGGCCGCGGTGACCGTCCGCGCCCGCGGGGGCCGTCTCCACCTGTGCGTCGAGGACGACGGCCGGGGCGGGGCTGGGGGCACCTCCCAGGCTATTGGCACTGGGGGAGAGGACGGCGGCTCCGGCCTGACCGGCATCCGCCGCCGGATCGCGGCGCACGACGGCACCCTCTCCCTGTCCAGCCCGCCCGGCGGCCCGACAACCCTGAAGGTGGATCTTCCCTGTGGATCGTGAACTGCGTCTCGTGATAGCCGAGGACGACCCGTTGCTGCGCGAGGGGCTCGCCCTGCTGCTGCGTGCCGAGGGGCTCGACGTGGTGGCGACCGCGGGCACCCCCGACGAGGCACTGGACGCCATCGACGCACATGAACCGGACGTCGCCATCCTCGACGTACGGATGCCGCCGACCCACACCGACGAGGGCATCGTCGCGGCGGTCGAGGCCCGGCGCCGCCGCCCCGACCTCGCCGTCCTGGTGCTGTCCGCGTACGTCGAGCAGAGCTTCGCCACCGAACTGCTCGGCGGCGGCGTCGGCGGCCTCGGCTACCTGCTCAAGGAACGGGTCGGCCGGGTCGAGGAGTTCCTCGACGCGCTGCACCGGGTGGCGTCCGGAGGCACCGCCATCGACCCCGAGGTCGTCGCCCAGCTCTTCACCCGCTCCCGCCAGGACACCCGCCTCGAACGCCTCAGCCCGCGCGAACGGGACGTCCTCGCCCTGATGGCCGAGGGACTGGGCAACGGCGCCATCGCCGAACGGCTCGTCGTCACCGACGGCGCCGTCCACAAACACATCCGCAGCATCTTCGCCAAGCTCGACCTGTCCCCCGCCGACCAGGTGGACCGTCGGGTCGCCGCCGTCCTGCGCTACCTGGAAGACCTGCGCCGACTGGCGTGAAGACGGCGCCGCAGAGCGCTCAACGGGCGTCGGGCAGCCCGGCATCCTGGGTGGGCACGGCGGCCTGCACGCGGTGGGAGCAGCCGGTGCGGGTGAGGATCCGGCCTTGTGGGAGCGGGCACTTGACCGCGGAGGATCCCCGCGCCAGAGCGGGAGGTCGTCGGGGAGTACCCGGAACGCCTTGTGGCGGCCCAACGCGCGGGCGGTCCGTAAGTCCCGTCGGTCGAGGGTGAGGATCGCGTCCGTGTCGTTCCTCGGCGCGGGGTTTGATCAGGCGGTTCACCGCTCTGGGCCTACGCGTCTGCGTGTAGATCATGATGATTCTTCAGGATTTCCGAAGGACCATCGTGATCCGCACAGACCCGTGGCTGCTGGGCTTACTTGCCGGAGCCGACGCGGTAGCCGACGGGGTCGACGACGACGTCCGGCACGCCGCCACTGGTGGCGGAGACGGTGATGGTCAGGTCGTTGAGGTTCGCGATCTGGGAGATCGTCTCGTTGGGCGGGGTGACGGAGAGCCGGGTGTAGGTCTTGCCGGAGCCGCTGGTGTCGGCGCTGAAGTGGAGCAGGAAGCGGGTCTCCTCGCCGGGGCCGACGGTGACGGTGGAGGGCGTGGCGTCGGAGCGGGCGGTGTCGGGCCCGGTGTCGCCCAGTCCGTCGGGGCCCACGAGCTGGACGCCGGGGAAGCCGTGCATGCTGCATGTGCGGGAACCGACGTTCTTCATGTTGACGACTATCTCGTTCTTGGTCCCGGAGGCGGTGACGCTGTAGGTGAGATGGTCGGTCGTGCACTTGGCGCCCGACGTCGAGGCCTGGGCCTGGGCGGTGGTTCCGCTGCCCTTGCTGGAGCCGCTGGAGCCGCTGGAGCCGCTGGAGCCGGACGAGGAGGAACCTGAGGTCGAGCCCTGGCCGCTGGTGGAGGTGGCGGCGGTGGTGGAGCCGCTCGCGCCGGTGGAGCTGCTCGCGGCGATGGAAGCGCCGGTGGACGGGCTGGTGCCGGCGGAAGCGCTCGATCCGTCGCTGCTGCATGCGGTCAGCGAGAGGCCGGCGGCAGCGACGACGAGGGCGAGGGCGGACATCTTCTTGACGCGCATCGGTACTCCTGGGAAGAGAAGAGGTGTCGTATCGGTCGCTCGCTCCGGCTGAGCGGCCACGGTTGATTCATAGGAGGCCGGTGCCGGGTCATGTGTTGCCGTAGGAGTTGCACCAAGACACCGCTGTGACATGTGAGTTGACGCGCCGTTACGGCAAGGCGGAGAGACGCGGGCAGACGGGGCGTTTTGCAACGGCCGGCCGGGCCCTGAAGGCACACGCGGTGAAGTGCGCGACATCCCACGGGTTCATCCCGGCTTCATCTCCAGTTGCCGTAGGTCGGTCCGGCAGACGGGGGTGGGTGGGTTCGTGCGGATCACGATGGTCCTTCGGACGAGATGCTGGATGCGCTCGCCCGAGCCCTGCGCCTGGCGGGGGTGGAGCGACTGCATCCGCACGACCTCGCCAGTGCCCCCCAAGCAACCGGTGCATGCACGCCTTCGGCGACGCCCCTGCGGTCGTGCTGGGCTGCCGCGGCGACGTACGGGCCTGGAACCGCATCGGGCACGCGCTGTTCGCCGGACACTTCGAGCCCGACAGCGCCGCACATCCGGGCCGGGCGCCCGCACACCACCGCGCGTGGTGTTCCTGGACGCTCACCTCCGCGACCTCTTCGTGGGCCGGCGTAAGAAAGCCCGCGACGTGGTGGGCAGACTGCGCCTGGCCGCCGGCCAGCACCCGGAGGACCCGGCCCTGGCCGCCATCATCGGCGAACTGACCATGAAGAGCCCGGAATTCGCCGCGGTGTCGTCCGAGCACAAGGTCAGGAAGTGGGACTTCGCGACCTACCGGATGCACCACCCGCTGCTCGGCCCGATGTACCCGACCCCGCAGACCCTGCCGATCCCGCAGGAACCGGACCAGCGCATCGTGGTCGCAACTGCCGAAGCCGACTCGCCCTCCCAGGCCGCACTACTCCCGGAAGAATTCGCCGTAGCCACAGTGGTTTTGGGCCATGTGCGTGAGGGCCTTCTCGGCGTCGTCGCGTGTGGGCGGGGCCGGCGCCCATGCCGGAGAACGGGGACATCAGGTGCGCGGCGTCGCCGAGGAGGGTGAGTACCCTTGGCCGGGGCCACCGGGAGGCGTGGTGAAGGAGCGGTCCGATTGGGTTCTCCGGTTCCGCCTCGGTGACCACAGCGTCCGCGGTCGCGGTGTTTTCGACGTCCGCCGCGGGGAGCGGTGGACAGGCCGGGTGGTCGGCAGGCTGATGCGACTACCGGCGACGGCGGCGTGCGTACCGGTTCAGGTAGAAGTACTGCGCGACTGCGAGCCGCGTGAAATCGAGTACCGGTGTACCAGTGACCTGAGACCGGGATCTGCCGCCGGATCGTGCCGCGACCCCGGATGGGGTCCGGGGCAGGGCCGGGAGGAGAGGTGGATCCTGCAGATCGGGCGGCGGCGGGTGACAAGCCTGGTAAGCCGCCACTCGCGCGACGCGGACCGCGTCCAAGAGCGTTTCGGGCCGCTTGAACTGCACATGCGGTTGCTTGCTGACGACACTGAGCTTCGATGGGCCCCAGACGGTGCGGCGCTGGCGCTGGCCCGGCAGATGACGGAGACGGGTGAGCGGGTCACCTTTCTGCGGGGCTGACCCGCCGGGGTGCGCCTACGGGCCGCCGGGGTGGGTGCAGGGCCTCCGGCGGCGGCACCCACCCCGGCGGCCGAGCCGGGACGGGTCCGGGCGTCCGGTTCCCGCCGCACGCTCCTCACGCCATGATTCCGGCTGTGACCTCCTGAGCACCTGGACCTCACTCCTGCGACACCGTCCCCCGGGCGTCCGCCGCCACCAGGCCCCCGTCGACTGCGGACAGCGGAAACATCGGGTGCATCAGAGCGGCCTCGGCGGCGGCGCGCAGCGGGAGCGGCAACCGGCCGCACCGTTCGGTGAGGGCGGTGGCGCTATGGCTGTCGGCAGCGACTCGGTCCCCGACGAGGGTGCGCAGCAGGCGCAGCGCCTCGCCGGGCGGTAGCGGGCCGAGCCCGATGCGGTGCGCCCCGTGCCGGGCGACCAGGTCCGCGCGCGAGGCGGCCCCGGCCGGTGGCGAGCACGAGGCAGCGCGGGGTGCCGGGGAGCAGCGGCCGTATCTCGTCCGCCGACGCGATGTCGTCCAGGACCACCAGAATGCGGAGCCCGGCAAGCAGGGTGCGCTAGCGGGCGGCCCGCTTGTCCGGCGCTGATGACGATTCTTGAAAGCGACCAGGGTTGCTGGGTTGCTCCTCGCTCAGGTTGATCCGGCCATCATGAGTGTTCACGCCCCCCTCACCCGAGGTTGTCAGGCACGGAGCGACCGCCCGTGCGGGCGAACGGCCGCGGTGAAGATCTGCGCGCGGCCGGTACGTGTGTCGGTCCAGATGGGGTGGAAGACCTGGCCGGCGGCTGCGGCCAGACCCTGGTAGTTGCCCAGCCAGTGCGTGCTGCCTGTGTCGATGGCCTGCCGCGGGTCGAAAGCCCGCGTGGTCACGCGCAGGGGTGGCGCGAAGGTGGGGGGCATCGTTGCAGGGCGCACCGGATCAGATACGAGGAGCAGAACGTCCATGCGCAGTGTCGCGACGGACAGGGCGTAGACGGAGATCGCGATGCGGAGGCTGTCGTCGACGGCGACCTGCGGTTGCAGGAAGACCGTCTTGTCGCTGGCCGCAACGGTCATCGCTTCGTTCCACAGCGGTGTCCGACCGGCGGAGGCGGTCGAGGTGGTCAACAGCAGCCGCGACATGCCGGTTGCCTCGTCGAAGCCGGTCAGCGCCGCGCACACGAGACCGCTGTCGGGTGCGGCGGCGAGGGCCGGACCGCTCCTTGCGGTGACGTCTCCCAGGTCCGGTGCCATCGCCGGAACCTCGGCCACATCTTGGGGCGCTGTGAAACTCTCGCCGTGGTCGCCGGACGAGACGGCTCGCAGGACTACGCCACCATCATGGGATCTGGCCCCGTAGACGACGGTGAGCGAGCCGTCGGGTCCGGCCGCGGCCACGGGGGCGGTGGCCTGGGCTCCGGTGGCCGAATCGAGCGCGCGCGGTGACTCGAAGGTGCGGCCGCCGTCCATGGATCGTGCCAGGACCACTCCGTCGTCCGCGGTGCCGTACATCCGTGCGGCGATGTACAGAGGCACGGGCGAGGGGAGGAGTCCGGTGCCGATCGCGAGCCAGGGATGGTCCACCAGGCCGAGACCGCCCGCGATCGCCGTGACGGGTGGACGGAAGCTGCGCCCGCCGTCGTCAGTACGCCAGACGAGGGCGTCACCCTGCCGTGACGGCCCCTGGGCGGCCACGACGCCGCACACGAAACCGCGACCATGACCGTCGAAGGCCACGGTCGGGTTGCCGTCGTAGTCCGGCACCAGGCCGGGCAGCAGGCCGTGCTCCCGCCAGGTGTCACCCCCGTCGAAAGACGCGTACGTGGCCAGGCCGATGCTCGACCTGACGAATACCCGGCACGCGGCAAGGAGGTTGTGCGGATCACGCGGGTTCACGGCGAGGACGGGTTCGATGTGCGCGGCGAAGGCGTCATCGGTGACCCGTGCGTTGGTCGGCACTGTCTCCCCTTCTCTTCGCCGAGGCGCCCCCGCCCATGACACGCCGCCAGCCGCCATACACGACAACGCCGCGCCCGCCAGAGCGCCGAAGGCCCGCCGTGACACGACTCGATCGAACGTCCTCATGGGAAAGTTCCCTTCGGCTACACCGGATCTGCACAGCAAAGGAGCGTCGGCTTGGGACGCGTCGCGCGGATCCGCCGACACTCCCGATGCTGCGCGCTTCCCGGTGCCTTGTAATCGCGCCGGGGTATTGAGCCCGCAGTCGTACTGGCTGCCCGGCAAGTCATCCTCGGGAACGAGTGACATCCCACTCGTTCCTGTCCAGGCCAGGCGCAACGCCGTGGACGAACTCACGGCAGTAACCGCCTTGGGCGCAAGCCCATTTCGGGAAGCGCCGAGCGCGGGTCAGCGCGCGCGGCCAGACCAGCGAGCTGGACCAGTACACCGCCCCGCCCACCGTGTCCGGGTCCGCGGCCGCCGGCTTCACCGCCACCGGCGTCACCACGTCGGCCACCACCTACCAGTACACGGCTGCCGGGCAGCAGCACCAGGTCACCGGCCCCGACAACACGGTCTGGACGTTCGATTACGACCTGCTGGGCCGCAAGAAGTCCCAGACCGACCCGGACACGGGCGGGAGCAGCTACGGGTACGACGACGCCGGCAACCTGATCTCCACCACCGACGCCAAACACGTCGAACTCGGCTACACCTACGACCTCCTGGGCTACCCGCCGGGCGACAACCGTGTCCTCGTGGCCGACGACCAAAGCCGGGCCGCGGCCTCGCGGCTGAATGACACCGCTGACCTCCCCGCCGCGCTGGTCATCTTCTACTCCTCAATCGCATTGCTGCATCTGCCGGACATCGACCACGGATACTTCATCCACACTCCCGACCTGGTGCTTGACCACCTCACGGAGTACGGAGCGGTTCGCCTAGCCGACCACCGCACCGGCATCGTTTTCGGCAGCGACGGCGGAGGACACCTCTTCGCTCTCGACCAGAACGGGCAGGTTCACCGATCCACTACGCCGTCATGGCTCGATGACTTCGAGCCGGCAGCCCCGTCCCTGCCGCAGTTCCTTCAACAGCTGCACCGAGCCACCGCGGGCTTCGCGGTCGACACCAAGCGCCACTCGGCCGCCGATCACGGCTGACCGATCCCGCTGATGGACGCCGACCACGACGGCATTCCGAGAGTTCCAATACCCGACTCCACCATTAGAGGCAGCGAGCACCGGAGCACCCCAAGCCCGGCAGGTCGCCGACGCGTGGCACCTGTGGGACAACCTGGCCCACGCGGTCGAACGCACCGTGATTGCTCATCGGTCCTGCCTGACACCACCGTCGCCGCAGCAGCGCCAGCCCACGCCAGTGGCAGCACCCGATGCTGCCCTCAACCCGGACACCGGCGCTGAGAAGTGGCTGGTCACGCGGACCCGGGAACGCTACCGGGCGGTCCAGGACCTGCTGGCCCAGGGATGGACGATCAGCGCGATCGGACGTGAACTGGGACTGGCCCGCCACACCGCCCGCCGCTACGCGCGCTGCGAGAACCCCGACGCCCTCGCCGATCACGCCATCCGCACCACCCGGCTGGACGCCTACCGCCCCTGCCTGATCAACCGCTGGAACCAGGGCTGCATCAACGCTTCCACACTCTTCCGCGAGATCCAGGCAGGGCTACCCGGGCCGCACACCACAAGCAGTCCGCCGCTTCCTGCGCCCGTTACGCGGCACTGCGAAGACAGCACCGACGCCGCCGCCAAAACCCCAGGACGTCAGTGCGTGGATCACTCGTCACCCGGGACATCTACGCGCTGAGGAGGAACAACAACTCGACGACCTACTCTCTCGCTGCCCGCAGTTGGCCGGACTCCGAGGCCACGTCCACGCTTTCGCGTGCATGATCTGCGACCACACCGGCGCTGATCTCCCGGCATGGATCCGCGCCGTCCGTGCGGGCGAACTGCCGTACCTGCACGCCTTCAGCGACGGACTCGAACGCGATATGGACGCCGTCATCGCAGGTCTCACCCTGCCCTGGAGCAGCGGCCCCGTCGAAGGCCACGTCAACCGGATCAAAATGCTGAAACGCCAGATGTACGGACGGGCCTCGCTCCCGCTCCTGCGCAAGCGAGTCCTTCTCGCACGACACTCCGTTACCGCTTCACGAAAATCTTGGCTGAACCAAGATCTGAAGCCCGGCAAGGGAAAAGGCGGGGCGCGACGGTGCTGGTCAAAGTGGTGGGCAAGGGTTCGGGCCGGGTCCTGATGGCCGGGATGATCTGCGTCCGGCCAGGCCACGAGACCCGTCTGATCTACCGGACCCAGACGTACCGGGGCCGAACCGGCGAGAAGAAGGGCTTCCGGGCCCGCGAGTTCGCGGACCTGTTGGCCTCTGCCCGGCGGCAGCTCGGCGACGTCCCGCTGGTCATGGTGTGGGACAACGCCGGCACCCATCACGCCAAGCCCTTGCGGGAGTTCTGCGAGCGCAACAGCGACTGGCTGACCATCGTCAAGCTCCCGCCCTGCGCGCCCGACCTCAACCCGTCGAAGGCGTCTGGGCTCACGTGAAGAAGTCCCTGGCCAACCTCGCACCCCACACGATCGAAGACCTCACCCCACTCGTGAAGAACCGCTTACGCGCCATCCAACACCGACCCGAATTACTCGACGGCTTCATCACCGGAACCGGACTGACACTGGAGCCTCCGTAACGCTGTCACCCCGCCATTTCAATCTCAGCGGCAACGCCGACGGCAACACAGGCGCACAGCACGGCACTTCCGCGCACCCCCACGGACCGGCAGGAATTCGCTGACCAGCGAAAATGCAGGTGACCGCGACCGTACCGGCTCGCGCAGCCTGTCGGCCGGGCCGACCGCAGCACGCCCACGGCTCCCGCATCCCCGGAGAGCGATCTCATCACGAACTGAATTCAGAATATTCGCGCAGGTCAGAGGCATCTTAACGGTGATGACAACGGTCACCGGTGCAGTCTTTGGCGATTCGTTCGATCATGCGCTTCACTGCGGGCGAAGCAACCGTCGCGGGGGGAAAGGCGTAGGACATGAGCGATCACGACCATGGCGATGAGCCGGGGCACGGGCACGGGCACGATCACGAGCATGGTTCCGGCGGGCACGCCGGTCACTCCCATGGTGTGTCGGCGGACGCCGACCGCCGCTGGCTCGGCATCGCGCTGACCCTGATCGCCGTCTTCATGGCGGTCGAGGTGGTCGTCGGCATCATGGCCGGCTCGCTGGCCCTGATCTCCGACGCGGCGCACATGCTCACCGACGCCGCCTCGATCGTCCTCGCGCTGATCGCGATGCGGCTCGCCGCCCGCCCGGCCCGCGGCGGCTTCACCTTCGGGCTCAAGCGCGCGGAGATCCTCTCCGCCCAGGCCAACGGCCTGACCCTGCTCCTGCTGGGCGCCTGGCTGGCGTACGAGGCGGTGCGGCGGCTGATCAGCCCGCCGCAGGTCGACGGCGGCCTGATGCTCGGCACGGCGCTCACCGGGATCGCCGTGAACGTGGTCGCCACCTGGTGCATCTCCAAGGCCAACCGGAGTTCCCTGAACGTCGAGGGCGCCTATCAGCACATCCTCAACGACCTGTTCGCCTTCATCGGTACCGCGATCGCCGCGCTGATCGTCGTCCTGACCGGCTTCGACCGTGCCGACCCCATCGCCACACTCGTCGTCGTCGCGCTGATGGTGAAGGCCGGGTACGGGCTGCTGCGCGAGTCCGGCCGTATCTTCTTGGAAGCTGCCCCGGCGGACGTCGACCCGGACGCCGTCGGTGACCGACTCGCCGCCCGGCCCGCCGTGGTCGAGGTGCACGACCTGCACGTCTGGCAGATCACCTCCGGCCAGTCCGCGCTCTCCGCGCACGTTCTGGTCGAACCCGGAGGCGACTGCCACGCCGTCCGCCGCGACCTCGAAGCCGTGCTCCAGCGCGACTACGGCATCACCCACACCACCCTCCAGGTCGACCACCTCGGTGAGGAGGCCGGAGCCGGGACTCTTCTGCAGATCACCACGCCCGCCGCGGATCCCGCGGATGCCGCCGAGCACTGCGACGATGCCCACGGTCCCGTCCACCGACCGGGACCGCACGAGCACTGACCTCCGGGGTGCGGGAGAACTCCCCAAGGCCGCACCGATACACGGGCATATCTGACACCCCTCTTCAGTCACGGTGCCGTAGACCCCCGGTCAAGTGCCGGTCATGGATTGTGAGGGCGGGCCGACGGGGGAGTACCGTGGACGCGGATTTGATAAGACACCTCGTTCGGTGAGGCGTCTTCACGGACACAGGCCACTGATCCCACCCGTCGAGAGACGCTCCGGATCAGGACAGGTCTCCCCGGCCCAAGGGGTGACCCCAAGTGGCTTCCCCGTACCGCTACGGGGATTACGCCGTGGAGTGCCAAAGCTCTGACGAGTTGGGGTGTACCGGGTGCAGTCGCCTGGTTCCCCCTGCCGTACGGCCGTGACCTCGCGCGCGGCCGCGACCGGGAGGAGGCGAAATTGGACAGTAGTCCGGGCCATAGTCGGCCCCTTTCCGAGTTGTCCTCGCCGTCCTTCCGCGGCCCGGGGCAGCCCGTCCTCTCCCACTGAGTCAACCCGCCCGGTCCGGTCGTCGGCCTGCCGGGCGTGGTGGGCACACGCGTGCCCGATTCCTGGAAGAGGCTGCTGTTCCGGCCGCCCGCTGCCCCGTCGTCCCGGGGCAAGGGGGTGTTCAGCATGTCCGTCAACACTCTGCTCATGTCCACCTCGGCCCGGCTGCGCGACCGCCGGGTCACCCTGGAGCGTCGCGCCACCGCCTCCAAGGCCGTCCGTACCTCACTCGTCTCGCTCGCCGGCCTGATCGGCGGCCCGGTCACCAACCAGGCCGGTGAGGAGGTCGGCCGGGTCGTCGACGTCGTGGCCCGGCTGTACGGCGAGGAGTCGTATCCGCCGGTCACCGGGCTGATCCTGCGCATCGGTCGACGGCACACCTTCCTCGCCGCGGACGCCGTAGGCAAGGTGCACGCCGGGCACGTACGGCTGCGTACCGCCCGCGTCGACCTGCGCGACTTCGTCCGCCGCCCCGGCGAGGTGCTGCTGGCCCGCGATGTCCTTGACCACCAGCTCGTCGACGTGGACGGGGTGCAGGTCACCCGGGCCGCCGACCTCTATCTGGCACCCCTGGTGGACCGGGTGGTGCTGGTCGGCGTGGACGTCTCCCTGCCCACCCTCCTGCGCCGGCTCGGCCCGCGCCGCTGGCAGGCCCGCCCCACCCCGGAACGGGTGCTGGACTGGCAGGCGGTGGCCCCCTTCGCCGAACAGGCCACCGACGGCCCGCCCGAGGTACGGCTGCGCGCGTCCCGGACCGCGCTGCACCGGCTGCGCCCGGCCGACCTCGCCGACATCCTCGAAGACCTCGGCCGCAGCGAGCGCCAGCAGCTGCTGGACTGGCTGGAGCCGGAGCAGGCCGCCGACGCCCTGGAGGAGATGGAACCGGCCGAGCTGGAGAACCTGCTGCGCGAGGCCGCCCCCGAGCACGCCGCCCGGCTGGTCGACGAGATGGAGCCGGACGAGGCCACCGACGCCCTGCGCGACCTCACCCCCGAGGAACGCGAGAACCTGCTGCGCCGGATGCCGACCGGCGAGGCGGCCGAACTGCGCCGCCTGCTGACCCACCGCGAGGGCACCGCGGGCGGCGCCATGACCACCCTGCTGGTCACCGCCCGTCGGGACGAGACCGTCGCCGAGGTACGGGGACGCCTCGCCGAACAGGCCGAGCACCGCACCGAGATCGACGCCGTCGCCGTCCTGGACGAGACGGGCCGGGTGGTCTGGGACATCCCCCTGTTCGACCTGGCGGTGGCGGAGGACACCACCCCGGTGGCCGACGTGGTGGCCTGGCTGGTCCAGTTCGGCCCGCCCGTGGTCGTACCCCCCGACACCGCCCTGCCCGACGCCGCCGACCAACTGGTCGCCGCCCGCGCCTCCTCCCTCCTGGTCGCGGACGAGAACGGCCGCCCGCTCGGCCGGATCCTGGCCGACGACCTGCTCGACGCGATGCTGCCCGAGCGCGGCCGCCTGCACTTCCGGAGGTTCCTCCAGTGACCCACGAGCCGGACACCATCGCCGCTCCCACGACCACTCCTGCGGTCCGCCGCACGGGCTGGCGGCGCATCACCATGGTCGCCGCGGTCGCAGGCCCCGGCCTGGTCGCCGCGAACGCCGGGAACGACGCGGCGGGCATTGCCACCTACGCCTCGGCCGGCTCCCAGTTCGCCTACGGCACCCTCTTCTTCATGGTGCTGGTCACCATCGCCCTCGTGATGGTCCAGGAGATGGCCGTCCGCCTCGGCGCCTACACCGGCAAGGGCCTGGGCGCCCTGATCCGCGAGCAGTTCAGCCTGCGCCTGACCGCCCTCGCGGTCTTCTGCCTCCTGCTGGCCAACACCGGCCTGGTCGTCTCGGAGTTCGCGGGCATCGGCGCCGCCTTCGAACTCCTCGGCGTACCCAAGTGGGCGGTCATCCCACCGGCCGCGATCCTGCTCTGGGCGCTCGTCCTCTTCGGCTCCTACCACTGGGCCGAACGCATCTTCCTCATCATGTCGCTGGCGTTCTTCGCCTACCCGGTCGCGATGATCCTCGGCCACCCGCACTGGGGCGACGTCGGCCACCACCTGATCGTCCCGCACGTCGAGCCCAGCAAGGACTTCATCCTGCTCGCGGTCGCACTGATCGGGACGACGGTCAGCCCGTACATGCAGTTCTACGCCGCCGCGGGCGTCGTCGACCGGGGCGCCAAGCCCGCCGACTACCCCCTCATCCGCGCCGACGCGATCCTCGGCGCGGTCTTCGCCTGCGTCATCAGCCTGACGATCATCATCGCCACGGCGTCCGCCATCGGCGGCACCGGCCCGCTCAACTCCGCGGCCCAGGCCGCCGAGGCCCTCAGACCCGTCGCCGGCCAGAACGCCGAACTCCTCTTCGCGCTCGGCCTGATCGGCGCCTCCGCCCTGGCCGGCGCCGTGGTGCCCCTCTCCGCCAGCTACGCCATAGGGGAAGCCGCCGGCGTCGAACGCTCGGTCTCCCGCAGCTTCCGCGACGCACCTCTGTTCCTGGGCCTGTTCACCGCCCAGATCGTGCTCGGCGCCACCGTCGCCATGACCCCGGTCGACGTCATCCAGCTCCTCATCGGCACCCAGGTCCTCCAGGGCCTGATCAGCCCGATCGTCCTCGTCTACCTGCTGGTCCTGACCAACCGCCGCTCGGTCCTCGGCGGTGCCGCCAACAGCCCGCGCTACCGCATCGCCGCCACCGCCGTGGTCGTGGGCGTCGCCGGCATGTCCACCATCCTGCTGGTCCAGACAGTGCTCGGCTGGTTCGGCCTGGCCTGACCCGCCGCAGATCCACGCTGCCCCGAACATCCGGAAGGACCCCGATGAAGAGATACGGCCCGTACCTGGCGACCGGGCACGGGCCGGCCGCCCCGCCGCCAGATGGTCTGGGAGGATCCCGCAGGTGACCGACACCGATGCCACCGCCCGCCAGACGATGATCCGGCGGGGCTTCGCCCTGGAGTACGCCACGCTCGGCTGGAACGTGATCGGCATCGCGGTGCTTGCTGTCGCGGCGCTCTCGGCAAGGTCCGTGGCACTGGCCGGGTTCGGCCTGGATTCCCTGATCGAGATCGGTGCCTCCACCGTGGTGATCTGGGAACTGTCCGGCACAGGCGAGGACCGCCGGCGCCGTGCCCTGAAGCTGATCGGCGTCGGTTTCGCGCTCCTCGCGGTGTACCTGCTGACGCAGTCCACCTGGGTGCTGGTCGCGGGCCTCCGCCCGCGTCACTCACCGCTGGGCATCGGCTGGACCGCGGTGACCGCCGTCGTGATGTTCGCGCTGGCCGCCGGCAAGGCACGTACCGGTACCGCGTTGGACAACCCGGTGTTGAAGACCGAGGGCCGCGTCACCCTCATCGACGGCCTGCTGGCAGCCGCCGTACTGCTCGGGCTGCTGCTGAACTCCCTGGCCGGGCTGTGGTGGGCCGACCCGGCCGCCGGATACGTGCTGGTGTACTACGCGCTGCGCGAGGTGAGGGAGATCTTCACCGGTGAGCACTGACGGACGGAACGTGCACGTCCCGTCCGTCAGCAGCCCGCTGAGCGTGTGCGTCAGACGGTGGCCGGCAGCACGTGGTCGCCGATGTTGTCCGTGCTCAGGCACAGTGAGCAGACGACCGCCTCGGGGATGTTGCCGAGAGCATGGAGGTTCCGGACCACGGACCGGCCGGAGGCGGCGATGAAGATCACGACGCCCACGTCGTACTGGCCGCCGGGGACGCCACTTGTGGGGGTCCCCGGCCTGCCGGAATCCTTCTGATCAGGGGGCGGCAAGCTCACCGCGGATGGTGTGGGCGGCGGCGACCAGGTTCTCCAGCGAAGCGCGGGTCTCGTGCCAGCCGCGGGTCTTCACCCCGCAGTCGGGGTTGACCCAGAGCCGTTCGGCGGGGATGGCCTTCAGCCCGGTTCGCAGCAGCTCGGCGGCCTCCTCGGTGCTGGGTACGCGAGGTGAGCCGCGGGCCCGCCGTCGTCGCCTAGGCGTCGGACACCGATCACGACACGGCGGCGTTCGCTGTCGCCGCGATCCGCCGCTGGTGGCAGGCCCGCGGCCGGCACGACTACCCCCAGGTACACCGGCTGCTGTCCCCAGTCGTCATGCCTGCACCTTGCGGTGTGCTTCCTCTTTCGCTCACTCGCAGTCGGCGTTTGGCGTCGGCTGTCGGAAAGCCTCCACTGGCGATCGGGTTCGAACAGCAGGGGTAGACGAGTTGCGAGGGGCGGGAGGATCGGCGGGTGCTGTCCCGGGCCCGGGGTCTGACCCATGACTCTCTTGACCAAGGTGTCCGAGTCACACGGTGTCGGCCGTCGGTCGGGGATGGTGCGTTGGCGGTGCCGGGCTGGCGGGGCGTGTCCCGATAGGGGCCTGCCTGATGTTGTGGCGTTCTCACGATTCCGACTGTCTTACGCGGCCCGGCACCGGCAACGCGACAGGCCATCGGACCGGAAGGAGGAACGGGATGGGCATGTCCGGTGAGACTGTGCCCGGTGCGTCGTCGGCGCCGCGGACCCGCCGCCCTGTGAGGGAGGTGGTGCTGGGAGTGGATACGCACCGCGATGCGCATCTGGCTGCGGTGCTGTCCTTGTCCGGGGCGGTTCTCGGCACTGAGGAGTTCCCGGCCTCCGCGGCCGGGTACCGCGCTCTGCTGAAGTGGGCCAGGAGGTCGGGAACCGTGCGGCGGGCCGGTGTTGAGGGGACCGGTTCCTATGGAGCGTCGCTGTCCCGCTATTTGCCGGCCCAGGGCATCGACGTGTTCGATCAGCTCAAGTCCGTCCTCGTCACGGCCGATCCGGCCTTGCGGGAAGAGCTGTCCGGCCTGGGCAATGCCGAACTCCTGCGTACTTGTGTGCAGTTCACCGACGCGAGCAGCGGCGAGGAAGCGGGTGGGGAGTCGGTGCTGCTGGCCACCCGGATCACACTGGGCCTGCTGGCTCATCGCATCGGCCGGCTCTCCGAACAGATCCGGGAAGTGGACGCTCGTCCGACCCGGCTCGTGGAGCGACATGCCCCGCACCTGCTGGACGTGGTCGGGATCGGTCCGGACACGGCCGCAACGTTGTTGATCACGGTGGGGGACAACCCGGAACGGCTGGACGGTGAGGCATCCTTCGCCGCGCTGTGCGGCGTGAGCCCCGTCGAGCGCTCCTCGGGACGCCGGCAGTTCCGTCGCCTCAACCGCGGTGGCGACCGGCAGGCCAATGCCGCGCTGCATCGGATCGTGTTCACCCGCCTGCGGGTCGACCCGCGTACCCAGGACTACTACGAACGGCGGATCAAGGAGGGCAAGACCCGGCGTGAAATCGTCCGTTGCCCCAAACGCTGTGCGGTGCGGAGGTCTTCCACCTGGTCAAACAGCTGCAGCCGGCACCCCGCTCACAGGGGCTGTCGTGACAGATGAGAGGCTCAGGCGGGTGAGTGAGACACCGATGAACACCCTGCAATACCGCTTTGACGGGCCAGAAGACGCTCCTGTCCTGATCCTCGGTCCCTCACTGGGTACCACATGGCACATGTCGTAGAAGCCGTCCAAGGCCGTCCATCCAGTCCTATGCGGACACGTATGTCCAGTTTCGGGATCCGGTGGTGGGATGGTGTCCACGGGGTTTGTGATTCGCCCGTGACAGCTGAATGTACGATGGAGCCCCGCCGGACCAGTCCGGCGGGGCTCCATCGTGCGGCTGGTCGGGATGGGGTGGAGCCCACGCGAGGGCTCCGTTGTACCCCGGCTCCGCTGCAAGGAATCGCGCAGGCCCTGCCTGCATTGCCGGTGGGACCCGCGGCCCTGACAGTTGTGCAGGTATGGGAAGCCGGAGGGTGCTGACCCGGGCCTTCCCGGAGGAATATGGGGTGACCTACGACAACTCCCCGTCGTTTTCCGAGCTCATGTGTCCTGGCGGTCTACCGCGAGACTGGCCTGTAGAGCAGTACCGGCTCTTGGAGCAGGCCCTCCAGTACCAGGTGGGGGATGACTTCAAGGGCGACGTCCAGGCAATATTCCAAGGCGGCTGCGTCGGGGGACTTGTCGATGTCGAGGGCCTCTGTCCACTTGCGGGGGCTGGTAGCGAGCCAACATGGAGAAGCTGTAGAGGAGCAGCCACCAGGGCATCAGTGGCGTGGGCGGTGTCCTGCCTGGTTCGAATGCGGGGCGCAGGTGACGGTGCTCGTTGAAACGGTAGACGGGGGCCGAGGTGTCGAAGTGCGCCGCGATCTCCGACGACCGCATTCCGTCTTTGGGGGCGGGCCAACACAGTTCGGCGGAGAATCGTCCTGGGCGGATCTCGACGAATACGTCGTCCTCGTCGCCCCAGAGGTCGCCGCCTTCCAGCACCGGATACCTGGTCAGGAAGTCCCGCGCCCATGCCCTTCTGTCCGGCAAGGAGGGCATGTCCTCGTTCACCCAGACGGTCGCCTGCAGAAACTCCGTCGCTGTGGTGGCGGTTTGCCAGTCCTCCGTATCTTTGACCGATGGGTAGTTGCTCGCCATGAATTCGGCCGCAGGCGTGTATTTCGTTCCGTGGAGAGGGAGTCCGGCGAGTTCGGGAAGCGAGCTCCACACCGCTCCGAGACTGACAGTGTCCGCCGTAGGTTCGGATTCCGTGGCGTCGGACACCGCCTGGGAGGCACCCACTCCCGCTGGCCGGACGGCGATGTCGGGTATGCCGCACTTCATGTCCACGATCTTTAGGCCGTGCTTGTCGAAGGTGAACTGCCCCGCGGTGTGGGCAGCCGTCATATAGCCAGACCTGCCTGGACCAGGCCGTAATACAGGTTGATGGGGCGGGTTGCGGGTGAGACAACCTCCGCGGCCTTCATCTGCTCCTCGAACTGCTGCAGGGCAGCGGAGAATGTTCTTCTTCTGGAGACCGATTCCCTGAGCTGGGTTCTGTCCGTCAGGCTCGTCCGGCAGTGCCGTAGCCCAAGTCGGATCTCTGTCGTCCCGTCCGTCTGTCGGCCACACTGTTCCCGGCCGGGCCCGTACAGATGGTCACCCGCAGTCTCGGTCTCCGTCACGAACACCCCGGCATCGCCGGAGCAGTCCGGGACGAGGGTCAGTTGCCGACGGTGAAGCGTCGGTTGAGGTGGTGCGGGGTTTCGATCTCGTTCACGAGGTCAGCGGCGTAGTCCTCGTAGGAGATGCGGGCCTGGCCGTCGTCGCCGATGACGGGGTGGTCGAGGCCGGTGCGGTGGCGGCCGGTGCGCCCGCCAGGGGCGAAGTGGACCGGAGGAGGGGACAGACGGGTCCAGGTCACGCCGTCGTCCAGGGTGAGGCAGGAGTCGAGCGCGCGGATCTGCCCGCTGGCGTAGGGCTTGAACTCCTCGGGAAATCCTGGGCCGTTGAAGATGTGCTCGCCCTGCTCGTCGAGGAGGTCGGCGCCGCCGCCCATGTGGATGATGCGGGGGCCGGCCGGGCCCAGTGCGCGGGCGGCCGCTGCTGCCGCTGCGACGGCGTCGGTGTAGAGGGCGGCGTCCGGGCCGCCGACGGTCAGCACCAGGACGTCGGCGTCCTTGGCGAGGACGGCGACCGTCCCCCGGTCGGTGACGTCCCCGGCCACCACGTGGACCCTGTCGGGCTGCGTGACCGGCGCATCGAGGTTGCGGGCGACGGCGGTGACCGGGTGGCCGCGGGATGCCGCCTCGGCGACGACGCGGAAGCCTGCCTTTCCGGCGGCGTCGAACACGACGATCCTGCTCATGCTGTGATCTCTTTCGGTGGCTGGTGCGGGGCGGGACGGGGGCGTCAGGCGCTCTCTGCATTCTGGGTGCCGAAGAGACACTGGTTGCCGATGTCGATCAGGAACGGGCCGCCGAAAGCGGGACAGCGCACGGTGCTGGCCTGCTTGTACGCCTCGCCGTCGTCGCCGAGCAGGTCGTCGGCGACGACGAGGCAGTGGCGCAGCTGGTCGAAGACCTCGAGGCCGGCGGGCAGGCCGTGCCCGGCGAGGGCGGTGTCGTAGCCGGTGTCGGCGGCCGGCGCGTCGACGGCCTTGGCCCCAGCCGGCGATGTCGTGCCGACTTCCACTCCCTCACCCTGGTCGCGCAGGGAAGCGGCGAGCACACCATCGACTTCGTCACCTACTCGTACCGCCCCGGCACACTGCTGTGGGTCCGCCCCGGCCAGGTGCAACGCTTCTGCCCGCACGGCCGGATGAACGGCGCCTACCTGCTGTTCACGCCCGCCTTCCCCGAAACGACCTCCGCCGTCACCCGTCTCTCCGACGACTGGTCCGCACCGGGCTGCCGGCAGCTGAACACCAGTACCGACTACGCCGCCGCCTCCGCTCCCCTCGCCCGGCTCCACGCCGACTACGACCGCCCAGGCGGTGCGTCGCACGAGATCCTGCGCCTGCTGCTGGCCGGGCTGCTGCTGCACGTCAACCGCCTCCCCCGCCCCGGCACGCGCGCCGCTCCACACGCCGGCGGCGACACCTACGCCCGCTTCCACCCCGAACTGGAACGCTCCTGCGCCACCATCCGGCGCGCCGAGGACTACGCCGACCGCCTGGGCTACACCGTCAAGACCCTCACCCGCGCCTGCCAGGCCGCCACCGGAGGCCCCGTCAAGCACGTCATCGACGCCTGCGTCGCCCTGCAGGCCCAACGGCTCCTCGCCCACTCCGACGAACCCGTCGCCGTCATCGCCCGCCGACCGGGATTCTCGGAACCCACCGACTTCGGCAAGTTCTTCACCCGCCGCACCGGCACCGCTCCGGGCGACTCCGCCGTACCCAGCAGGATGCGACCGTCGCGGCCCCCGTCGGAGCCACGCCGCCCGGCGAAGCCGCTGACACCGCGGCCTCAAGCCGCGGACGACAGGACCGGGATCAAGCAGATACTCCCGATGATCCCCAGTTCGTCAACAGGTGGACCACCCAGGGAGGAGCACGTCTGTTCGGTTCCGGAGATCCTGATCAACGCGAGGTCACCGTGAACTGGGCGCCGTCGGGGTCGCGCAGCACGGCCTCGTGCTCGCCTTCGTGCAGGACACTGCCGCCGTACATCCCCGCCGTCTGGACGCACGGTTCCACGTCGGCCACGGCGAAGGTGACCTGCCAGCGCGGCCGGACAGAAGGGTCGGGTGGTGCCTCCACCGAGCCCGACTCGATGCGGGCCACGACGTGGCCCCGGCTACGCAGCAGCACTTCGCCCGCGGCGTACTCGACCTCGCAACAGCCGGGCAGGTCCGAGGCCCAGTCGAGGACCTCGCCGTAGAAGATGGCTGCGTCGAAGGCGTCCCAGGTGTGCAGGGTGATGAACGTCGGCGCCGCCTGCCGCCACGCCTCCCACTCGGTGACGAGTTGCCCCTGCCACACTCCGAAGCGGGCACCGTCGCGGTCCGCGAGCAGCGCCGCCCTTCCGGGAGGGAAGGAGATCGGCCCCACGGCCACGGTTCCACCGCGCTCCCGGACGCGGCCGACCGCCTCGTCCGCGTCCGCCACGGCGAAATACGGCGTCCAGGCCACGGCCATCTGCCAAACGGTGGCCGTCTCAGCGATCCCCGCAACGGGTGCCCCATCCGCCAGCGCGGTCCGGAACCGGTCGCCGAGCCGGGCGGTGCGCCACCGCCAGCCCAGCACGGCCCCATAGAAGTCCTGGGTCGCGTCGAGGTCGCGGCTGCTCAGGCTCACCCAGCACGGCGCGCCGAACACGGAGCGCGTGGAGACGGTGTCCGTCGCACCGGAGGAGTGTGTCGTGCCGTGGATCATGGCCATGCGTCCTGGTTCCGTACCCCGTCAGCAGCCGCTCTGACCTCCAGTGTCCGACCAGAGTTCGCGTCCCGCACGTCTCTCGCGGCGGGCTCGCCGTTCCGGCCGTCCGGCACACTTCACTGCCGAGGCGCAAGTCGTTGGTTCTGTCATGCAGCACAGGGGCATGACATTGGGTGCGCGATACACCGAGTTGAAACTACATTCTCTGTGTGTCCACCGGGACGGCTCGGGCTCGGATCAGCGGAGCGTAAGCCGACCATTGACGACCAGGCCCTCGGGGGCCCGCAGGCGCGGGCGCCGGTTTGGCCGGCACCTCGGCAGGCTACCCATGGCGCATGATTCCCTCCCGGGTCGAGGAGACCCTGCCCGAACTGGCGCCCTTCGTCCACGCCGTACAGGCGCGGCGCCCCGACGACGGCACCTGGTGCGAGGCGTGGACAGTACGGGACGTCCTCGTCCACCAGACGGGCAACGCCGAGGAACTGGCCCGGGTGCTCCAGGCGTTCCTCGACGGCACGCCGGTGGAGACGCGGGGCTTCGATCGCGAGGAGCCGTACCGGCGGCTGTCCGACACCGAGTTGTGGGCGACCTTCCTGAGCCGCTGCGAGAAGCTGTCGGAGGTGGCGGCAGCAGCCGCCCAGGACCTGTCCCCGGACACGGAGATGATGTGGACCGGGCGGCTGGTGAAGGCCCCCTTCTTCGCGGAACACATGCGGGAGGAGCTGATCCTGCACCGCTGGGACCTGACCGGCGACGACCGCGCGGCGGTGCAGTCGCTCACCGAGCCGTGGATGACGGAGCACAGCGTGGTCTCGGTCGGCCGCCCCCTGCTGGAGAAGGGGCGCGTCGGTCTCGACCTGGGCCCCGAAGGCCGGATCGAGGGCCGGCTGCGCACGCCCGGTACGGACGACGTCGTGGTCACCGCAGACGCCGATGGAGCGGGCATCCGGCTCGCGGCCCCCGAGGGTCCCGCGACGATCGAGAGCGACGCGGCCGTACGCGTCCTGCTGCTCTGGGGCCGCCGCCCCGCCGACCCGTCCCGCTGGCACAGCAGCGCCGGCCCGGAGGCCCTGCTCCGGATGCGCACCCTCCTCGGCGGCTACTGAGGACGCTCATCCTCGATTTCCCGCCTTCGGCATGAGCTCCGGCCGCGGTCGTGGTGCCTCACCTGGCGACACGAGCGCCGATGAAGCCCAGGAGCGCACCGCCGACCAGCACGCCGAGGACGGTGTTCGTCGGGTGCAGTGCTGCCGTGTGCGTCAGGTGGCTCGCACGTTGCCCGCTCACGAATCGGGATTCTCGCGGTTCCCCGCAGGATTTGGCACAGGTGGGCACGGGCGCACCCTCTGCCATAGAGTTGTCCGGCTTCGCTGGGCGGTTGCCTGCGTGGCTTCGGGTTGCTCCCGGGACCCCCGGTGGGAAAGCGGATCGCCTCACCACATCGAACTCACCCTCAACTGACCATCCGCAGAGGTGGCGCAGCGGCCTGTGACCACTGGCCGGGAACTGCGGTCGAGATGGATGTCGATGACGCCGGGCCGGACCATGGACTCGCCTTGTGCGATGGTCAACCGCTTTGGGACACCGAGGAGGCCGAGGTGGTCCAGGTAGGCGCACAATGGGCCTGCGGCGCTTCCGGTGGCTGGGTCCTCGTCGAGTCCGGAGCCGGGGTTGAAGAATCGTGCCGACACGTTGGTCACGGGGCGTTCATCGCCAATGACCACTGCGTAGAGACCCTGCGCGTGGCACTCGCGTGCGACTCGGACCAACGTGGCCTTCTCGGGCGCACAACGGGTGAGCGCTGCGGCGTCGGCAAGCGCGACGAGGAGATGACTGGCACCGGTATCGACGCTCCGCGGGGGAAGGGAGAGGTCGACGTCATCAGGGTGCAGGTGCAGCGCGTCGGCGACGGCCTTCGGATCCGCTTGCCGACCGAAGCGTGCCGGCTCCTGAATCAATCCGAGCGTGTCCCCAAGCACCAGGACATCCGATTCCCGGTCGCCGATCTGCTGCGTGAGACGGCCGCCATCGTCCGGCCTCGTCACTCGGCCGGTCTCGAAGAGCCACCACCACGCACCCAACGCGTTGTGGCCGGCTCCGAAGACCTCGGTTCCGCCTGCAGTGAAGGAACGCAGTCGGGCCGCGACATCCTTGCCCGCAGTGGGTTTCGGGCGTACGACGAACGTGCTTTCGGCCTGGTTGAACTCGCGCGCCACCTTCCGCATCCATGCGACGGGCGGGTCCTCGTCGAGATGGCTCATGTCGACGACGGCCAACGGGTTGCCGGTCAGTGGCGCGTCCGCGAAGACGTCGACCAAGGCGAACGGCACATGGTCGCCCGGAGATCGATGGTCCGACATGAGGCTGCCTCTCCTCTCCGGTCAGGCCGAAACTGAACCCGATGGCACGTTCACCGCAGCAGTGCTGACGGCGCCGAGCTGCCGTGATCCCTGCCCCACATCCGCTCGGCCGGCACCTGGTCCAGGAGACGCCCGGGGCTCAGAGATCTTCCTCCATCCTGATGGCGCTCCGAAGATCCTCCTGAGCTTCGCGCGCCTCGCCCTCGTCCTGTTCCAGGAGCGCTGCGGCGATCGCATCAAGCTTTCGTTGGACAGCGCGCTCTGCCCGTCGCTCCGAGTTCTTCAACAACGCGATCAGCAACAAGGTGACAGAAGTCATCAAATCACTGGCCAGCATCTGCTGCGAAACCGACAGACCCGCAACGTGCGTGGCTATGAAAAAGGCGACGAGCAGTAGGCAGAACCCGTAGAACACCGGAGAGCTGGTCACGTTCGAGGCAGATTCGGCGAAGCGCTCGAATCTCCCTTGGCCCTTCTCGGCGGGATGCCGTATCACCATGATCTCCTCGCCTCCCGAGACCAAGACCAACAGCGATGTCCTGGAGTGCCGACGAACCGGCAGGTCAGTCACCTTTCGCCGAGTCTGGGATGTCAGGGCACGAGGGAGCGGGTCCCGAAAGAGAATTCGCCCAGCAGTGGCCTCGCCCGCGGCCGCTGCCGCTTACCCTTGGCCTTTCACTCTCCGGCCATTGCTGTTCGCTCTCCTCCCGCCGTGGAAAATAGTGCACCCATCCCGGGTACCCCCTTTTGGGCAGTAAATCGGGATGGCGGCCGGCAACCGGGACGAACAGGTGGGAGAAGTGTGCCGCCCCTTCGCCGCCGATCCGGTCGATACCCGGTGGTGTGCCGTGTCCGCGCGTCCGCGCAGGATGCGCCATCGCGGTGACGCTCGGCCTGACGGGTCGCGTTCTCCGGCGTGCGTGGGGCATGGCGTCGGCCGTACGCGGTACACGTTGCTGGTCCGCGACGACGACGCACGGGGGTGAGGAGGGGCGATGCGCATGGCGCCGACGGCGTTCGGTGAGGTGCTGGCCTGGTGGGCTGTACTGGCGGTCCTCAACATCCTGTTCATCAGCACTGTCTCCGCCCTCGAACTCGCCGTGGTCGCCGGCGGAGCCGCGATCGCAGCGGTCGCCGCGCGGGCCGTCCACACGGCGTCGGGTGCCCGGCTCGGCGGCACCCGGCGATGGGGTGCGGCTGTACTCGCCTGGCCCGGTGCGGTTCTCGCCGACCTGGTCGGGCTGTGGTGGCTCACGGCGCGTGCGGTCGGCGGTCGTTCGCCCGAGGGGAGCCTGAAGTCGACGACGCTGGCCCCCGGTACCGGTGCGGCGTGGGCCTGCGCCCTGCTGTCCTCCACTCCCGGCGCGTACGTCGTCGACGTACACGGAACGCGAGAGGCGGCGCAGGAGTCTCCGACAGTCGTCGCCCACTTCCTCACCGCTGACCGTACGCGCCTGGAGGATGTACTCACCGAAGGCGCGCGCCGGTGAACGCCTGGCTGCTCGCGACGGCGATCCTGTTGACGCTGGGTATGCCGCCGTGCGTGTGGGCCGTCGGCAGGGGAACGGCAGTCGAGCGGCTGGCGGGGCTCAGCCTGGCGACCACCGTAGTCACCGCCGTCCTGCTGCTGACGGCACAGGGGTTCGGCCGCGGTTCCTTCACCGATCTCGGCCTGGTCCTGGCGGTCCTGGGGCCCGCCGGGACCCTGGTCTTCGCCCGTTTCCTCGGTGGCCGGTCGATCGACACCGCCGGCGCACGAGAAACCCACGAGGATACCTGAGATGACGGCTCGTCATGTATGCGCGCTCGTCCTGCTCACCGTCGGTACCGGCGTACTGCTGCTCTCGGCCGTGGGCCTGCTGGTGCTGCCCGGACCGTTTCAACGGCTGCACGCCCTCACCCCCGCCTCCACCGTCGGCGGGCCGCTCGTCGCCCTCGCGATGGCAGTCGAGACCGGCCCGGGGCGCGCCGCCCTCAAGCTGTTGGTCATCGCGGTGCTCGTCGCGTTCGGCGGGGCGGTCACCGCCATGGCGATCGGCAGGGCGACGGCCCAGCACGAACGTCTGCTGCGAGAGGACTCCCCGGAATGAACCCGCAATGAACACCGCGACCGCGCAGGAGTATCTGATCGCCGTCGCGCTGGTGCTGGTGGCGGCGAGTGCCACCGCCGCGGCGCTCGCCCGCGACCCGGTGCGGCAGGCCGTGCAGCTGGCCGTTCTCGGTCTGTGTCTCACCGTCCTGTTCACGCTGCTCCAGGCGCCGGACGTGGCGCTGTCCCAACTGGCCGTCGGTACCGCGGTCACCCCGCTGCTGATCCTGCTGACGGTCCGGAAGGTGCGGCGCGCCACGGCGTCGCACCACGACCGGGACGACCGCGGGCCCGAGGGCGCCGATGAGTCGTAGCGCGCGCATCAGGCTGTTCTGGGCCGCAGCCGTCGTCTTCGCCGTGGTGTACACGCTCGCCTGTACCGGACTGCCGCACTTCGGGACGACGGTGCACCCCTACGGCAGTCGCGCGGTGGCCGCGTCCCTGCGGCAGCGCACCGCCAACGTGGTCTCGTCGGTCAACTTCGACCAGCGCGCCCTGGACACCCTCGGAGAGGAGTCGATCCTGTTTGCCTCGGTACTCGGGACCATGGCGCTGCTGCGCCATGCCCGCGACGAGCGCGTCGGCCGGCCGCGCGCGGGCCGGGTCCTGCCCAGCACCCGGCTGCTGGGCCTGGTGATGGTGCCGCTCACACTGCTGACCGGTGTGTACATCGTGGCGCACGGCCAGTTGTCGCCGGGCGGCGGCTTCCAGGGCGGCGTCATCCTGGCCACCGGGCTGCACATGGCGTACGTGGCCGCCGACTACCTCGTGCTGAAACGGATCCGTCCACTGGGCGTGCTCGATGTGGCCGACGCCTGCGGCGCGGGCGCGTTCGTGGCGTTGGGTTTCGCGGGGTTGATCGCCGGTGCCGCCTTTCTCCAGAACGTGCTGCCGCTCGGCACCTTCGGGGAGCTTTCCTCCGGTGGCCTGGTGCCGCTGCTGAACGCGGCGGTCGGCATCGAGGTCGGCTCCGGCCTCATCGTCCTGCTCGCCTCCTTCCTGGACCAGGCCGTAGAGGTGAGATCTGAGCAGAACTCCGGCTCGGGAGGCCGCACATGACCATCCTGCCCTTCCTGACCGCCGGCTGGATCTTCCTCGCCGGTGTGTACGGCATGGTCACCAGCCGGGACATCGTCCACGCCGTCGGCTGTCTCGCCGTGGCGCAGTCGTCGACGTACGTGCTGCTGCTCACCGTCGGCTACCGGCGCGGCGGCATCGCGCCGTATTTCACCGACACTCCCCTGCGCACCCGGACCGTCGACCCGGTCGTGCAGGCGCTCGCGCTCACCGACGTCGTCGTGGGCGCCACGGTCACGGCGCTGCTGCTGGCACTCGCCATCCAGATCCGCAAGCGCCACGGCACGGTCGACCCGGACGCGCTGACCGGGCTGAAGGGCTAGCGGGCCGGGTTATGGTGCGTACCGCCGATCTGCTGCCGCTCGCCGTCGCCGTCCCGCTGCTGGGCGCCGTCGTCCTCGTGATCACCGGGCGCCGGCTGCCACGCCCGGCCATCGACGCGCTGGTCGCCGTCTGGGCGGTGCTGGAGGTCGCCGGCCTCGTCCTGCTGTGGCTGCGCACCGGCGACGGGCACAGTGTCTCGTGGCTGGGCGGCTGGACACCGGTGCACGGTGAGAGCGTCGGCATCGTGCTCGTCGGTGACCGGATCGGTATCGGCCTCGCACTGCTGACCAGCGCGCTCGTCCTCGCGGTCGTCGCCTACTCCTGGCGCTACTTCGACGAGCCGCCCGTGGCGCACGCGGGCACCTTCCCCGCTCTCCTCCTTCTCTTCGAGGCCGGTATGGTCGGGTTCGCGCTGACCGGCGACCTGTTCGACGCGTTCGTCTTCTTCGAGCTGATGGGGGCGGTCGCCTACGCACTCACCGGCTATCGCATCGAGGATCCACGGCCGGTACAGGGCGCCCTGGTCTTCGGCGTCGTCAACTCCCTCGGCGCGTACTGCTCGTTGCTCGGCATCGGCCTGGTGTACGCCCGCACCGGTGAGCTCGGTTTCGCGCAGATCGGGGTGCAGCTGACGAGGCACCGCCCCGACGCCCTGCTCTCCGTCGCCTTCGTGCTGATCGTCACCGGCCTGCTGGTCAAGGCGGCGGTGGTACCGCTGCACTTCTGGCTGCCCGACGCCCATTCCGTCGCCCCGACCCCAGTGTGCATGCTGCTCTCCGGCGTCATGGTGGAACTCGGTGTCTACGGCGTCGCGCGCGTCTACTGGGTCGTGTTCTCCGGACCCCACGGCATCGCCCAGGCACACCTGCGTGGCACCTTCGTGGCCGCCGGGGTGCTGACGGCGCTGGTGGGTGCCGTGATGTGCTGGCAGCAGCGGCATCTCAAGCGTCTGCTCGCCTTCTCCACCGTCGGCCATGTCGGCCTCTTCCTCGCCGGGGCGGCGCTGCTCACCCCCGCCGGGACGGCCGGGGTGGCCCTGTACGTCGCCGCCCACGCCGGGGTGAAGGCGGCCCTGTTCGCCACGACAGGCGTACTGCTGGACCGGTTCGGCTCCGTCGACGAGCACGGGCTGTACCGGCGCGGCCGCGAACTGCCTTTCGTGGGGGCGCTGTTCGCCGTCGGCGGTCTCGCGCTTGCCGGCCTGCCCCCGTTCGGCACGGGCCTGGGCAAGGCCGTCACCGAGCATGCCGGTGCGGAGCGGTTCCCCTGGCTGCCCGCGGTGTTCGTGTTCGTGTCGGCCCTCACGGGCGGGGCCGTGCTGCGCGCCGGCGCCCGGATCTTCGCCGGTGCCGGGCCTCAGCCTCGCGAGCGGTATGCCGGCCCGGAGACCACCGGCGACGGCGAGGAACCGGAGATCCGCGATCCACGGCGACGGATCCCGGTCCCGATGCTCGCGGTGCCCTCCGTCCTGCTGGCCGCAGCTCTCGCCGTCGGGCTCCTCCCCGGCCCCGGTGTCGCCCTCGCCCACGCGGCCAGGCAGTTCACCGACCGCACCGCCTACACCACCGCCGCATTCGGCCATCCCGTGGCGCCGTCCGCGCCGGTGCCCACCGTCGGCTGGAACACCGAGGGCGTGCTCCTCGGGCTCGTCTCGACTCTTGTGGCGGTACTCCTTGCCGCAGTCGCCGTATGGGGTCCAGCTCTGCGGTCACCGTTCGCGGGCCGGGTCACGGCTGTCTGCGAGACGGTGGGACGACGGGTGATCGTGCCGTTGCGACGGCTGCACTCAGGACACCTGGGTGACTACGTCGCCTGGCTCGTCGTCGGGGTCGCGGTGCTGCTGGTCGCCATGACCGCGTAGTGCGCTGTCACTGAGCCGCCGCCAACTGACCTTGAGACGACGGCCGCCATCGCGGCACGGCACCGCCTGCGGCGGCAACAGGAAAACCCGCCGGCATACGGCGGGTTTCCTTCTCCCGGGATATGCGACGGTGGTCAGGTCCTGTCTCCGGTCGGGAATTCGGGCTCGTCATCACGCTCGGCCTTTTCCCGTACGTCTCGCGGTGTGGGTGCGGTGACATGCCGCTGCTCTGCGGACCGTTGCCGTGTCTCGTCGTCGAGTGGAGGTGTGTCGTTGTCGTCGGGTGTCTTCATGGGATTCTCCTCTCTCGGATTTCGGAGCGTGGGCCGTGTCGCTCGACGTGGCCGCTGCTGAAGCGTCCTATGCCTTGCGCTGCATGGCGCGGCGCGCGGGACTGCCCTGTTCGGCCGCCTTCGGGTCCTTTTCGTGGGACTTCGCTCGCACACCGTCGGCGATGCGTTTGCCGATGGTCTCGTCGATGTTCGACCAGTACTCGAAGGCGCGGTCGAGGACGGGCTCACTCACGCCGTTGAGGAGGTGCCCCACGACGTTGTCGACCAGTCGGTCACGGGCGTCGTCGTCCATGACCTCGCGCACCAGAGTGCCGGGCTGCCCCCAGTCGTCGTCCTCGGGGTGGCTGACGTAGGCCGCGCGGACGATCTCGCCGTCGGCCTCCCAGCTCGGCGGGATGTATCGGGCGGGGTCGGCCGCCGGGCCGCCCTTGGAGTTCGGGGCGTAGACCGGATCGGATGTCTTCCGGTAGGCCATCGCCCCGTCCTTGGAGTAGGAACGGACGTCGGTGATCGGGGCGTTCACGGGGAGTTGCTGGTAGTTGGTGCCGATGCGGTGGCGATGCGCGTCCGCGTACGAGAAGAGCCGGGCGAGCAGCATCCGGTCCGGGCTCGGCCCGATACCCGGGACCAGGTTGTTGGGCTGGAAGGCCGCCTGCTCGATCTCGGCGTGGTTGTCGGTCGGGTTGCGGTCGAGCGTCATCCGGCCGACCGGGACGAGCGGGTAGTCGCCGTGCGGCCACACCTTGGTCAGGTCGAACGGGTTGAAGCGGTAGCCCGGCGCCTCCTCGTACGGCATCACCTGCACATACAGTGTCCAGCTGGGGAAGTCGCCGTCCCGGATGTGCTCGAAGAGATCCCGCATGTGGTAATCCGTGTCGACGGCGGCCATCTGGTCGGCCTCGTGCTGGGTGAAGCACTCGATGCCCTGGTCCGTCTTGAAGTGGTACTTCACCCAGAACCGCTCGCCGGAGGCGTTGATCCACATGTAGGTGTGGGAGGTGTAGCCGTTCATGTGGCGCCAGCTCCGCGGAATGCCGCGGTCGCCCATCAGCCAGGTGACCTGGTGCGCGGACTCCGGAGAGAGCGTCCAGAAGTCCCACTGCATGTCGTGGTCGCGCAGGTTGTTGTCCGCGCGGCGCTTCTGGGAGCGGATGAAGTGCTGGAACTTCATCGGGTCCTTCACGAAGAACACCGGCGTGTTGTTGCCGACCATGTCGTAGTTGCCCTCGCTGGTGTAGAACTTCACCGCGAAGCCGCGCGGGTCGCGCCAGGTGTCCGGGCTGCCGCGCTCGCCGGCCACGGTCGAGAACCGGACCACCAGGTCGGTACGGGTGCCCGGCTGGAAGAGGGCCGCCTTGGTAAAGGCGCTCACGTCATGAGTCACCTCGAAGCGGCCGAAGGCGCCGCTGCCCTTCGCATGCGGCTGGCGCTCGGGAATCCGCTCGCGGTTGAACTGCGCCATCTGCTCGATCAGATAGGCGTCCTGCAGGAGGATCGGCCCCCCGGGGCCGACGGTCAGTGAGTGTTCGTCGCTCTCCACCGGAGCGCCCGAGTCGGTCGTGGTGGTGTTGTGGATCTCCGTCATGGCACTTCTTCTCCCTTCGCCGGGCTTCACAGCCGTCGCACTGGACGAGCGCAGGAAATTCGGCGCCTGTTGCGGCGGCCTCGCGGGACCCACAAGCCGCGTGATCCCGAGCAGCCGCGCCAAACATCCTCTGGACGATGGATCCCCGACGCGCCGGGTCCCTGCTGACCCAAACTCTTTCCGCGCCTTGGGATATCCGAAGCGGAAGGGGTACCCGGACGACATCGACCCATCGGAAAGGAGGCCGATCCGATGTCTACCGGCACGCTTCTGGAGATCGTCATTCCCGTCGCGGTGGTCGTCGTGCTGATCGTCCTGGCTCTGGCTCTCGTCCGGCGGCGCAGGGCTCTGCGCGAGCGGTTCGGCCCGGAGTACGACCGGACGGTCGACGGCGCGGACAGCAGGATGGCCGCGGAGCGCGAGCTCAGCACGCGCGAGAAGCGACATGACAAGCTCGACATCAAGCCGCTGCCCGACGGTGTCCGGGAGCGCTACACCCGGGACTGGAACGACGTGCAGCACGAGTTCGTGGACCGGCCCGAGGACGCCGTGCACGATGCGGACCGGCTGGTGACGTCACTGATGCAGGCACGCGGTTATCCGACGGAGAGCTACGACCAGCAGCTCAAGGATCTCTCCGTGGAACACGGCCGCACCCTTGACCACTACCGGGCCGCCCACGAGATCGACACGCTCAGCACGGGCCACAAAGCCACCACCGAACAGCTGCGCGGCGCCATGGTGCACTACCGGGCACTGTTCGACGAACTCCTCATCGACGGCGGCCAGACCCGCCATGCAAGGGCCTGACTGCCAAGCGGACAGAAGCCCGACGGAGACGACATGGAACGCAACGACACACCGCACACGGCTGACACCAGGCTCTCGACCCAGGACCTCGCACAGCCTCGCGAGACCGACCGAGCACCGGACAGCACGTCGCCGGCCCCCGCCTACCCTGGCGAGAGCGACGCGCGAGCCGACGTGAAGGGCTTCGGGGCTCACGACGCAGACGCCCCTGCGGCGGAGGCACGGGCCGAGGACGCGGACGAGATGCCGCGACTGCTGACGGTCCACGACGAGCAGGAATTCCGTACTGACTGGGAGAAGATCCAGACCACGTTCGTCGACGACCCCCGCCATGCCGTGCAGGACGCGGACAGCCTGGTCGCCGGCGTCATGCAGACACTCGCCGCGACGTTCGACGAGCACAAGAAGGAGCTCGAAGGCCAGTGGAACCAGGGCGGGGAGGCGGACACCGAAGCCCTGCGTACGGCCCTCCGCCACTACCGCTCGTTCTTCAACCGCCTGCTGACCACCTGAAACGCCGGTCCGATGGCCGAAGGCAGACGGCCGGCAGCGGCGGGAAGACCAAAGGGCGACCCCCGTCCCACACCCATCAGAGGCCGGCACTCCGGCCGGATAGAGAGGAGAAGGCCGTGATCGCCATCGGCGTCATCCTGCTCATCCTCGGATTCATCTTCCACATCGCCATCCTGTGGACAATCGGGATCGTCCTGCTCGTGATCGGGCTCGTCCTGTTCCTTCTCGGCTCCCTGGGGCATGCCGTCGCCGGACGGCGCCACTACTGGTAGCGCCCCAGTCGGTGCGCCCAGGACACCCGACAGGCTCCAACGAAAGGCGTGCTGCCCGGTACAGGCCAGCTTCGGCCCCACGGCGACGGCGGTGCGGCCGGTCCTGCCAGGTCCTGGAGTCTGCGGGCTGCTGCGCCTTCGAGCGCCGGCCCGGCGGGGCGCCATCGCGGAAGTGACTGGGGGAGAGGAAACGCGGCCATCACCGATCATGGAAATGCCGTCCTGGGGACGAGTGACCTGATGGGCGTGGGCCGCCGGATCCGGGTTGGCGATGTTTGTACGGGGCACATGCGTGTAGGCGAAGGATATGACCGACACGAAGCAGGAAATCGAGCGAAAGTACGAAGTCCCTTGGGCTGACGACACGACGTGGCTGCCCGACCTCACCGGTGTGGGCCCGATTGATACCGTCGTGGATCAGGGCACCGAGGATTTGGACGCGGTGTACTACGACACGGACGACTTGCGCCTGGCTGCTACCTCGGCCGTGCTCAGGCGGAGGACGGGCGGGACCGATGCGGGCTGGCATCTCAAACTGCCCCTGTCCCCGGACAGCCGGGAAGAGGTACGGGCCCCACTGTCCGATGCCCTTCCGGACACGCTGCGCGACCTGGCCCTTTCACGTACCCGGCGAGCGGAGGTGCGGCCGGTCGTCCGGATCCGTTCCACCCGTGGCATACGGCAACTCGTCGATTCCGGGAGCACTGTCCTCGCCGAGCTGAGCATCGACTCGGTCCGCGCCGAGTCCCTGCTCGGCTCCGACGCGCGGGCTTCTTGGACCGAGATGGAGGTCGAACTCGCACCGGAGACCGACCCGGCGCTTTTGGACGTCGTGGACGAGAAGCTGCGCGAGAGCGGTGTGGACCGTGCGCACTCTGCGTCCAAGCTGGCCCGGGCGCTGGAGGAGACGATGACGGGAACCCCCCTTCTGCCGGACGAGCGTGCTGCCGAGACCGCGGTGCCGGAATCCGCCGGTGAAGCTGTGCTGGGCTATGTGGAAGACCGGGTTCACACTCTGGTGAGCCTGGACCCCGCGGTACGGCGCGATGTGCCCGACTCGGTGCACAAAATGCGCGTCACATGCCGGCGGCTGCGTAGCGTCCTGCGCTCCTTCCGGTCCGTCCTGGACCGGAAGGTCACCGATCCCGTCCGCGAGGAACTCAAGTGGTTGGGAAACGAGCTCGCCGCCGAACGCGACCAGGAGGTACTCCTGGAGAGACTGACTTCGAGGATCGACGCTCTGCCTCCGGAACTGGTCTTCGGTCCCGTCGCCGCCCGGCTGCAGGTGTGGGACCTCGGCAACAGCTCCGAGGCCCACCAAGGCACCCTCGACGCCCTGAATTCCCCCCGTTACCTGGCGCTACTGGACTCCCTGGCAATGCTTACGGAACAGCCCCCACTACGTGACAAGGCCGACCGGGGAGCGGAGAACGTCTTGGCCAAGGCCATCCTCAAGGAATACGACCGTCTCGCCGGCCGCGTTTCCTACGCGCTGGAACTCTCGCCGGGGCCAGAACGCGACACGGCCCTCCACGCAGCCCGTAAGGCGGCGAAGAAGACCAGGTACGCCACGGAGCCGGCGCGCGACGCACTCGGCAAACCTGCCAAGCGCCTGGGTAAACGCGTCAAAGCCGTCCAGAAGGTGCTTGGGGACCATCAGGACAGCGTTGTGGCACGGGGCGCCCTGCGTAAGCTGACCGTGGCAGCCCACGCGGCCGATGAACCCTCCTTCGTCTGGGGCCTGTTGTACGGACAGGAGCAAGCCGAGGCCGACAGGCGCGAACGGGAGTTGCCGATGGTGTGGGCCGACGCTTCGCGGCGCGATCCGCGTAAGACGCTCAACTAGTGCTCTGACCACGTAGGTTCGCCGGGTTCGGCCTTGCTCTAGGATCCGATGGCTATGGGGGGATCTGTTCATCGCCGTTGGCGTGGGACTCGCATGGTCGCCATGGCGTCGGTCGTGGTGGCTGCACTGGCTGTGCTGTTCGTCGTGCTCCTGGTTCTTCCAGGCATGATGGTGGACCACGATCTCGCCGGTGCCCGCCTCGCCGCCGCGGACCGGATGAACGCGGTGAACAACGTGCGCACCACGCTCCTGCAGGCGATCGGTGGCGCAGTCGTCCTGTTCGGTGCCTACGCCACCTGGCGGCAGTTGCGTGTCAGCCAGGACGGGCTGAACGCCACTCGAGAGGGCCAGGTGACCGATCGCTTCAGCCGGGCCGTGGAACAGCTCGGCAGTGACAAGTTGGACGTGCGGATCGGTGGCCTCTACGCACTGTGGCGGATCGCGGACCATTCCGCCCGCGACCACGAGGCGGTCGTCTCGATCATGGCGGCGTACCTTCGGACGCACCTGCCGTGGCCGCCGCAGGAACCGGGCGCTCCGGCGGCGGACGTGTCGATCAACTCAGTGCGCCCGCTGGAGACCCGTGCCGCCGATGCTCAGGTGGCGCTCACCTGCCTCGGGGTGCTTGGTCAGGAACGCAGCCCGGGGTGGGTCAACGTCAGCTTCACCGACCTTCGTCGGGCCGACTGCGACGGGCTGTGGCTGAACGGTGTCAATCTCGACGCCACGTGCCTGGAAGCGGCGAGCGTGTACCAGGTCAACCTGAGCGGGGCGTCAATGATCGAGACCAACCTGCGGCATGCCGAACTCGGGACGTCGATACTCCATCAGGTCCGGTGTCTTGACGCCGATCTGCGCGGCGCGCGCCTGGTCAAGGCCGACCTGCGGGAGGCGGACTTCTCCGGTGCGGACCTCAGGGAGGCGAACTTGCGCAAGGCTCGGTCCCATGGGGCGGTGTTCGTCCGTGCGGACCTGCGATTGGCCGATCTGCGGGGCTGCGACCTCGGCGGTGCCGACCTGCGGCACGCGAGGCTCGAAGGCGCGCTGGCGAGCGACCTGACCATCTGGCCGAACGGCTTCGACATCGACGCGGCTGGCCTTGTCATCACCGAGGACCCCGGCGCCGAACCTGACGTTCTGCTGCCGGCTGCCGCGATCACGAGGCCAGTCCCGCCCCTGATGTCAGCCTGATGCTTGGTTCGACTTTATCGCATTGGATTGATCAGGCCGCCGACTTGAGGGGGCGTCCGCCCCAGCGGATGCCCTTCTCGCTGCGGACGCGGGCGCGCTCCTTGCGTTGGGCGGCCAACAGGTCGGGGTGCCGAGCGTTCTTGTTCCGCCAGCGTAGGTAGGCGTGCAGGGCTCTGGTCAGGACGGTGTGGTTGCTGTGGTTGGAGTTGGCGACGGTGAACTGCCACAGAGGCCCGAAGTGGGCCTCGATCGGGTTGGCCCAGGAGGCGTAGGTCGGGGTGAAGCACAGCTCGACCCGGTTCCTCTTCGCCCAGCACCGGATCGTCTCGCCCTTGTGGGCGGACAGGTTGTCCAGGATGACGTAGATCGGGGCGCCGTCCGGGCGGGCCGCGCGGATCGACCTCAGCGCAGCCAGGGTGTTCCCGGCGCCCTTCTTCAGTCGGTTGACGCCCCAGAGGATATCGTCGCCGACCGAGTAGCAACCGTGGAAGTACCGCACCCCGTGGGTGCGGTTATAGGTCGCGGGATGCCGCTCGGGCCGGCACTGCTCGGCCCAGCACGCCCCGCCCGTGGGCCGGATGCCCAGCGGACCGAACTCGTCGAACGCGAACACCCGGTCCGGGAACCGCTCCAGCACGTGCTCGATGCGTTCGAGCTTGACGTCGCGGTCGGGGTCCGGGGGCTCCTTCCAGGTCTTGGTGCGCTGGAAGGTGATGCCGCGGCGGGCGAGCAGGCACCGTAACGCCTCACGGCCGATCCTGATCACGCGGCCGTGCACTTTCCGCAGGTAGGCAGCGAGTTTACGAATGGACCAGCGGGTGAAAGGCTGGCCGAGCTTGGTCGGGCGGGTGGTGGCCATCTGGACGACGAAGTCCTCGTCGTCAGGACTGAGAAGGCGGGGACGGCCTCCCGCCCACCGAGGGTCCAAGCAGGCCAGACCGATCTCGTTGAACCGGTGGATCACATCCCGGACGGTGTCCTCGTCGGCCTGCACCAACTGGGCGATCACCGGGACCCGGTTCCCGCCGGCCGAGGCCAGCAGCATCATCGCGCGCCGGTAGCGCACCGAGCTGGTGCTGCCCCGGCGCACGATCTGCTGCAGCTTCTGCCCCTCCTGGTCGGTCAGTCTGCGCACACGGACAGGCTCAGCCACCGCGCCTCCAGCAGTTGGACGGACGTCACCGCGCATCAAACCGCTGCAACCGCCAACCCGGCGAACCTACGCGGTCAGAGCACTAGATCCGTAAGCGGTCCGGGTAATTCTCCGAGACGAACCTCCGGGATCGACAGGGCACGGCCGGCCCCGAACATCCGGCACACCTCGACTTCCGGGCATTCGATGCGGCGCGCCGGGTACCCGGCGCCGATGTACAGGACCCTTGAGCAACTGGCCGCCGCCGGCTCGGTGGCGGGACCGATCGTGATCGTCGTCTGTGGTCTGCTCGTCACGGCCGCGATGGTGGGAGCCGTCCGCCTCGGCATCGGGGTACGGCGGCAGGAGTCCGCGCCGCCCCAGCGCTCGGATCACCCGGTGCTGCCCCGTACCGGACCGGTGCGGGAGGAGCGCCAGATGCGCGAGCCCAACGAGGTGCCACGGGCTGCCGACGAGGGCGATCGTCTCACTCCGTACCAGCTCGGCAACGCATCCACCAGGCCCGGCGAAGACCAGACTCGCCCGCGCTGGCGGACCGGCTCCAGCGGGTCCTTCGGCAGCGGAGGCGGTGGCGCGACGTGACCCGGCCTCCAGCCGACCTGTGTACGAAGGGTCGCTGAGGCCACCTCATCGTGCCGAGGGCATGTAGTTCGCCGTTCGACTCTGGCTGGCTGAAAGGCCACGAGACGGGTACGCGTACCGGGGTCGGCGACCGGCCGTCCGCCGATCGGCGACGGGAGCCGTCCGGCGATCCGCGACCGTGACGTACGGTCCGCGCGTCCCTCGGTCGCTCGATGTCGCGTGCCGACATCGCTGACAGATTGTTCCGTCGCCTTGCCAAAGGCCCGAGGCTCCGGCGGGCACGGAATCCGCGTCCCGCCAGGGCCGTCGCCTTCCGACCCACCCAACGAGAATGCCGTCGACCAGATGTTCGAAACCCTGGGTGTCGCGTTCGCCGTACACCAGGAGACCCCACGCGTGTGGTCGAACCACGAGGAGATGAGCGGCATGGTGCAGATCGGATACACGATGATGACCGAGCAGGCCGGTCCGCGGGAGCTGGTGGATCATATGGTGCGCGCCGAGCGTGCCGGCTTCGACTTCTCGGTCACGTCCGACCACTACTTTCCCTGGTTGGAGTCCCAGGGCCATGCCCCCTACGCGTGGAGTGTGCTGGGTGCCGCAGCACAGGCCACCGAACGCATTCCCCTGATGACCTATGTGACGTGCCCGACGACTCGCTACCACCCGGCGGTCGTCGCCCAGAAGGCCGCCACGATGCAGATCCTTTCCCAGGGCCGGTTCCGGTTGGGGCTCGGCTCCGGGGAGAACCTCAACGAGCATGTGATGGGTGGGGGTTGGCCCGCCGCGCACGTCCGGCTGGAGAAGCTGGAGGAGGCCGTGGAGATCATCCGCTCGCTCTTCACGGGGGAGAGCGTCACTCGCCACGGCTTTCACTTCGACGTGGCGAACGCCAGGTTGTGGGACCTGCCCGACACGCCGCCGCCGATCGGTGTCGCCGTCTCGGGTGACCGCTCCTGCGAACTCGCCGGTCACCTCGCCGATTTGGCGATCGCCACGGCGGCGCGGGCAAGCCCAAGATCGGCCAGCTACCCGTCTGTTACGACACCGACCGCGACGCGGCTGTCGTTCGCGCCCACGACCAGTTCCGCTGGTTCGGCGGCGGCTGGCCGGTCAACTCCGAACTGTCCGGACCTGCCGCGTTCGAGCATGCCACTCAGTTCGTACGGCCTGAGGACGTGGCCGAGTCCATTCCCTGCGGCGACGATGTGCAGGCGGTCGTCGAGGCCGTACGCCTCTACGTCGACGCGGGGTTCACCGAGGTCGCGCTCGTCCAGATCGGCGGCGACCACCAAGAGCAGTACCTCGAATGGGCCGAGCACAAGTTGCTGCCCGCGCTCCGTGAACTGTGAGAGGGCGACGACTTGTGGTCACGTGATGGGAGGCGTTTTGGTAGGCGGGCCACCACCTTCCCCAGCGGGAGATCCCCCCCGTGCCGTGGGGCTGATGCCGCTGGACAGCTCAGGTGGGGCGGGTGCACCCTGACCCGATGGCTCGCGGTCGGTCTTACGACGAGGTGCGGGCGCGCCTCTTCCACACGGCCGTCGCCGTTGCTGCCACAGCGGCCGTGAGGGCCGAGGCTGCGGCCGGGTGGCGGGCCAGTGCGGCTTCGAAGGACCGGCTGTGGGACATTGCGTCGAAGGTGCCGTGGGCGCCGTGGTCCGCACCCTTCGGCCGGTCGACCGGTTCGAAGAGGTTGTTCTCGTCGCTCGGCGGCTGCCGGTCGGTCTGCTGGGCTTCGAAGCCGGTGCGGGCCAGGTAGCGGTCGAGCAGGGCGGGGGCCAGGCGGTTGGCCCAGATCGTCGCCACCGTGGTGGCGCCGACGTAGTACTGCTTGCGGCGCGGGTGATCGGCCGCGTACACCGCGCCCCGCGCGGCCACCTCCGGCTGGTAGATGGGCGGGACGGGCTGCGGGTGCCGGGGCAGGCGGGAGCGCACCCAGGAGAACTGCGGGGTGTTGACCGCGGGCATCTGAACGACCGTGATGTGCACGTTGCTGCCACGGTGCAGCAGTTCGGTGCGCAGGGAGGAGGTGAATCCGTTGATGGCGTGCTTGGCACCGCAGTACGCCGACTGCAGCGGGATGGCCCGCTCCCCGAGCGCTGAGCCGACCTGCACCACGGTGCCGTGGTCGCGTGGCAGCATCCGCCTCAGCGCCGTCCGGGTGCCGTTGACGAAGCCGAGGTAGGCCACCTGGGTGACCCGGTCGTACTCCTCGGCGGTGATGTCGTCGAAGGCGGCGAACACGCTGGTGAACGCGGAGTTGATCCAGACGTCGATGGGGCCGAAGAACTGCTCGGCAGCCTCGGCGGCCCTCTCGACCTGGTGGGCGTCGGCGGTGTCGGTGACCTGGACGAGCGAATGGCCCCCGAGGGATTCCACCTCCTTCGCGGCGGCATCGAGGCCGGCCCGGCCGCGAGCGATCAGCACCACGTTGGCGCCGCGTTCGCCGTAGAGGCGGGCGATGGCGCGGCCTATGCCGGCGCTGGCTCCGGTGACGACGACGGTTTCGGGCATGGTCAGCCTCCTTCAGTTGTGGGCGAGGTGGGCGGCGCTGTTCAACAGCAGGGCGTGCACGAAGCCCTGCCGGAGGTTGCCGCGCAGTTGCCGCTGGGCGATGTCGAACTCCTCGGCGTACAGGCCGGACGCCCCGCAGGCGCCGCGGGCGCGTTCGAACCACCGGTGTGCGTCGATCGCGTGGCCCTGCTGGTGTTCGGCCATGGCCATCACGAACCCGCACATCAGGAACGCTCCCTCGGCTTCTCCGAGGGGGCGGGCGTCGTGGCGGAAGCGGTAGAGGAAGTGGTCCTGGGCCAACTGGTCGCGGCAGGCGGCGAGGGTGGCACGGGTGCGTGGGTCGTCGGCGGCCAGGGCCCCGCGGACGGCGGGCAGGAGCAGTGCCGCGTCGGCGGACGGGTCGTCGGGGGCGCGCTGCCAGTGGCCGCAGGGATGCAGGCAGTTGGCGGACGTGTCGGCGAGCAGTGTGTCCGCGAGGTCGGTGCAGGTGTCGGTGAGGGGTTGGTGGCCGGCGGTGTCGGCCAGGGCGCGGAGACTGGCTACACAGGTGAGGCGGCTGTGGGTCCACGCACGGCCCTCCAGTTCCCAGATTCCGGCGTCCGGTTCGCGCCATCGTTCGGCGATGGCCCGTACCGCGACGTCGGCGGCCTTGAAGGCATCGGCACTCAGACGGTCCGCGCGCCGGGCGGCGGTGAACAGCAGGAGGGCTTCGCCGAAGCAGTCCAGCTGGAACTGCTCGGACACGTGGTTGCCGATGCGGCTGAAGCCGCCGGGATAGCCGGGCAGTTCGAGTTCCTGCTGCTGAGGCACCGTGTCGCCGTGCACGGTGTAGGCGGGGGCGAGGCGCGGGCCGTCGGCGAGGAGCCGCTCGCTCACGAAGCGGACGGCCGCGTCGAGCAGGTCGTGGGCTCCTGCGGAGGCCGCCGCCTGCCCGGCGTAGCTCTGGTCGCGGATCCAGACGTACCGGTAGTCGTAGTTGCGGCCGGTCTCCGCTCGTTCGGGCAGGCTGGTGGTGGCCGCGGCGACCATGCCGCCGCCGTGGCCGGTCAGGCCGCGCAGCACGGCGTAGGCGCGTCGGCTGTCGAGGGTGGCGATGGTGTTCTTCAACGGGGGCACCGCCCCATGCCACGCATGCTCGGTCGCGGCCCATGCCTGCTCGGCCCGAGGGAGTGGATGGTGGAGCGGGGCGGTGGAGCATTCCAGGATGAGGTCGTGCTTGTCGCCGGGCCTGAGCTGCAGGTCGGCGGTGAGGCCCTGCGTTCGGGGGACAGCTGCCGGGGCGCCCTGCCAGCGCAGGTGGCGGTGGCCGGAGGTGAGGTGCCACACGCCGTCCTCGGCGCGGCTGTGGGTGGCCTGGGCACAGCCGTACTCGGCGTGCGGGTCGAGAACGACGCGGACGCGGGCGGGTCCGTCGACGGCGATCAGCTGCCGCAGCAGGACCAGCCGGTTCGGCTCGCCGGGGAAGGCGAGCGCCTCGCGCCACTCGGTCACTCCCTCGGCGGTGACCCAGCGACTGCGCCAGATCAGCGTGCCCTCCTCATAGTGGCCGCCGGCGACGTAGCGGCCGCGCGGGGTGATTGCATACACACCACGGCCGCCGATGAGGGCGGCGAAGACGGCGTCGTCGTGCCAGCTGGGCGCGCACAGCCAGGCGATGGCTCCGTCGGTTCCGATCAGGGCGCCGCGCTCGCCGTCGGCCAGCAACGCGTAGTCGTGCAGGGCGTGCGGCGGGAAGTCCGTGGGCTGCATGGGCGGATGCCTCCTGCTGTCAGGCCACCCGGTAGGGCCGCGCCCGCTCCGGGTCGAGGACGAGGCCGAGGCCGGGCGCGCCGTCGGCGCCGGGCGTCAGCGCGCCGCCCTGGGGGGAGAGGACGCCGTCGAAAAGGGTGCGTTCGATGCGGACGTGGTCGTGGAACCACTCCAGGTGGCGCAGGTTGGGCACCGCGGCGGCGGCGTGCGCATGGGCGTGCGGGGCGCAGTGTCCGGAGATGTCGATGCCGTGGGACTCGGCGAGAGCGGCGGCGCGCAGCCAGACGGTGATGCCGCCGCAACGGGTGACGTCTGCCTGGAGGCAGTCCACCGCTCCGGCGGCGAGCAGGTGCGCGAAGTACGGCAGGGTGTAGCCGTACTCGCCGGCCGTCACCTCCTGGGGCACCTGGTCGCGGATCGCGGCGAGGGTGGACAGATGGTCGGAGGAGACCGGCTCCTCGAACCAGGTCACCCCCTCGTCGGCAAACGCCCGGCCCAGCCGTACGGCCTGTTTGGCGCCGTAGCCGCCGTTGGCGTCGACGTAGAGCTCGGCAGCGTCGCCAATGACGGCCCGGGCCCGGGCGATCCGCCGCCGGTCGCGTTCCTCCCGGTGCCCCCACGACTCCGCGATCTTGATCTTGGCGCGGGGAATGCCCTCGCCCTCGACCCAGCCGCGCAGTTGCCGTTCCAGCCGGTCGTCGTCGTACGTGGTGAAGCCGCCGCTGCCGTAGACGGGCACCTCGTCGCGGGCTGAGCCCAGCAGGCGCACGAGCGGCAGGTCGAGAAGGCGGGCCTTGCAGTCCCACAGCGCGATGTCCACGGCCGAGATCGCCTGGGCGGCCACGCCGGGCAGCCCGGCATTGCGCACCGCCCGGCGCATGGCCTCGTTCGCCCGTGGCACGTCGAGGGCCGAAGAGCCGATGACCAGGTCGGCGAGCAGGTCGTCGATGACACGTGCCGTCGCGGCGGGCGCGTAGGTGTAGCCGAGGCCCGTGACGCTCCCGCAGCCGACGGTCGCCACGACCAGGGTCGTGCTGTCCCAGGCGAGGGTGCCGTCGGCCTCGGGGGCGTCGGTGGGCACGGTGTAGACGGCCGTGCCCACCCGCTCCACGACCGGGCTCTCGCTCATGCGTCGCCCTTCTCGTCCACGGCCCCGGGCCGGTCCGTGCGGTGGCGGTGGCCGGGCAGGAACTCCTGGACCTTGGCCTTGAAGCCCTGGCGGACCATGGCTGCCCGGTCGCTGTCGCCCTTGAGGACCGAGGTCGCCGCTGCCTCGATCTGGTCGAGGGTCGCGTGCGGCGGGATCGGCGGGACGGCGGGGTCGGTCACGAAGTCCAGGACGCAGGGCCGGTCGGCGGCCAGTGCAGCCTGCCAGGCGTCCACGACGTCGTCCGGCTTCTCGACCCGTATGCCCTTGAGGCCCACCATGCGGGCGAAGTCGGCGTAGGCGACGTCGGGGATCGACTGGGAGGGCAGGAACTGCGGGGCGCCCTCCATGGCCCGCATCTCCCAGGTGACCTGGTTGAGGTCCTGGTTGTTCAATACCGCCACGATGAGCCGGGGGTCCTCCCATTCGGGGTAGTACTTCGCGACGGTGATCAGCTCGGCCATGCCGTTCATCTGCATCGCCCCGTCGCCGACGAGCGCGATCGCGGGCCGGTCGCCGTGCGCGAACTTGGCGCCGATCGCGTACGGCACCCCGGGCCCCATCGTGGCGAGCGTGCCGGACAGCGAACCGCGCATGGCACCGCGCAGCCGCAGATGGCGGGCGTACCAGTTGGCGGCCGAGCCGGAGTCGGAGGACAGGATCACGTTCTCCGGCAGCAGGCCGTCCAGCGCGTGGACCACGTACTCGGGGTTGAGCGGGTCGGCGTCGACCGCGGCGCGCCTTTGCATGACCTCCCACCAGCGCCCGGTGTTCTTCTCGATCTGCTCGCGCCAGCTGCCGTGCTTCGCCGTGTCGAGCAGCGGCAGCAGCCGGGCCAGTGTCTGCCGGGCGTCGCCGACGAGGTTGACGTCGAACGGGTAGCGCATCCCGACCATGTGCGGGTCGATGTCGATCTGCACGGCCCGCGCCTGCCCGAACTCCGGCAGGAACTGCGTGTAGGGGAAGGAGGAGCCGATGACGAGGAGGGTGTCGCAGCGCATCATCAGTTCGTACGAGGGCCGGGTGCCCAGCAGTCCGATGGAGCCGGTGACATACGGCAGGTCGTCGTCGAGGGCGTCCTTGCCGAGCAGCGCCTTGGCCACGCCGGCGCCGAGCCGGTCGGCGACCGCCATGACCTCCTGCCGGGCCCCGCGGGCACCCTGCCCGACCAGGAGCGCGACCTTCTCGCCCGCGTTGAGCACCTCGGCGGCCCGGGCGAGGTCCTCGTCGCCCGGCACCGGCGCGTACTGCGACATACCGAGGCTGGAGGGCACCATCTTGAAGGCGTGTCCGGGCGGCGAGTAGTCCAGTTCCTGGACGTCGGCCGGGATGATCAGAGCCGTCGGAGAGCGGCGTGCCATGGCGGTGCGGATCGCCCGGTCCAGGACGCCTGGCAGCTGCTCGGGGACGGTGACCATCTCGCAGAAGTCGGAGGCGACGTCCTTGTACAGGCTGACCAGGTCGACCTCCTGCTGGTAGGAGCCGCCCATGGCGCTGCGGTTGGTCTGTCCGACGATCGCGACGACGGGCACGTGGTCGAGCTTGGCGTCGTACAGCCCGTTGAGCAGATGGATGGCGCCGGGCCCGGACGTGGCGGCGCACACCCCGACCCTGCCGGAGAACTTGGCGTAGCCGACGGCTTCGAAGGCCGACATCTCCTCGTGCCGGGACTGGATGAAGCGGGGGTTGTCGTCGGCACGGCCCCAGGCCGCGAGCAGACCGTTGATGCCGTCGCCGGGATAGGCGAAGACGTGCTCCACCCCCCATTCGCGCAGGCGCTCGAGGAGATGGTCGGAAACCTTCTGCGACATGTTCGACAACCTTTCCGGTAGTGCCTTCAGTGCCTTTGCGAAGAGGGGTCAGAGGTGGTGCGGCGAGCGCAGCGCCGCTCGACCAGCGACTGCCGCGGCGGCCGTCGTCAGGGTGGCCGCGCCGGCGGTGGCCGCCCAGCGTGACGTGCGGGAGGGCGGGTCGGGGCGGGCGGCCAGGCGTTCGGGGTGGTCGGTCGGGAGCGTGCCCTCCAGGCCGAGGGCCAGGACCTCCGCCAGGTGCAGGGCCCGCCGTCCGGTACCGCCCTGGTCGATCTGGGTACGGCAGCTGAAGCCGTCGGCGAGGACGAGGTGGTCCGGTGCGGTGGCGCGGACGGCGGGCAGGACGCCCTGTTCGGCGACGGCCATGGAGACCTCGTGGTGGCCGTGTTCGAAGCCGAAGTTGCCGGCCAGGCCGCAGCAGCCCTCGTCGAGGACGTCGGCGTCGAGGTGAGCGCGGCGCATCAGCTCGCGGTCCGCGTCGAACTTCATGATGGCGTGCTGGTGGCAGTGGGTCTGCACGGTCGCCCGCCTGCTGAGCTGCGGGGGCCGCCAGTCGTCGGGCGCATGGTGGACGAGGTGTTCGGCGAAGGTGCGGACCTGTCCGGCCAGCCGCTGCACGTCCTGGTCGGCGGGCATCAGCTCGGGGGCGTCGGAGCGGAAGACGGCGGTGCAGGACGGTTCAAGTCCGACGACCGGGGTGCCCGCCTCCAGGTAGGGGCGCAGCACGGCGAGGGTCCGGCGCAGGACCTTCTGCGCGAGGGACAACTGTCCGGTGGAGATCCAGGTCAGGCCGCAGCACACCGGCCGGGTGGGTACGGCGACGCGGAAGCCGGCGTCCTCCAGGACGCGTACGGCCGAGACGGCGATCGAGGGATGGAAGGAGTTGCTGAAGGTGTCCGGCCACAGGAGGACGGTGCGCGGGTCGGCCGGGTCGGGTTCCTCACCGCCGCGGGCCTGCCACCACTGCTGGAAGGACTGCTCGGCGAAGACGGGTGCCGACCGGGCCTCGTCCACGCCGGCCAGGCGCTTGCCTGCCCGTGCCAGACCGGGCGCGTGCAGGACACTGTTGACCAGCCCGGGCGCGATACGGGACAGCCGGGCCCACACGGGAAGCCAGCCCATGGAGTAGTGGGCTGCGGGGCGCAGTCGCCCCTCGTAGTGGTGGGAGAGGAACTCCGCCTTGAGGGTGGCCATGTCGACGCCGGTCGGACAGTCCGACTTGCAGCCCTTGCAGGCCAGGCACAGGTCCAGTGCGTCGCGCACCTCGGTGGAGCGCCAGCCGTCCGTGATGGCCGAGTCGGCATGGCCGCCGAGCATCTCGAACAGCAGCCTGGCGCGGCCGCGGGTGGAGTGTTCCTCTTCCCTGGTGGCCCGGTAGGAGGGGCACATGACGCCGCCGGAGTGACCGCGGCAGTTGCCGATGCCGACACACCGCATCACCGCCCGGTTGAAGGAATGGTCGTCCTCGGGGAAGCCGAAGTGCGTTGCCGGGGTCCTCGGGCGCCAGCCGGGACCGAGACGCAGCTGGCCGTCGACGGGGTTGGGATGGACGATCTTGCCTGGGTTCATCCGGTTGTCCGGGTCGAACAGCGCCTTCAGCTTGCCGAACGCGCCCACGAGCCGCTCACCGAACATTCGACTGAGCAGCTCTCCCCGGGACTGGCCGTCGCCGTGCTCGCCCGAGAGGGAACCGCCGTAGGAGATGACGAGGTCGGCCGCCCGCTCCAGGAAGCGGCGGAAGTTCGCCACGCCTTCGGCGGTCCTCAGCCCGAACGGGATACGGGTGTGGACGCAGCCCTGCCCGAAGTGCCCGTACAGGGACGGATGGTCGTAGCCGAACTCCTCGAACAGCTCCTTCAGGTCCCGCAGATAGTCCCCGAGCCGCTCGGGTGGTACGGCCGAGTCCTCCCAGCCCTCCCATGTCTCGCGGTCGTCGGGCGGGCGGGCGGTGACGCCGAGCCCGGCCTCGCGCGCCCTGAGCATCCGCTGCTCGCGCTCGGGATCGTCGGAGAACGCGACCTCGGAGTCTTTCTCGGTGCGGCCGACGCTGCGCAGCAGGGCGTGCGCCTGCTCGTCGACTGCCTCCTGGCTGTCCCCGCCGAACTGAAGCATCAGCCAGCTGTCACCTTGCGGCAGGGCGTTCAGAGACGCCAGGTAGGCGCCTTCCTCGCGCATCAGCTGGGCCATCCGGCCGTCCAGCGCCTCCAACTGCCCGGGCGAACAGTGCTCAAGCAGCCGGGGCACGTCGTCGGCGGCGGTGCAGATGTCGTCGTAGCCGAGGACCAGCAGCGACTGGTACGCGGGCACCGGCACCAGGTCCAGCTCGGCGTGCAGCACGGTCACCAGGGTTCCCTCGCTGCCGACCAGCGCCCGCGCCACGTCGAAGCCGTTCTCCGGAAGGAGCGAGTCGAGGTTGTAGCCGGAGACCCGGCGCGGGATCTTCGGGTAGCCGCGCCGGATGTCGGCGAGGTACTCGGTGACGATGTGGTCCAGGCCCGCGTAGAGCTCGGCGCGGCGGCCGCCCTCCGCGGCGATCCGCGCCCGCTCGGCCTTCGACGTCGGCCCGACCCACATCCGGACGCCGTCGCAGGTGAGCACCTCCAGGCGGCGCACGTTGTCGACGGTCTTGCCGTATGCCTGCGCGGACGCGCCGCACGAGTTGTTGCCGATCATGCCGCCCAGGGCGCAGTGGCTGTGCGTCGACGGCTTCGGGCCGAACTGCAGCCGCTGGACGGCCAGCCGCCGGTTGAGCTCGTCCAGCACGATTCCCGGCTCGACCACGCAGGTACGGGCGTCGGGAACGACGGCGACGAGCCGGTGGCAGTACTTGCTCCAGTCGATCACCACGGCCGTGTTCGTCGACTGTCCGGCGAGGCTGGTACCGCCGCCCCGCGACAGGACCGGGGCACCGAACCGGGCGCACACCCGCACCGCCGCCATCCCGGCTTCCACCGTACGGGGCACCACCACGCCGATCGGCACCTGCCGGTAGTTGGAGCCGTCCGTGGCGTAGGCGCCCCTGCTGCCCGCGTCGAACCTGACCTCGGCGTCCACCTCCTCGACCAGGGCCGCCGCCAGCCCGGCCACGTCCACGCCCGCGGAGGTACCGAAGGGGGTGCGAGTCATCAGGTGTAACCGCCTTCCTCAGCCGTGGACCGTGCGGGAGGTGTCGCGCCGTTCCCGGGGATCTCCGCGATGCCGCAGCTCCCGGGTACCCACCCCTGAACGCGCAATGGCACCCACTTCGGGGTCCGTCACCCGCGCAGGTTCGCCTCCTTGAGATCGCCCGGGAATGCGGTCAGCCTTCGGTTGGGAGAAGCTGAGCTCATGGTCGAGCGGTCCGCGATCGTGGAGGCGCCTGGCGGGTCTGGCGGCCGTCACGTGTGCGTGGACGGCCAGTTCCTGGGCACGGCCTATTCATTGCACGAGTTGACACTCTTCCTGCGGCACGTCGGTTTCGTGCGCGGGGACGAGTTGGACGTGGCCGAGTCGGACCTCATCGAGTGGCACGGCGGTGGCCCGGAGGTCTGGCCGCGTCAGGGTGGTGGACCGAACTGCTGGGCGGCGCCTGCACCCGCCCCGTTGGTGAGGGACACGTGAGTCCCGCGTACCCGGCTATGGCGAAAGGGCTGCCGCGCGCAGTAGCTCCGGCATCACGGTGGAGGGGTCTCCGCTGGCCACCCAACGGAAACGGGCCACCATCATCAGGTCATCGACGCTTTCGCGTACGAACCCGTCCACGATGACCGGTCTCTCGACGCGTTCGAACACCAAGACCCGGCCCGGTTCGGTTTCGCCGGCGAATTGCTGATGGCTCCCTGCCTCGGGACATCCCAAGAGTTCGTAGATCCAGTGACTCATGCCTCGCCTCCTGTCGGGAGCAACGAGTGCTCCGCCCATCCCTCAGCCACAAAGACCGGGCAATCACTCACATGCATCTACGGGGGACCCGAACCCAAACGCATGGACTGCTTAGGGACTTCCTCCCCGGGTAGTCAGATCATGTTCTCGTTGTCCCGGGGCGAACGACGGCAGCCCGGAACGAAATCTGGGACGTGAATACGATGGTTTGCCCGCAGAAAAGCAACTCGCCGTTCGCCGAGGTGAGCGCATTTCCAGGCTGTGCGGCTCTCCGAAGCGAGGTCACCGCCTTGCGGCGAGAGATCGGTCAGCTGCAGGATTCCGTCGTGTCGCAGGCCCTGATCGACCAGGCGATCGGCGTGATCCTGGTCCTCGGAGGGCTGCGTCCCCACCACGGCATCGAAGTCCTCATGGCCATGTCCGAACGCACCGGCCTCGTCGTTCCTGTGATCGCCGAACAGCTCGTCGACCGGGCTGTGACCAGGCAACCGCCTGAAGACATTCGCCAGGCACTGGAGACCGCGATGGCCGAGACCCGGTCCGCCTGTACGAGGTCCTTCCCGGACCTCGATTCCCTGGCCTGATCGCTCGACGTTCGACGTCACAGGTGGAGGCATCCTTTTCGAGCTGGAGCTCTCGTCCTCTCCGGGGTGCGGTGGGGGCGGGTCCCTGCGACCGTGTGAATGGAGGGGGCCCAGTGGACGCGGCCGGAGGAGGCCACCATGCTGACAGCGCATCCTTCGCTCTTGCGGGAGCTGGTCGCACAGTGTGAGACGCTCCGGTGGCGTTTGGCATACGAGGGAGGCGTGGAAACGGCGCGGCGCCTGGAGGACGTGACGTACACGCTGTGCGTGATCACTGGCACTCGCTGTTTGGACAAGGCGCTCTCCGAGGCTCGTCGGCAGCTGCTCGATGCCCGGGCGGAGCAGCAGGCTCCCGGGCGCTGAGCTCAGGGCTGGTCCGCGCTGTCGAGGCTGAGCAGTTCCATGAGCTGAGGCCGGTGGAGGCCGGCGATGTTCTCCAGCAGGTCGGGATGGCGTAGCAGAGGCGCGGCTTCGATGTCCCGCCCGCCGGGGCTGGTCAGCCGGTGAAGGCCGGCGGCGTGGTGCTCGTCCACGGTGACGGCCTGGTGGGCGGCGCGGGCGGCCAGAGCGGGGTCGGCCAGGAGGCAGGCGGCCCAACTGACGACGGTTTCGTCGATCCAGGTGCGCCAGGCGGTGTCGTCGGGCTGGGGCTCGCATCCGGTGAGCCGGTCCAGCCGGTGGGATCCGCTGGGTGCGAGCAGATGAAGCAGCTGAACGTCGAGGTCGGTGGGGTAACGCAGGGTGGCGGCGAGCGTGACGGCCTGCCGGGCCTGGGCCTCGGCCAGTGCCCGGCTGAGCGCCCCGCCGGGGGCGGGGTAGGCGGCGAGAAGCCAGCGGGTGGAGGCGGCTATGACGGGTGTCAGGTCGTCGGTCACGGCGGTCGGTCCCTCGGGGAGCGTGCTCGCCTGTGTCCGGCAGATCGGTCCCGCGAGCTGTGTCGCGGGGCCGCGCTGCCCCGCTTGGGATCCACCAGCGTAGGCAGCCGGACCCGAAGAGGGAATGAGCGGCGTCACAGCCAGGCGCCCGGGTTCCGACGAGGAACCCGGGCGCCAGCCGCTCGGCCCGGAGCCTGCTCCTGCGGAGTCAGGACTTGCCGCGCCCTGTGATGAGGTCCCGAGCCCGGTCCACCAGGCCGGCGCCCGGGGCGAGGAGCTTGTTGGCGGGCGGGGTGTTCGGGGCGGAGGGGTGCGGGCGGGTCGGGGCCATGGACTTGGCCCGGCGGACCTTGTCCCCGAGGTCGTTCAGTGCCTCCAGGGAGCAGGACCGGCGCAGCATCGGGAAGAGGTTCTCCTCCTCGTCCTGGACGTGCGCGGAGACCTCGTCCATGAGCTCCTGCAGCAGCGGGCTCATTTTCGGATCGTCGGTGTCGGTCTTCTCCAGCTGCTTGAGGAGCTTCTCGACCCTGCCGTGGTCCGCGAGCTCCTTGTCCGCGATCCGGTCTCCGCTCTCGATGTGCTCGCGCACCGCCGGGTACAGGTACTCCTCCTCGGCGATCGAGTGCCGTACCAGTTCGATCGTGACCTCGTCCACCACGTCACGGAGTTCCTGCCCGCCGCCCGGCATCGCCTGGATCCGGGCGAACATCTCCTCGACCTCCCGGTGGTCCGTCATCAGCTCCGCGATCGCGTCTCCGCCGTGCCCCATCGTCTGTCCGCCTCTCGCTGGTCATATCTGGGCCGGGTCAGTCCCGCCCAGCTGACAGTGGTTCCCCATCCGGACGGACCCCGCGCCACTCGGGGCGATGTCCACCCGTATGTCCACCCGGTCGGGTGCCTCTGTCATTCGGGAAGGCGGGTGCGAACCGGTGCCCTGACCGTGTGTGCGACGGTGTGGCAGAGCACTACAGGCGCGCGTGCGAGGGCGGTCAGTCCTCGTCTCGTACGACGTTCCAGTCGCTTACTTGCCGCAGCTGCGCCGAGTTGTTGTCGAGCGTCGCGCGCACGCAGGTTTGTATGCCTTGCCCGCGCAGGCGACGCGCCCTCGCCCAACCGGTCTCGGCTCGGCGAACGACGATCGGATTGCTGGCTTCCGTGGTCACGGCGGTTCAACTTCCTTCTGACTCAGACCTGTTGAGATCCGGTTCATCCGACCTGTTCCCGTTGCTCTTCTCGTCCCGAGTGTCCGACGGGCCCGGCGTGAAACCTGGTTCGAGTCCGGCGGGGCGCGCCGCGGGTCATGGCGTGAGCCGGTCTTGTTGACCGGTGCGCCACTCCGCGAGGAGCACGGTCGCGTCGTCGTCGAGATGCCCCGCGTGGTGTTCGACGACCGCGTGCATCAGTCGGCGCAGGGTCTCGTGGAGCGTCTGGTGGCCGGAGTGGTGTCGGACGATGAAGTCGACGAAGCGGTCCCGGCCGAACTCGCGTCCCTCCGTGTCCCGGGCTTCGACGATGCCGTCGGTGTACAGGAGGAGCCGGTCGCCGGGCTGGAGCTGGTGGTGGCGCACGGTGACAGGCAGGTCGAGCCCGGTGCCCATCGGGGCGGCGGGCGGGCAGGAGAGCTCGAAGGCCCAGCGGTCGTCGCGGATCACGAGCGGCAGATGGTGCCCGCGGTTGATCCAGGTCAGCGTGCCTGTGCCGAGATCGAGGTCGGCGAGGATGCCGGTGACGTAGCGGCTGGCGCCGAAGTGTGAAGTCAGCAGGTCCTCGATGGCCTGGCTGGTCTCGACGAGCGAAGCGCCCTGGCGCCGGGCGTTGCGCGAGGCCGCGACGGCCAGGGTGGCGGTCATCCCGGCGGTGGTGTCGTGTCCCATGGCGTCGAAGACGGACAGGTGCAGCGTGCTGCTGCTGACGGCGTAGTCGAAGGCGTCGCCGCCCACCTCGTAGGCCGGCTCGATCATGGCGCCCAGGGTCACCTCACGCCCTGCGTAGGCGGACGGCGGCATCAGGTTCCACTGCAGCTCCGCGGCCACGTCCATGGGTTCCGTCCGCACCAGCCGGGCGAAGGAGTCGCTGAAGGACCGCTTGCTCAGCAGCAGCAACGCCACCAGCGAGGCCAGATCGCGAAGGTCCAGCCGAAGGTCTTCCCCATCGCCGTCGGCCGTGTCCGCCCGCAGGACACCGATCCGTGCGACGCCGTCGGTCACCGGGACCCACCAGCGCCGACGCCCCTCGTGAGCGGCTTCGGCGACCATGGCGACGCGTTGGTAGGCGCGGCCGGGCACGGTGGTGTCGATGTTCAGCCGTTCACCGCCTGCGCCCGCGTCGTCTCCATGGCCCGTGAGCTGCCGTAGTGCCTTCTCCTGAAGATCCACCGCGAAGACGGCGACGTCCCGCAGCCCGACGCGCGCCGCGTGCGAGGCGATGAGGCCGGGCAGGTCGTCGAGAGTCGCCAGGTGAGCCGCCTGCATCAGCTCACGCAGCATCCGACCGCTGTTCGTAGGGATCGACATGGTTCGCTCCGGTGCCGCACCGAATGCGACACCGGCCGGGTACCCGGGTCGGCTCAGCCCGAGACCGCGTCGTCCACGGTTTCCCGTATGTCCAGGACGGCATCGGCTCCGGTGATCTGGAGAACCCGGAGCAACTGGGGCGGCGGCGCGACCACGCGCAGTGCCGTGGCGCGATGGATGCCCAGCAGGAGGTTCAGCACGGTCGAGTCCGCGAAGGTGATTCCGGAGGCGTCCAGAACGACTCGGCGGTGTTCCGGGACGGCCACCTCCAGCGCGTCGGCCAGGGGACCCAAGGTGTTCGCGTCATAGGCGCCCTTCGCCACGACCACCCAGGCGCCGCCCCGCTCGTATCGCACCACGGACGTCGGCTCCAGCCCGTGCCCGTCGGACGGGGCCGGGTCTTGGCCTTGGCTGTCGACCGGACTCATGCCGGAAGTATGCCCGAGCTTCCGCGAGCTGCGGTGACGTCCGCTCGCGTCGCGTACGTGCGCCGCCGCAGGTCGCGGCGGTGCAGGAGTCGTTCGGCAATCGGGCCAGGACGACCCGGAGGGGCACCGCACAACCGGGTGAGCTGCTGGAAGGTACGAGAGGTGGCGGCGGTGGCGTGTGGGTTTTTCCAGCGGGGGGAACCTGTCGGGCGGAATGAACACCGGAGCACCCGTGAGCGTGTGGTACGGGAAAGCAGCAGCGCCATGCCGGTTCGAGCACCGAGTGGGAGCGCCAGCACGAACACGTCAAGGTGGCGGCACGCACGGTCAAAAAGGAGCGGGCCAGGTCGGGCGAGTCAAAGAGGGCGAACAAGCCCTTGCGCCGTGGGAACAAACCCTTGCGCCGTGGCCTGAACGCGGCATCCGGCTGGGAGTCACGGCGTTTTGTCTGCGCGCAGCGCGGTGGCTCCCTCGCGCCAGGCTGTGAGGAGCCTGGCGGCCAGGCGGTCCTCGATGCTGAGCGCCCGCTTCGACACCACGGAACGGAGTGAAGAGACGATGGCCAGTGCCACAGAGACCGGAGGCATCAGGGCCCATCCGGCCCACGCTGACGGCGGCCCGAGGGCAGAACCAGGGCCCCGGAGCCGAGGTTCCGGGCTACCGGGGCCTCGGCTTTTTCCTCTGAGTGTCTCGGTCAGCGGGAAGATTTCGACCTGGATCGAGGGGCTTGATTGAGGCTGCTCTGCAGCTGACCTTAGGTCCCGTTTGTACTTCATCCGGACTGCCGACCCCAGCCGTTGGATCTTCGGTCTGGCGGTCCGCCTGTCCGTCGTCGGCCTGTGCCACCGGATTCCAGCAGCACCGGAGTCATGTTCCGGCCCGTCACGGGTATCCGTCTGCGATGTGATCGCGAGCCTCGCGTGAAAAGCTGGGTATGAGGCTTGTCCGGACGTGACGAGTAGCGGAGGACGACGTGGACTGGGGCCGGTTCGCGGAGCAGATGGCGTCGATGGCGCGGGATCTTCTGGCACAGGACTCGGTCGATGGCACACTGGGGCGGATCACCGCGTCGGCCATCGAACTGGTCGACGGCTGTGACGCGGCCGGCATCCTCGTGCTGCACGACTCGCAGGTGGAGACGCTCGCCCCCACCCATCAGCTGGTTGTCGACAGCGACCGGCTGCAGCACGGGCTGCGGGAAGGGCCGTGCTACGACGCCGCCCGCACCTCGCAGGGCGAACGGGTCTTCCGCATCGCCGATCTCACCGCCGAGCACCAGCGCTGGCCCGCCTACGCGCCACAGGCACGCAAGCTCGGCGTCGGCAGCATGATGGGCTTCCTGCTGTTCACCGAAGAGGAAGACCTCGGCGCGCTGAACCTCTACTCCCACCAGCCCGGCGCGTTCACCGAGGCCAGTGAGCTGGCCGGATGGCTGCTGGCCTCCCACGCGGCGGTCGCCTTCTCCGCCGCCCGTACCCACGCCCAGCTGGAAGGAGCCCTCGCCACCCGTCACACCATCGGCGAGGCCATGGGCATCATCATGGGCAGCCACCACCTCACCGAGGAGGAGGCGTTCAACGTGCTGCGCCGTTACTCCCAGGAGAACAACATCAAGCTCCGCGAGGTCGCCCGCCGGGTCTGCGAGGAGGGCACCCTGTCGTGACCCCGGGCGAGCGGCTCCTCCGGCACTTCGGCTGAACCAGAGAAGCCTGGGCCGGGCCAGTCCCCAGGGGAACGCTGCTGAACCCTGCTTGTCCACCAAGTCCCCCGCACAACCGCGCCCACACCTGCACCGGCGGACCGGACCGAACGGCGGCCCTGCTCCGGCTCACAGACTTGCGAGCAGTTGCGGTGACAGCGTCTTGATCGTGGGGCCGGGTAGACGCACGTCGCGCGGTTCGGCGGCGTGGGCGATGAGTTCGGCGTGTTCGTGGTGCACAGGCGGGTGTTGCCGTCGAGGTGGTTGGTGCCGATGCCGGGCGTGCGCGATCACCGCCAGCGTGTAGTACTCCTCCAGGAACAACTGACCGGTGGTGTATAAGCCGATGGCGCCGGGGCCGCTCTCGTCCAGCAGCTGCCGGCTCCAGTAGGCGACCCGGTCCATGGCGGTAGCCCAGCCGCAAGGGACCAGACGGCCGAGGTCCCGGAGCAGGGGAGTGGTCAGCCGGTCCTCGGCCTGTCGGCCTGCCGGCTGAACAGGTCCTTCGGTCCGAGCCTGCCGTGGTTGACCCGGTCGGCGGGCCGTCCACGCACCCCGACGATCCGGTCGGTCATGGGCGGCCGCGACCTCCATGGCATCCCCGTGGGAGTGCAGCAGGGAGGCGGTGGGGACCCAGCGCTCTACGACGTCTGCCGTGGTGTCGGGCTTGAGGTACGAGTCGACCCCGGACCGCCCAGGCTTCAGCGCGACCGTAGGGGGCGCGGTCGCCCCAGGGCCGCGCTATCCGGTCCACCTTGGGCCGCATCGGCCTCACCCTCAACGACCGAGGGCGTTCTGCAGCTGCTTCTTGGTCATCGAGGAGCGGCCGCCGATCTTGCGCTTCTTCGCCTCCTCGTAGAGCTGGTCCTTGGTCGGTCCCTGCGCGCCGCTGTGCGAGCGCTGCCCGCCGCGCTGGGACGCGGACTTGGGGTCACGGGTCGAGGTCTTGCTCGCGGTCTTCGACTCGCCGGACCTTGCCCGTTCCTTGTTGACCGTCCGCGCGGCGATCTCCTTGGCCCGTCCGGCGGACTCACCCCGGTCCTGGGCGCTCTTCTTGATGTGTTCGTACTGTCGTTCCCGCTTGGAACTCGATCCGGCAGGCATGCTGCTCCTCCTTGCCGTTCTCGAAGAGACTGGTCGGCGCCGCCGTCTCAGGGGTGATCGGGTCGCTGGTCCGCAGGCACTCCGCCGCCCGTGCGGCTGCGCCACTGCTGGGGCCGCTGAGGGTTGGACATGCGCGATCCCTTCCCCCACCTATCGGGGGACGAGGTCAACGTTTCGAGTTCCCCGAAGCCGTCGTTCGACCCGCAAACCCTCCCGCTCCGCGTCAACCGGTGAGCAACACCTCCCGGACCGCTCTGACGCGCAGCTCCTCCAGCGTGTTCATCTGCCGTTCGGCCCGTGCGATCAGTCCGTCGAGCTCCTGCTCGTCGAGGCGGTCGTCCGCCTCGGCGAGGGTGCGGAGCGTGCGCCAGCCGAGTTCCTTGCCCTTCACTCCCAGCCGGAGGAACTCAAGTTCGATCACCAACGTCAGAGGCGAACGGCTGCAGAGGCGCCCGTTGCTCTTGAGACGCCCCAGGCGCTCGGCCGCGCCGGATGCCGCGACCTTGTAGCGGCGCCTGGGCACGCCCAGGCTTCCCATGATGAGCAGCAGGCTCGCGCGGTCCTCGGCGATCTCGTCGGCGAGATGCCGCAGCGGTTCCGCGTAGGGCGGGTCGCGATGCGAGCGGGCCGCGAACCGGGAGCGTCCGGCTCCGATCGTGGCACCTGCCAGATGGTCGTTGAGGTAGATCCCGAGCAGGTCCGTGCGGGCCCTGTGGATCTGCGGGCGGGTGCCCGGTATCGGTGTCTTCATGGCTCGTGCCCTCTCGCTTCTCTCCACCCCCGTGCGGTGGCGTTGCACGAGTACCCGGACGGGCCCGTCCGGCCCCTCGGCTTCGGGGGACAGAACCTCCGGGCGCCGCTCCTGGCGGGAGCCGTCCGACTCGTCTGGCTCAGCCGTGGCCGGCGGGGTGCAGGACCACCTTGGTCCAGCCCTCGTCCCGGTTGTCGAAGTGCTCGTAGGCCGACGGCGCCTCGTCGAGGCTCAGTTCGTGGGAGACGACGAAGCTCGGCTCGGCCCGGCCTCCGGCGATCAGGTCGCGCAGGGCTCGGTTGTACCGTTTCACCGGGGCCTGGCCGGTGCCCATGCGCTGGCCCTTGAACCACATCCGGCCGTAGTCGAACGGGATCCTCGTTCAGGCCGCTTGGAAGGCAGCGGCGGGAACCGCCGGACCGGTCACGGCGGCCACCCGCCGGGTGCCGCCCGGTCACCGGAAAACGACAATGCACGTGCGTTTCACCCTTCTCCGCACCGAGCACCCGAGTGGAGCGGCCAGCGTCACGTGGCGAGGAGGGAGTCGTCCTCGACACGGGCACCGGGCAGGCCGTACCGAGCTGCGATGAGGGCTGCGTCGATGTCACTCGTACCGGTCGACACGCACAGCGCGTAGCCGACATCCTCCATACGCCGACGCACCTCCTCGTCTCCCTCTTCCGCATGCAGGACCCGCAGGGTCTCGTACTGCGCGATCACGGTCTTCAGCACGGCGGGGTGCGCCATGAGCATCGCGAGCCTCCCTTGCAGTCACCATTCACATGAGCTCTGCACCGATCCGCGTGCCCCGCCTTCCGGACGTCATTCCCACGCCGTTCCGGAGCACGGGGCGTGAGCGGGCGGCCGATAGTGGCCTACGCGGAGCAGGGAGGGTACGGGGCCGGACTGGGTACTCAAGAAGTAGAGGCCGTCGCGCCCCCTCCTCACTCCTGTGACGCTGTTCGTATGTCCGTCAGGGCGGACCGTGCGGGAGCCACGGAGCGCGGAACAGCCGACAACGACGAGGCTGGATTCACCGGGACCGGGCATCAGGGAAGGCACATGCCGTCGAGCGGCCGACGCGGGACGGCCGATCAGCGAGGAGAGGACATGGCAGGGCCGGAGCATACGGAGACCTTGGGCAAGCAGTTCCTTGAAGGGCGTCTCCCTGTGCTCGGCGAGATGTTGCAAGCCATCGGGGCCGGAGCCTACGTGGTGGACGACAACGGTCGGATCGTGGCCGTGAACGCCGCCGCCGTTGAGCTGTTGGCCCGCCCTGCTGAGGATCTGCTCGGCCGCGATGCGCACGACCTGTTGCACCGGGACGTGCACGGCCGACCGGTGCTGGCGACTCGGTGCAGCATGCGGCAGGATTTCCACGCCGCGCGAACCGCTCAGGGAGAGCAGGAGTACTTCGCGCGCGGCGACGGCACTTTGCTGCTCATCTCCTGGCTGATCACCCCGTACGACATAAGTGACCGCTCACCTCGCACCCTCGTTCTCTTCCACACGCCGGAAGACGAACAGGGGGCCGACCCGCGACCGGAGCCGGCGATCCGGCACTTGTCGGAACTCGAACGCCTGGCGCTGCTGGCCGAGACCACCTCACAGCTGACCTCCACGCTCGACGTCAAGGAGGCTGTGCGCAGTCTGGTGGCCCTGGTGGTGCCTCGGCTGGCGGACTGGGCCGTCGTCGATCTGATCACCGAGCATGACGAGGTCTGGCGTGCCGCAGTGGTCCAGGCGGACGGCGGCACCCTGGTGCATCACGAGGACCTTCAGGGGCCCATGCCGCCGATTCCGCAAGAGTCTCCCATGCCCCTGTCCAGGGCCTTGCGCGGTGCCGCTTCCACCGTGGCGGGTCCGCACACATACGAGCGGGAACCGGATTCCGGTATCGCGGTCGAGCAGCGCCGCCTGTTCGACGCCACCGGGATCCGCTCCGCGGCCATCGTCCCCATGCGCAGCACACGCAGAGTCCTTGGCGCACTGACACTGGGACGCGGGATGACGCCAGGGGACTTCACCCCGGCCGATCTGCCTCTGATCGAGGACATCGCCCGCCGGGCCGGACTCGCACTGGACAACGCGGGCCTCTACCAACGTCAGCGCAAGGTCGCCGAGACCATGCAGAACCATCTGCTGCCGCAGATGCCGCGCGTGCCAGGACTTCAGATGGCGGTGCGCTATCTGCCCGCACCCGATGCCTCACGCGTCGGCGGCGACTGGTACGACGCCTTCGCCCTGTCCGACGGCGCCACCGCCCTGGCGGTGGGAGACGTCGTCGGCCACGACCTGGAGGCCGCAGCCGGCATGGCCCAGCTGCGCAACATGCTCCGTGCCTACGCCTGGGCCCTGCAGGAGCCGCCCAGCGGCATCGTCGACCGGCTGGACGAGGCGATCCAGCACATCACCGACGTCGCGATGGCCACCCTCGTCTTCGCCCGGATTGAGGAGATGGGCGACGGCCACTGGAGACTGTCGTGGAGCAACGCGGGTCACCCCCCGCCGCTCCTGATCAGTCACGACGGCCTGGCCGACTACCTAACCGACGGCCACAACCTTCTCCTGGGAACCGGGGTCCGCGCACCCCGCACCGATGCGACCGTCCTGTTGCCGCCGGGTTCCACCCTCCTGCTGTACACCGACGGTCTGATCGAACAGCCTGGCCGCAGTCTCGACGAGGGACTGTCCCGGCTGCGCCGACACGCCGCCGCGCTCGCCCACCGTCCTCTGGCCTCCTTCACCGATGAGTTGCTGCACCGGGTCCGTCGTCACGCCAACGACGACGACATCGCCCTCCTCGGCTTGCGGACACCGGCCCGAAACTGACCACCTCGGTCGTCGAGGCCGCCGCATGGCGTCGGAACGCCGCACCGCTATGCCACCGTGATCATCGACGCCGAGACAGGCGAGCGGATCCACGTCCTGCCCGATCGCACCGTCCAGACCCTGGTCGCGTGGCTGCGCGAGCGTCCCGGGGCCGAATACATCTACCGCGACGGCTGACTCTGGCTCCTACGGCGAGGCGATCCGCCAGGCCCTCCCCGAAGCGGTCCAGGCCAGCGACAGGTGGCGCTCCTGGTTCAACCTGTGCGGCAAGGCACTGGCCGGGGTCCGTTCCCACGCCGCCTGCTGGGCTACCGTCGTGAATCCCGCCCGGCCCGGGTTTCCCTGCCCGGCTCACCGCCCACGCCAGGCGCCGCACTTTGCACCTGGACCGGTCCTGGCCCTGGGCCGTGGCCTTCACCACGGCCTGGCGGCGCGCGACCGAGCTTCCGGCCCTCACCTGACGGCTGGCCATCATCCCGACGAGGACCAGGAAGGAGCAGCCAGCAGAACACCGGACCCGTGGAACCGGGCGCACCCCGCGGCGTCACACGCGACGGCCAGCCATCGAACGGCTGAGGACAAACCGGGCAACCCGCCGAGCCGACTACCAAGCTCAGGCTGCTGAACAATCGAGGCTGAAGGACTCGGCATATCCGCTGAACGCCGAAGGTCTTGGCGTGGGCGGAGGCGAAGTCCCAGCGGCGGGTCTTCACTCCATCTCCTTTGTGAAACAGGCCGCCGCCCGGCGCAGGATCTTCCGCTCGGGCTCCCACTCCTTCTCCGCCTTGCCCAGCCGACCGTTCTCGGCTCTCAGCCGGGCCAATTCCTCATTTCGACTCTCCGCGTTCTGCTCGCCGTGGCTGTGACCGCGACCGGCGTGCTCGTCGGCTTGGCGCACCCAGCTCCGCAGCGTCTCGCCAGTCACCCCGACGTCCGCCGCGACCGCCGCATACGTGCGCTTCCCGCCTGCCGCGCGGTACAGGGCCACCGCGTCGCTCCTGAACTCCGCCGGATACGGAGACTTCTGTCCTACCAGGACACCCTTCCTCAGATCTGCAAGATTCATTGTCAGTGTGTCCACGCCGCCGGTGTCGCCTCATTGCGGTGTGCTTCCTGTTTCGCTCACTCGCAGTCGGCGTTTGGCGTCGGCTGTCGGAAAGCCTCCACTGGCGATCGGGTTCGGACAGCAGGGGTAGACGAGTTGCGAGGGGCGGGAGGATCGGCGGGTGCTGTCCCGGGGCCGGGGTCTGACCCATGACTCTCTTGACCAAGGTGTCCGAGTCACACGGTGTCGGCCGTCGGTCGGGGATGGTGCGTTGGCGGTGCCGTGCTGGCGGGGCGTGTCCCGATAGGGGCCTGCCTGATGTTGTGGCGTTCTCACGATTCCGACTGTCTTACGCGGCCCGGCACCGGCAACGCGACAGGCCATCGGACCGGAAGGAGGAACGGGATGGGCATGTCCGGTGAGACTGTGCCCGGTGCGTCGTCGGCGCCGCGGACCCGCCGCCCTGTGAGGGAGGTGGTGCTGGGAGTGGATACGCACCGCGATGCGCATATGGCTGCGGTGCTGTCCTTGTCCGGGGCGGTTCTCGGCACTGAGGAGTTCCCGGCCTCCGCGGCCGGGTACCGCGCTCTGCTGAAGTGGGCCAGGAGGTCGGGAACCGTGCGGCGGGCCGGTGTTGAGGGGACCGGTTCCTATGGAGCGTCGCTGTCCCGCTATTTGCTGGCCCAGGGCATCGACGTGTTCGATGTGAACTGGATGGACCGGGCGGATCGTCGTCGGCGGGGCAAGTCGGATCCGCTCGATGCGCAGAATGCTGCGCGAGCCGTGTTGAGCGGACGGGCCTGTGCTCGGGCCAAGGCGGGCGACGGGCCGGTGCAGATCGCCAGGATGTACAAACTCACGAAGGTGTCGGCTGTCAAAGCCCGTACCCAGGCCATCAATCAGCTCAAGTCCGTCCTCGTCACGGCCGATCCGGCCTTGCGGGAGGAGCTGTCCGGCCTGGGCAATGCCGAACTCCTGCGTACTTGTGTGCAGTTCACCGACGCGAGCAGCGGTGAGGAAGCGGGTGGGGAGTCGGTGCTGCTGGCCACCGGGATCACACTGGGCCTGCTGGCTCATCGTATCGGCCGGCTCTCCGAACAGATCCGGGAAGTGGACGCTCGTCCGACCCGGCTCGTGGAGCGACATGCCCCGCAGCTGCTGGACGTGGTCGGGATCGGTCCGGACATGGCCGTAACGTTGTTGATCACGGTGGGGGACAACCCGGAACGGCTGGACAGTGAGGCATCCTTCGCCGCGCTGTGCGGCGTGAGCCCCGTCGAGCGCTCCTCGGGACGCCGGCAGTTCCGTCGCCTCAACCGCGGTGGCGACCGGCAGGTCAACGCCGCGCTCCACCGCATCGTCTTCACCCGCTTGCGGGTCGACCCGCGCACGCAGGACTACTACGAGCGCCGCATCAAGGAAGGCAAGACCCGGCGCGAAATCGTCCGTTGCCTCAAACGCTACGCTGCCAGGGAGGTCTTCCACCTGGTCAAACAGGTTCAGCCAGTACCCTGCTCATAGGGGCTGTGTGATAGCAGGTGAGAGGTGAGGAGCCCCCGTCGATCGATGCCGATGGGGGTTCTGCGGGTGGTGGGTTGCGCCGGTGTACCGTCGCTCTGCGCCGTTTCGGCGAGGCGAGAACCAGGCACTCCGACGCCTTTCAGGCCGTGGGGGACGATGTCACCTGGACCTGTCTCCCCCTTGGCCGGTCCACTTCGCACGCGGCGAACGTACCGGTATCCACCCCGCCGGCCTCGACCGGCCCGTCGTGGCGCAGACGGCCAGGCCCGCATCATCCCCGAGGGCTACGCCGTCGCCCTCGCAGACGGGGGCCAGCGAGGGCTGCGGTAGCTCCGCCCGCTCGTCGTGCGGCGGATCTGATGCCGTTGGCTCCGGGGACACGAACTGCTGGACCCTTCCGAGCGGCGTCTTGCGGAAAGCCGCGTACGTCGTCCGCTCCTGGGAGCCCTGGTGCGGTTGGCGACTCTTCCTGAAACGTTGCACTTCGAGTGAAGCAATTTCTGTGCCCGGGAGATCAGATTTCGGCGGACCGCGCAGTGGGAGTTTTTGTCGCGAAGAGCAGAGTGGAATTATTCAACGTACACGGGCCGTTCCGGCGTGCTACTGTCGATCTCGGTTGCAGTTGTGGTTCCCAAAACTTCAAGTGCCCCCACCAGGCTTCTGCCGGTCGGGAGCGCTTCTGTATTTCCGGTCATTTCCCGGCGGGGTAATCATCGCGGCGACACGGCGTTCGCACGGTGCGGATGCCGATGTACTGCCCCGAAGGAGATATGACATGGCTACTGGTACTGTGAAGTGGTTCAACGCGGAAAAGGGCTTCGGCTTCATCGAGCAGGACGGTGGCGGCGCCGACGTGTTCGCCCACTACTCGAACATTGCGGCGCAGGGCTTCCGTGAGCTGCTCGAAGGCCAGAAGGTGAACTTCGACATCGGGCAGGGCCAGAAGGGCCCGACTGCCGAGAACATCGTTCCCGCCTGAAGCTCACGCACCATCTGTGGCTGGGCCCCGCATCCTTCGGGGTGTGGGGCCCAGCCACACGCATCTCCCGCGGTGATTTCACCCGCGGGACGACTCGGAGGAATCCGCAGTCCCACCACGCGCGGCTCCTCCTTCAGGGGGCAGACGCATCCTGAAGAGCTGCACCGCGGCCGACGCCCGGATCCTACGTCCCCATCGCGTCACTCATTTCAGCATGTGCGCCCCGGAGATTTCCGCTGGCCAGATTTCTTTCTTTTGCTACCGGTCCATACTTGTAATTCTCCATGCCGCTCATCGCTGCGGGAATTCCTTGATATGTGCCACATCGAGGAAGGTTCCGCATGAACCGCACACGTACGAATGACCGCTCCGCCCGCACCCGTAAGGGCGGTGCCGACGCGGGGAAGGGCGGCAGTCGCTTCGGCTCGCCGGCACCGCGCCGTTCCGGCGGGCCTGCCCGTTCCGGTGGTTACGGCCGTCGGCCTGCCGCGGTGCAGCGGGAGTTCGCGCTGCCCAGGACGATCACCCCCGCACTGCCTGCCGTTGAGGGCTTTGCCGATCTCGGCATGCCCGAGCAGCTGCTGGCCGAACTCGGCAGGCAGGGCGTGAGCGCGCCGTTCCCGATCCAGAGCGCGACGCTGCCGAACTCCCTGGCGGGCCGTGACGTCCTGGGCCGGGGACGCACCGGTTCCGGCAAGACCCTCGCCTTCGGCCTCGCCCTGCTCGCCCGTACGGCCGGACGGCGTGCTGAGCCCCGCCAGCCGCTGGGGCTGATCCTCGTCCCGACGCGTGAGCTGGCGCAGCAGGTGACCGACGCGCTCACTCCGTACGCCCGATCCGTCAGGCTGCGGCTGGCCACGGTGGTGGGTGGGATGTCGATCGGCAGGCAGGCGGGCGCGCTGAGTGGCGGGGCCGAGATCGTCGTCGCGACCCCTGGCCGGCTCAAGGACCTCATCGACCGTGGCGACTGCCGGCTGAACCAGGTGGACGTCACGGTGCTGGACGAGGCCGACCAGATGGCCGACATGGGTTTCATGCCGCAGGTCACCGCGCTGCTCGACCAGGTGTGTCCGGAGGGGCAGCGGATGCTGTTCTCCGCCACCTTGGACCGCAACGTCGACCTGCTGGTGCGCCGCTATCTGACCGACCCTGTCGTGCATTCGGTCGATCCCTCGGCCGGTGCGGTCACGACGATGGAGCACCACGTCCTGCACGTCCACGGCGCTGACAAGCATGCCGCCACGACCGAGATCGCCGCTCGCGACGGTCGGGTGATCATGTTCCTGGACACCAAGCATGCCGTCGACCGGCTGACCCAGGACCTCCTCAACAGCGGGGTACGGGCCGCCGCGCTCCACGGTGGCAAGTCGCAGCCGCAGCGCACCCGCACGCTGGCGCAGTTCAAGACGGGGCACGTCAGCGTGCTGGTAGCGACCGACGTCGCGGCGCGCGGCATCCACGTCGACAACCTCGACCTCGTCGTCAACGTGGACCCGCCGACCGACCACAAGGACTACCTCCATCGCGGCGGCCGTACCGCCCGCGCCGGCGAGTCCGGCAGTGTCGTCACCCTCGTCACACCGAACCAGCGCCGCGATATGGTGCGCCTCATGTCGGACGCCGGGATCCGGCCGCAGACCACCCAGATCCACTCGGGCGACGAGGCCCTGCGCCGGATCACCGGTGCCCAGGCCCCCTCCGGCATCCCGGTCGTCATCACCGCACCGGTCGTCGAACGCCCCAAGCGCAGCGCCACCTCCCGAGGCCGGCGCCGCCCCGCTTCGGCAACCCGGCGCGCGCCCGCACGCAAGTCCGTCTCGGCGCGGCGGCCTAGACCTTCGTGATCAAGAAGCTGACCTATCTCTGCAGGAGGCACCTTTTGACGCTGGTTCAGATGCAGCCCCGCCCGGCGAGCGCCGGCCCCGTGCACAGGACGGCGGAAGAGGTCATGGACGCGGCCGGACCACAGGTCTGTGACGACATGAGCGTCGAGGTTGCGCTGTCCGTCATGGCCGCAGCCCGCACGAGCCGACTGGTCGTCTGCGACCAGGACGACCAGCGCACCGGCCTGGTCACCCGGACCGACCTCACCACCGTCCGCGACAGCTCCGCCTACACGGACCGCGTCCGCCTGCGCGACATCCTCGGCGACCACGGCTCGTTCACCTCACCCGTGACCACGATGGCCGAAGCCGAGCACTCGACGCGCACCCGTGGGCTCGGTGTCCTGCCGGTGGTCGACGGGCAAGACAGCGCCCTGGGCGTCCTCGCCCTCTCCCGTTGAACCGCCGCACCCTGGTCGGACCGTTCTCCCCTTCTCCCTTGTGAGGCCCCATGCGCTGCGTCATCGCCCGCTTCCCCTTCGAGCTCACCAAGAACGGCGTGCTGGAATCGATGAAGGGCATCAAGCCCGAACCGGTCACCGGCGAATCCGTGATCATTGGCCGTCGTCACTACCCCGTCAAGCAAGTCGGCCAGGTCATCACCCGCCAGGACCGCCGTGACTTCAGCGCCCTCGAAGTCCTCCGGGCCATGACTCAGCTCGGTTTCACCTGCCACGCCGTACCCAAGGCCGCGCCCCTGGGCGTTCTCAGCCCGATGCAGCACGCCTCCTTGATGCTCGGCACCCCCGTTCCCGTCTGACTCGGGGAACAGCACGAACTCTGAACAGCACTGTGGGCCCTACCGGTACGCCGGTCGGGCCCACACTGCGTGCGGCCGGTTCCTGTCGTCGTCGCTCAGTGGTCGGAATAGCTGAAGTCGCCCATGGTCCAGGCCCTGACGTCCTCGATCGCAACCCGGTACATCCCGCCTGTCTCCGGGATCCCGACCGTGCCCTGCAGGATCCGGGCGGCATGGAAGTGCCAGATGCGTGGGCGGCCCGTCCTCCTTCCTGGGGCGCCGAAGACGGCGGCGAACTCGCCCAAGCGGGCGGAATCCGTCAGCACCTCCGACACTCTCTGCCTCCACAACGCTTCGGGAGCCAGGCGGCCGGTGATGACAGCGCCACCGATGACCACGGTCAGGGACATCTGGTTGCTCTGCGCGCACTCCACCAGGGCGGCGACGTCAACGAGCAGCTTGTCAGGCTTCGGCCTGAAACCCGACGTGCTGCGCGGCGGTGCGTCACTGCGAGTGCCGGACTGAGACTCTGAGCTGCTTGAACCATCCAAGGACCGGTCGAGCGGGCAGGTCCAAACGGATTACCTCATCTTTGAGCGCGCGGAAATCTGTGCCAGCTGAAGTAGACATTGGGTGGCGGTGTGGTTATGGTTTCTCTCGTAGCCGAGATCGAGCGAGCGCGGCAGAGATGAACTGCCGGGCAGCAGTGCACGCAGTTGCAGTTCGCAGTACCCCGCAGTGAAGTCAGTGCGCAGTACCTCGGTGAAGGCGTCAGCTGCGGACGCGCGCACCGGGAGGTTCGGCAGTGGGGTTCCAAGCCCGAGCAGACGCACGACGGGCGACAGGGCCTGCTGCCGAGGAGTGGCGCTGTTCGAGGCCGCCAGCAGTTCGCAGTTCCGTCAGTGAGTAGTTGATCAAGAGGGAAGAACGGAGGAGCCGAGCGCCATCAGGATCGCCCGGGTAAAGGTCTTGGACCCGGGTACCGCAGGACATCGATAGTGAGGTGGTCTCCGGTCAAGAAATCGCGATCCCCGCGCCCCCGACAGCATGTCGGTTGGGTCTGCGGAAACAGAGGGCCGGTGCAGTATCAGGGCCGGCAGATGGTGTAGTAGTTCCTTCGGGGCCCTGGTGCCAGTACGGCGCCAGGGCCCCTCCACGCGTTCCACAGAGAGGTGCAATGACAGCAGACGACACGTTCGGCCGTCTCGATGACGACGACTACCCCGCCTACACCATGGGCCGGGCCGCCGAGATTCTCGGCACCACACAGGGTTTCCTCCGCGCCATCGGCGAAGCCCGCCTCATCACCCCGCTGCGCTCCGCGGGCGGCCACCGCCGCTACTCCCGCTACCAGCTGCGCATCGCAGCCCGCGCCCGGGAACTCGTCGACCACGGCACCCCCATCGAGGCCGCCTGCCGCATCGTCATCCTCGAAGACCAGCTGGAGGAAGCCCAGCGCCTCAACGCCGAATATCGCCGTGCTGCCGAATCAGCGAACCCAACGTCAACAACATGAGATGAGCGTGCCCGTCAGCGTCGGCGGGCACGCACGCACGGTCTCGTGTGCGGCGTGATCATTTCATCTGGTGACGCGGCGTGTGGGTGTGTAGCATCTGCGTCAGCTGTCGTGGTTCGGAATTCCCTCTTGCTCACGCCTCTGGTGTGGGCGTTTTGCTGTGCTGTGCCGCAGGGACCAGGGCGATCACCTCCGTCTGCCACACGGAGTGGGAGGCGTTCATCGACTGGAAGGCATGACCATGGCTACGGGAACCGTGAAGTGGTTCAACGCGGAGAAGGGCTTCGGCTTCATCGCCCAGGACGGCGGCGGCCCGGATGTCTTCGCGCACTACTCAGCGATCAACTCCACAGGCTTTCGTGAGCTCCAGGAGGGCCAGGCCGTGACGTTCGACGTTACCCAGGGCCAGAAGGGTCCACAGGCCGAGAACATCAACCTGGCCTGACCTAGCAGACCTGTCCGAGGGAGCGCGCACGCCGCGTCCGGTGGCCTCCACCCGTGCGGGCCCTGCCGCCCGCCTGGACGAAGTCGCCCGATCTGTGGAGGCCCGGGGTGGCGCGACTTCGGCCCGGAACTTCCTGAGCTCAGTCCCTGGGTCGTCCGAGCCCGTTCCCGCGTCATCGTTGTCCGTGGCCGCGTCAGTTCCCGCAGGTCCCGCATCTCCTGGGCGTCATGCGAGCCAAGCGGACTCCTTCGGACGGGTGTGCGGTGAGCTGTCGGTGCCGCCTTGCGCGGCTGTGCGGCCCAGGTAGCGGTGCACGAAGTGGATGCTCATCGCGCCCTCACCGGCCGCGGAGGCTACCCGTTTCACCGAGCCGCTGCGGACGTCCCCTACCGCGAAGACCCCGGGCAGGCTGGTCTCCAGGGTCATGCACGAGCGCCCGCGGCCTTGCCACACCTCGGGGCAGGCGCAGGCTTCCTGGGCCTCCGGGCCGGTGAGGACGAAGCCGCGGGAGTCGAGGGCGATGGTGTCGGCGAGCCACTCGGTGTGGGGGTCGGCGCCGGTGAAGACGAACAGGCTCCGTACCGCGAGTCGGCGGTGCCCGCCCGTGCGGTTGTCGACCAGGTCGAGTTCCTCCAGCACTTCCTGGCCGATGACCTCGGTGACCTCGGTGTGCAGCATGACCTCCACCCGCGGATGTCGCTCGACCTGGTCGACCAGGTAGCGGGACATGCCGGCCTCAAGGCTGGGTCCTCGGACCAGCAGGTGCACCTTCGGTGCGTGCCCGGCGAGGAACAGCACCGCCTGGCCTGCCGAGTTGCCTCCGCCGACGACGGCCACCGGGTCGGTGCGGCACTGCTGGGCCTCGTAGACGGTCGCCGAGTAGTGCACGCTCGTTCCCTCCAGGCGTTCGATGCCGGGCACCTGGAGCCGGCGGTAGCGGGCACCCGTGGCCAGGACGACGGCGCGGGCGGCGATCTCGCTGCCGTCGGCGAACGCCACCACGTAGTGGTCCTCGTCCTTGGGGTGGAGACCGGTCGCCTCCAGCGGAAGGCTGATCCTGGCGCCGAACTTGTCGGCCTGGAGCAGTGCGCGTTCGGTGAGTTCGGCGCCTGAGATGCCGGCGGGGAAGCCGAGCAGATTCTCGATGCGGGACGACGTGCCGGCCTGGCCGCCGGTGGCCATCGCCTCCACCACCGTGGTACTCAGGCCCTCGGAGGCGGCGTACACGGCGGCAGCGAGGCCGGCGGGTCCGGAGCCGACGATGAGGACGTCGCCGTGGCGGTTTCCGGCGGGCAGTGACGGCAGGCCGATGAGCCGGGCCAGTTCGGCGTTGCTGGGGTTGCGAAACAGGTTGGTGTCCCGCCAGATGACGAGTGGTGTCTGCTCCGGGCCGACGCCGAAGCGGCGCAGCAGGTCCTCGGCCTCCTCGTCGGTCTCCAGGTCGATCCAGCGGTGCGGCAGCCGGTTGCGGATGGCGAACTCGCGCAGCCGCCGGGTGTCGGGCGAGTAGCGCGAGCCGATGATGCGGAAGCCGGCGCCCTGTCCGACGAGCAGCGCACGACGGCCCAGACAGGCGCGCAGCACGACGTCCCCGATGGCCGAGTCCTGGGACACCAGGTGGCGCAATCGGTCCAAGGAGACGACGAGGACCTCGCCCGGCTCCCTGGCGACAGCGGTGTAGAAGGCCACCTGCCCGTACAGCAGGCCGAGTTCGCCGATGAAGCGACCGGGACCGTGCACGCGCAGCACGTGCTCCTCCTCGGTGCCGTGTCCCTCGACGACGGCGACGGTACCGCTGAGGACGACGAAGAACGTCTCGCAGCGCTCCCCCTCCCGGATCAGCACGTCGTTCGGAGCCATGGTCCGGCGTTGCCCGTGCTCCGCCAGACGTGCTATCTGGTCCTCCGCAAGGCGCGGATACGCACCGTAGATGTCCTGGGTCTCCCAGAAGGCGGCCTCGTCCGCTTCCTCCGGCACCGGTTCTTCGCCCGGCAGCGGCTGGTCGCCGGACATCAGACGAACGCCTCGTGAACGTAGCACCAGCGCCAGTCCTCACCGGGCTGGAACGACTGCACGATCGGATGGGCGTCGGCAGCCGCGTGCCTGCGCGCGTGCTTGTTCGGCGAGGAGTCGCAGCACCCGACGTGCCCGCAGGTCAGGCAGAGCCTCAGGTGGACCCACGGGGCGCCGAGCAGCAGACACTCCTGACACCCTTCCGGGGTCAGTGGCCGGACCGGCCGGACAAGCGCGAGGTGGGGGTCTGCGTGCAGGGTCATCCGGATCACCCTTTCCGGGCGGTGATCGACTGCTCCACCCATCGGCGCAGAGCGGGGGCGGGTGCCGCCCCCGCCTGCCGGGCGACTGTCTCGCCCCGGTCGAGGATCAGCAGTGTCGGTACGGCCTGGACCTCGAAACGCTGCGACAGGCGCGGGTTCTTGTCGACGTCGACCTTGACGAGTTTGATTCGGCCGGCGAGATCGGTGGCGACCTTCTCCAGTGCGGGGCTTACCATGCGGCAGGGGCCGCACCAGGTGGCCCACAGGTCGACCACGACGGGGACGTCGGACCGCTCGGCGACCTCGCTGAAGTCGTCGTCGCCCGCGTCCACCATCCACGGTAGGGGCTGCTTGCAGTGGCCGCACTTAGGGCGGCCCTCCGCGGCCACGGGCACCCGGTTGGTGCGCCCGCAGTGGGGACATCTGACGGTCGTCGCCTGCATTGTGCTCATGCCGCTCGCGCTCCCTTGATGTCCTCGGGCTGGTCGTAGGTGACTACCAGCTCTCCGTGTTCGGCGTCGACGCGGACCGTCGCGCCGTCCTGGACGTCGCCGCGCAGGAGGGCGCGTCCGACCATCGTCTCGACCTCGTGGGAGATGTAGCGGCGCAGTGGCCGGGCCCCGTACACGGGGTCGTAGCCCTGGTGGGCGATCGCTTCCCTGGCGGCGTCGGTGAGTTCGACGGTGATGCGGCGTTCGGCGAGCCGCCGCCTCAGTTCGTCGAACTGCAGCTCCACGATCCGCTCGATCTGCTGCTCGCCGAGCGGTTTGAACAGCACGATGTCGTCGACGCGGTTGAGGAACTCCGGGCGGAAGTGCCCGCGCAGCTCGCCCATCACCAGGGCACGGGCGTCGGGCTTGATCTCACCTTCGGCGGTGGCGCCGTCGAGGAGGTGCTCGGAGCCGATATTGGACGTCATGATGATCACGGTGTTGCGGAAGTCGACGGTGCGGCCCTGAGCATCGGTGATGCGGCCGTCGTCGAGGATCTGCAGCAGGGTGTTGAAGACATCGGTGTGCGCCTTCTCGATCTCGTCGAACAGCACGACCGAGTACGGCTTGCGGCGTACGGCCTCGGTGAGCTGGCCGCCTTCCTCGTAGCCGACGTATCCGGGTGGTGCGCCCATGAGCCGGCTGACGGTGTGCCGCTCCTGGTACTCACTCATGTCGAGGCGGACCATGTTCTCCTCGGTGTCGAACAGGGTCCGGGCGAGGGTTTTGGCGAGCTCGGTCTTTCCGACGCCGGTGGGGCCGAGGAAGATGAACGAGCCGATGGGGCGGCGAGGGTCGCGGATGCCGGAGCGGGCGCGGATGATGGCGTCGGCGACGAGCTTGACGGCCTCGTCCTGGCCGATGACGCGTTCGCGCAGGATCTCGTCGAGGCGCAGCAGTTTCTCGCGCTCGCCCTCTTGGAGGCGGGCGACGGGGATGCCGGTCCAGGCGGCGACGATCTCAGCGATCTCCTCTTCGGTGACGACCTCGCGCAGCAGCCGGTTCTGCCCTTGCTTGGTGGCCAGTTGCTCCTCCTCTGCGGCGAGTCGGCGCTCCAGCTCCTGGAGGCGGCCGTAGCGGAGTTCGGCGGCGCGGTTGAGGTCGTAGGCATGTTCGGCCTCCTCCGCCTCGTGGCGGACCTGCTCCAGTTCCTTGCGCAGTTCCTGCACGCGGCGGATCGCCTGCCGTTCGGCCTCCCATTGGGCGTGTTTGGCATCCGCCTCGCCGCGTAGGTCGGCCAGTTCCCTGCGCAGTTCCTCCAGGCGGGTTCTGCTGGCGGGGTCGGTCTCCTTGGACAGGGCCGCTTCCTCGATTTCCAAGCGGGTGACGCGGCGGGTGATCTCGTCGAGTTCGGCGGGCATCGAGTCGATCTCGGTACGCAGCCGGGCGCACGCCTCGTCGACGAGGTCGATGGCCTTGTCGGGCAGGAACCGGTCGGTGATGTAGCGGTGGCTGAGGGTGGCCGCGGAGACCAGCGCCGTGTCCTGGATCTTCACGCCGTGGAAGACCTCCAGGCGTTCGCGCAGTCCGCGCAGGATGGAGATGGTGTCCTCCACGCTCGGCTCGTCGACCAGCACCTGCTGGAAGCGGCGTTCGAGGGCGGCGTCCTTCTCGATGTGCTTGCGGTACTCGTCGAGGGTGGTGGCGCCGATCATGTGGAGTTCGCCGCGGGCGAGCATCGGCTTGAGCATGTTGCCCGCGTCCATGGCCCCTTCGGCGGCGCCCGCTCCTACGACGGTGTGGAGTTCGTCGACGAAGAGCAGGATGCGCCCCTGGGCGGCCTTCACCTCGGACAGCACGGCCTTGAGGCGTTCCTCGAACTCGCCGCGGTACTTGGCGCCGGCGACCAGGGAGCCCATGTCGAGGGCGAACACCGTCTTGTCGCGCAGCCCCTCGGGGACGTCGCCGCGAACGATGCGCTGGGCCAGGCCCTCGACGATGGCGGTCTTGCCGACGCCGGGGTCGCCGATGAGGACGGGGTTGTTCTTGGTCTTGCGGCTGAGGATCTGGGTGACGCGGCGGATCTCCGCGTCACGGCCGATGACCGGGTCCAGCCGCCCGGACCGGGCCTCGAGGACCAGGTCGCGGCCGTACTTCTCCAGAGCCTCGTAGGCCGCTTCGGGGTTGGCGGAGGTGACGCGCTGGTTGCCGCGGACCTGGGTGAGCGCGCTCAGGAACGAGTCCCTGGTGACGCCGGCCTGTTTGAGCAGGCGTCCGGCGGCGGTCGAAGAGCTCTCCTCGGCCAGGGCGAGCAGGAGGTGCTCCACGGACACGTACTCGTCCTTGAGGCGTCTGGCCTCCCGTTCGGCGGCGTCGAGCAGGCGGGTGAGGCGCTGTGTGACGAAGACCTGGCCGGGTGCCGCGCCGGGGCCGGTGACCTTCGGACGGCGGGAGAGTTCCTCGCCCACGGCCGCGCGCAGTTGCCTCGGCTCGGTGCCGGCCTGTTGCAGCAGCCGCGGGATCAGACCGTCCTCCTGATCGAGGAGTGCGAGCAGCAGGTGTTCCCCGTCGACCTCGGTGTGCCCCATGCCGACGGCCGCGGTCTGGGCCTCCTGGAGGGCTTCCTGGGACTTCTGGGTGAGACGGTTCATGTCCATGGGGGTGTTTCACTCCTCAGGCCGCGGCCGCGCAGGGCGGCTTCGAGCAGGCTGATGCGGTCGAGCAGGTCGAGCACCAGGCCGATGGATGCGTAGTTGAGGCAGAGTCCGGTGCGCAGCCGCTGGATGCGGGCGAGAACCGCCGGGGCCGTGGGGTCGAACACCAGGTGTCCCGCGGCGTCGCGTTCGGCGTCGACAAGGCCGAGGGCGACGAACCGGCGAATCAGGTCGGGGTGGAGGCCCGAGCGACGGGCCACGGCGTCGAGGGAGAGCCTCGGGGCGGGCACGAGCGCGTACCGGACAGCCGTCGAGGCGGTGATGTCGGCGCCCGTTCGTACCGGACGGGCGCCCCCGCCGGCCCGGCCGATGCCTGCCGCTCCCACGGGTCGGTCGGTCATCACGTCCTCCTGGGGTCGAACGAGGAAGTGGCGGCGAGATCCTCGAACAGTTCGCGCTCCCGCTCGCCGAGGGTGGGTGGCACCAGGATGCGGAGTTCGGCGTACAGGTCGCCGTTCGCACCCCGCGGGTTCGGCATGCCCTCGCCACGCAGCCGCAGCCGCCGGCCGCTGGACGAACCCGCGGGCACCGTGACCTTCGCCGTGCCGCCGCCGGGCGTGGGCACCGGCACGGTCGCACCCAGGGCCGCCTCCCAGGGGGCGACCGGGACCTGGACGTGCACGTCACGGCCGTCCAGCCGGAACCGGGGGTGGGGCCGGATACGCACCCGCAGGTACAGGTCGCCCGCGGCGGCGTCACCACTGCCCCGGCCGCCCTCACCCGCCAGCCGGATGCGCTGCCCGTCGGTGACGCCCGGCGGCACGTCCACCTCGTATCGCCGCGGCTGCCCGGTGGGGCCGGCGAGCGTGACGGTGCGCCGGCCGCCTCGGTACGCCTCCTCGACGGTGAGCGGCAGTTCGGCCTCCTGGTCCGCTCCAGGGACGCCGCCCGGGGCGGCGCCGGCTCCGAACATGGAGCCGAGCAGGTCCTCGATGTCGATGCCCTCCGCGCCGAAGTCGTCTCCGAAGCCGGTGGTGTACCGGACGCGAGGGCCGCCCGCTCCCGCGGTCCTCCGACCGCGGAAGCCGCCGCCCGCTCCGGCCGCGACCCGTTCGTCGAAGTCCTCGGGGATCTTGCGGAAGTCCTCGCCGAAGCGGTCGTAGCGGGCCCGGGTCTTGGGATCGGACAGGACGCTGTATGCCTCGTTGAGGTCCTTGAAACGCTCCTCCGCCTCGGGGTCCTTGTTGACGTCGGGGTGGTACCTGCGGGCGAGTTTGCGATACGCCTGCTGGATCTCGTCCTGGCTCGCGCTCCGCGACACACCCAGTACCTCGTAGAAGTCCCGTGCCATCGCCGGTCACTCCCGCTTGGCGACGGTCACGGCGGCCGGCCGCAGCTGCCGCTCGCCGTCCCCGTAGCCGGGGCGCAGCACCTCGACGACCGTGCCCGGTGGGGCGTCGGGGTCCTGGACGACGCCGACCACCTCGTGCCGGGCCGGGTCGAAGGCGACGCCGGTCTCCGCGTGCCGCGGGTAGCCGAGCAGTTCGAGGACGTTCACCGCCTGGTCACGTACGGCCCGGATGCCCTCCACGATCGCGCCCTGATCGGCGCCGGCATGAGTCAGGGCGAGTTCGAGGTTGTCGAGGACGGGCAGGAAGGCGGACGCTGTGCGGGACCGCTCGACCGCCCGTTCGCGCTCCAGTTCCCTGGCGTGACGCTTGCGAAGGTTGTCGAGGTCGGCGAGTGCGCGCCGCCAGCGGTCCTCCAGTTCCTGGATCGCGGTCGTGTACTCGTCCTCGGCAGTCGCGGGGCCGGCGGCGTCGGGTCCCGGTTCGCCGTTCGCCGCTACCGGCCGGGGCGAGTCCGGTTGGGGCAGATCCCCGCGAGGAGGGCTTCCGGTGCCGTCCGAGACCGGTTCGACCGGATCCGACGCGGCCCGGCCGGGTTCCTGGGGGTAGGTGGGCATGGCGCGCCTCAGCCCTTGTCGAACTCGGCGTCGATGACATCATCGTCACCGCCACCGCCACTCGTGGGACCACCGGTGGCGGCGTCCTGGCCGGGCCCGCCATCCGCGGTGGCGGCGCCCTGATGGGCCGCCAGCCCGGCGAGCACCTGCTGGAGTTCGGAGGTCAGAGGCCGCACGCGCTCCACGCCCGCCTCCTCCTTGACCGCCGCCCGGGCGTCGGACACGAGCATCTCGGCGCGTGCCTTCTCGTGCGCCGGCGCCGCGTCGCCCAGTTCGGCGAGGCGCTTCTCGACCTGGTACGCGACGGCGTCGAGTTCGTTGCGGGCGTCGACGGCCTCGCGGAGTGCATGGTCCTGGCCCTGGTTGCGCTCGGCCTCCTGGACCATGCGTTCGACCTCACTGCGGTCCAGGTTGGAGCTCTCGCTGATGGTGATGCCCTGTTCCTTGCCGGTGTCCCGGTCGCGGGCCTTGACGTTGAGGATGCCGTTGGCGTCGATGTCGAAGGTGACCTCGACCTGGGGTTCGCCCCGGGGCGCCGGCCGGATGTCGGTGAGCTGGAACCGGCCCAGCGCGCGGTTGTCGGCGGCCCGCTCGCGCTCGCCCTGGAGGACCACCACATCGACGGCCGGCTGGTTGTCCTCGGCGGTGGAGAAGGTCTCGGCGCGGCGCACGGGGATGGTGGTGTTCCGCTCGACGATCTTCGTCATCACTCCGCCGCGCGTCTCCACGCCCAGCGACAAGGGTGTGACGTCGAGCAGCAGGACGTCCTTGACCTCGCCCTTGAGCACCCCGGCCTGGATCGCGGCGCCCAGGGCCACGACCTCGTCGGGGTTGACGCTCATGTTGGGTTCCTTGCCGCCGGTCAGTCGGCGGACCAGAGACTGGACCGCCGGGATACGCGTGGAACCGCCGACGAGGATGACCTCGTCGATGTCGCTCTCGCCGACCTTGGCGTCGGCCATCGCCTGCTGGACCGGTTCCAGGCAGCGCTCCACCAGGTCGCCGGTGATCTGCTCGAACGTGGACCGCATGATCGAGTCGGTGAGGTGCTTGGGGCCCGAGGCGTCGGCGGTGATGAACGGCAGGCTGACCTGCGTCTGCGTCACCGAACTGAGCTCGGTCTTGGCCTTCTCCGCCGCCTCGAACAGTCGTTGCAGCGCCTGCGGGTCCTTGCGCAGGTCGATGCCGTTCGCCTTCTGGAAGTCGTCCGCGAGGTAATCCACCAGACGCCGGTCGAAGTCGTCGCCGCCCAGGTGGCTGTCGCCGGCGGTGGAGCGCACCTCCACCACGCCGTCGCCGACGTCGAGGATGCTCACGTCGAAGGTGCCGCCGCCCAGGTCGAAGACGAGGACGGTCTCGTGCTGCTTCTTGTCCATGCCGTACGCGAGGGCGGCCGCCGTCGGCTCGTTGATGATCCGCAGCACCTCCAGTCCCGCGATCCGTCCGGCGTCCTTGGTGGCGGTGCGCTGAGCGTCGTTGAAGTAGGCGGGCACCGTGATGACCGCCTCCGTGACCCGTTCCCCCAGTTGCTTGGAGGCGTCGTCGGCGAGTTTGCGCAGCACCTGTGCGCTGATCTCCTCAGGCGCGTAGAGCTTGTCGCGCACCTTGAAGCGAGCCGCCCCGCCGTCGCCCTCGACGACGTCGTACGCGACCGCCCTGGCCTCCTCGGAGATCTCGTCGAAGTGCCGGCCGATGAACCGCTTGGCCGAGTAGATGGTGCCCTTCGGGTTGAGGATCGCCTGGCGCCGGGCCAGTTGGCCCACCAGACGTTCCCCGGTGTCGGTGAAGGCCACCACGGACGGTGTCGTGCGGTTGCCCTCGCTGTTGGGCACGACGGACGGCTCGCCGCCCTCCCACACGGCGATCACCGAGTTGGTGGTGCCCAGGTCGATGCCCACTGCCTTGGCCATGAGGAACTCCTCCCGGTGCGGCGCCTGCGTCGACTCTCCGGATCACGTTCGTTCAAGTAGGGGTGGCACCTCCGCCCACCGGTGCGCACGGAGGGTCTCGAGCACTCCCCAGGGTGCGGAACCGGGTGGCTCCACGCCTGCGCCTGGCGGGTCAGGAGTGCACGGACCCGGTCGCCCCACGAGTACGAGAGAAAGAATCCGGACATCTCGGATAAGTCACCCCGGAGCGGGTACGCGAAATACCACTCGCCTCCCTGAAGGCTCGGGGAGAACGGAGTGATCCCATGGCCGGCAGTCGGACGCACAGCCTGTACCACCGCTGCCCCGACCGGGTGGGCGGCCTTTCGCGGGGCAGCGCCCGAGGGCACTCGACTGCCGCGCGCAGACAGCCCCGCCCCCGCCCCCGCCCACGCGCTCGCACTCCGGCCGACCACGGCCCCCGCGACCTGATGGTGCTCTCCGGCACCCTGTTCGACACCCCGGACGAAGACGAGATCCTGCGCCTGGCTATGGACTACATAACCGCCGCGGGGCCATACCGCGCCGAGGCCGGATACCTCAAGATGGACGCCGACCTGGTCCCCAGCCCGAGGAACGGGCAGCCGCACGCTCTGGCCGTGGGCCGGAGGGTGCGGGAGCTGGCCGGGCAGGACGGCCCTTTGACCGTACCCGGCAGGCCCTGGGGCAGGGCCCTGGGGCTACGCGGACTCGGGAGACTCCACGGCTACCTCGTGGTGACATCCCGCTCCCAGCCCACCGAGCCCGAGCGATTCCTGCTCGCCACGCTCGTCCGGCACACCGCTGCCGCACTGTCAGTCGCCTTCGTGCATCGCCGCCTACGCGAGGACGCGCTGGAGCTGCACCGGCTGAGAGACGAACGCACAGCCCTCCAGCGGCAGCTGATCTCCGTCCTTGCCGAGCTGGGATACCAGCGAGCCGTTCAGGGACTCATGGCCGACGTCGCTGCCTCGAGCGGCGGCGAGGAAGCCATCACCCGCGCACTGCACAGGCTCACCGGACTCCCCGCGCTGGTCGAGGACCGCTTCGGTCGGCTGAGGTCCTGGACCGGCCCCAGCCGCCCCGACCCCTATCCCGAACCGGACCCCGTGCGCCAGGACGAAATGCTGCACGCCGTCGCCCGTCAGGCCGGACCGGTGCGGATAAAGGACCGGCTGATCACCCTGGTCCGCCCGCACGGCGAGATCCTGGGCGTCCTGGCCCTGGTCGATGCCCGGGGCGAGGCCGACGAGCACACCGTGCTCGCGCTGGAACACGCCGCCGCGTTGCTCGCCCCGGAGCTGACGCATCTGCGCAATCTGGCCGAAGTGGAGCTGAGGCTGCACCGCGAGCTGGTCGACGACCTCCTGACGGGGACGGACGAGGCGAGCGCCTACGCCCGGTCCGAGGCAGTCGGACACGACCTGCACCGAAGCCACTACATCGTCGTGGTGCAGTGGCCGAACCGGACTGCGGACGACTCCTTCGCGCAGACCGTGGGACGGGCGGCCTCTGCCGTGGGCATGCGCTCGCTGCTGACCCGACGTTCCGACCACGTGGTCCTGGTCGCCGACGACAGGCCGCACGCCCGCGCGTTGTATGAGACGCTCGCCCGGGAGACCGGGACACGGTCCGGGACGATCGGGGTGAGCGCCCCCTGCGACTCCCTGACCGACATCCCCCACCACTACCAGGAGGCGCAGCGTGCCCTGGAAGTGCGCCGCCACTCCCGCGAGCACTACGGCACGACGTTCTTCGACGAACTCGGCCTCTACCGCATCCTGGGACCCGGCAACGATTACCAGGAACTGGAGACGTTCGTCCACGAGTGGCTCGGGCAGCTCATCGACTACGACTCCCGGCACCAAACGGCCATGGTGGAGACCCTCTCCCGGTACTTCGACTGCGGCGGCAACTACGACGAGACCGCGGAATCCCTCGCGATCCACCGCAGCACGCTGCGCTATCGTCTCCAGCGCATCCGCGACATCAGCGGCAACGACCTCGCGAACGTCGAGGACCGGCTGAACCTCCAGGTGGCGACCCGAGTGTGGAAGATCGTGCTGGGCGGCCCCGGCTGATGCCTCGCTGGTGCTTTCGTGTGATCGCCGTGAGCAGCAGTTGGGCCTGCTGCTCCGTCACAGAGCTGAAGTTGCTGGGTGGGTGGCCGTTCTTCGGTTGATCCAGGGAGGGCGCGTCGCGCCAGAAGACGGGCGCCTTGGTTCATCACCGCCATCGCGACGATCGGCGGGGGCTTTCGGCACCAGCCTCGACGGGGCCGAGAAGGTGTCCGACGCCGCCTGTGGACGACGGCGCCTGAGCGTCAGCGGATGCTGCGGCAGATGTCGCGGCCGGAGCCTACGCAGGGGGCCGGACACCACCGCCGGGAGACGCCCGGGCGTCACAGGGCGATGACGTGGAGGTCGACCAGGTCGAGCAGCGCTCGCAGGGCCGAGCTGGGCCGCCGGGCCGACGACGTGCCGAGATGCATGCTCCAGCGGAGCGTGGTGCCGTGGACGTCCAGGACGTCCAGGACGTGCAGGCCGGGAGTGCGGGCAACGGCGAAGGCGGGCAGGAAGGCGATGCCCAGACCGTGCCGGACCAGTGCCGCCCCCATGTCGATGTCGGGCACTTCCAGGGCCACCCGGCGTGCGACGCCCGCCACCGCGAACGCCCGGTCGACCACCTCGCGGTTGCCGTAGCCCGGCGGGAAGTCGACGAATGGCTCGCCCGCGAGGTCCGCAAGTGCCGCCTCCCCCCGCTGCGCGAGCGGATGGGCGGCGCTCACCACCAGGAGGAGCGGCACGGTGGCCAGCTCCCGTGCGTCGATCCCGGCGGGTTTGTGCTCGGGCAGCGACAGGAAGGCCACGTCCAGGTCCCCGCTGAGCAACGCGTGCGCCAGTCCCGCCGATCCGGTCGTCGCCAGCCGCAGCCGGACGTCGATCGCCGGATGCCGCGCGTGCAGCTGCCCGAGGAGCGCAGGCAGGTCCACCACCTCGACCGAGGCCATGGCGCCCACGTTCACCGTGCCGCGCAGCGTGTCCTGTGCCTCGCGCACGACGTCCTGCGCCGCCTGGGCGGCGTGCAGGGTGGCCCGCGCCTCCGGCAGCAGCGCCGCGCCCGCCCCGGTGAGCCGGACCTGCTGCGATGTGCGCTCGAACAGCGCGCAGCCGAGCTCGCGCTCCAGGGAGCGGATCGCGGCGGACACGCCCGACTGCACCATGTGCAGCCGACGTGCGGCACGCGTGAAACTGAGCTCCTCGGCGACGGCGATGAAGTGCTCCAGCTGACGTAGCTCCACACGAGAAGTATCTCTCTCATTGCTCGAGCCCAGCAGAAACATTCGTTGGCTTTGATCCAGGCTGGTGAGGAGGATGGAAAGCACCATCCGATTCCGCCCGAGGAGGGGTATCCCTGCCTGCCGTTCCCAAGCCGCTGAGCCGTCCCACAGCTGGCACTCCCGGCGACCCGACCCACCGGATCCCAGCACCCGCTCCCGCCGACCTGCCGCCCCGCGCCCCCGCCCGGCGCCGTGCCTCGCACACGACCGGCTTCTGGTTCGTGGCGGTGGCCTTCACCGTGCTGATGGCCTTCGGCACCGCGCCGACCCCGCTGTGGCCGCTGTACGAGGCGCGGGACAACTTCGGCGTGACCACGGTCACGGTCGCGTACGCCTCGATGGTCGTGGGCGCGGCGGCCGCCTTCCTCGGACTGGGACACCTGTCGGACCGGTTCGGCCGGCGGCGCATCATCGTCCCGGCGCTGCTGGTCGGCATCGTCGCGTCGGTCGTACTGATCGCGTGGCGGGACCTGCCGGGGCTGATCGTGGGCAGGATCCTGAACGGCGTCGGGCTGGGGCTGATGGCCTCGACCGCGACGACGTACCTGCACGACCTCCACCACGAGGCCCGTCCGGAACGGACGGGTTCGGTGCTGCCCGGCATCGTGGCCACCGCCGCCAACCTCGGCGGCCTGGCCTCAGGCCCCCTGGTCGCCGGAGCCGCCGCCGAGTGGCTTCCCATGCCCCTGATCACCACCCAGGCGATCTTCACGCTCGCCATGGCGGTGTGCCTGGTGCTGGTGCTGTCCACCCCGGAGACCGTGGACCTGGAGCTGCCCGCGGCCGAACCGCCCAGCAGGTTCGTCCTGCGCCCCGGCGGCCGGCGGGCTTTCGGCGCGGCCGGCGCGCTGGGCGCCTTCGCCTTCGCGATCCTCGGCCTGATCTCCTCCCTCGGGGCGAGCGTGCTCCACGGCACCCTGCACACCGACTCACACCTCCTGGTAGGCCTGGCGGCCTTCCTCATGTTCGGTTCCGCGGCGGCCGCCCAGCTGGTGCTGGGCCGCCTCCCACTGCCCCGGGTCCTGACCGTGGGAGCAGTGGTCTTCCCGCTCGGCCTGGTCCTGTGCGCCGTCGCCCTCTACCACCCGGCGCTCTGGCTCTACCTGGTCGCCGTGTCCCTGTCGGGAGCCGGCTCCGGGCTGCTGTTCAAGGGAGGCGTCGAACGTGCCGTTTCGGTGGCCGAGCCCGCCTCACGCGCGGGGGTCCTCGCCGTCTTCTTCGTCGTCGCGTACCTCGGAATGGGCCTGCCCTCCGTCCTGTTCAGCATCGCCTTGCGGCACTTCGCCGTGCAGACCGCGATGATCGGCTTCGCGGCGGTCCTCTCCTGCGGCGCCGTCGTGTCGGTCGCCGTCGCGTTGCGCGATCGCGCACCCGGTCCCGGCACGCGCTCGGCGCAGTCCGCTCGTCCCTCCTGACCTCCCTGCGGCGCATGCGGCACCGGTTGTCTGGGAGGCGCGGACCTGGGCACTCGGTGCGGGCGCGCGTGACACGGATCCACGGCGGGCGGGAGGCCCGAGATGTCTACGGAATCGGCCAGAACGATCGCGCTCCCCTCCGGTGAGGAGATCGCGGCGCTCGGACAGGGCACCTGGTACCTGGGCGAGGATCCGGCCCGGCGTGAACAGGAGATCGCCGCGCTGCGGCTGGGCGTGGACCTGGGCATGACCGTCGTCGACACGGCGGAGATGTACGGCGACGGCGCAGCCGAGGAGCTCGTCGGGGAGGCCCTCCGGGGACGCCGGGAGGAGGTCTTCCTCGTCAGCAAGGTGCTGCCCGGCCACGCCGACCGGAAGGGCACCGTCGCCGCCTGCGAGGGCAGTCTGCGGCGGCTCCGTGCGGAACGGCTGGACCTCTACCTGCTGCACTGGCGGGGACGGTGGCCACTCGAGGAGACCCTTGCGGGATTCACCGACCTGATGGAGGCGGGGAAGATCCGTTACTGGGGCGTGAGCAACCTGGACGTCGCCGACATGGTCGAGCTGACCGCCTTCCCCGGCGGCGACGCCGTGGCCGTCGACCAGGTGCTGTACAACCTCTCCCGGCGCGGCATCGAGTGGGATCTGCTCCCGTGGTGCCGCGAGGCCGGGGTGACGGTCATGTCCTACTCCCCGATCGAGCAGGGGCGGCTGATGATGGTGGAGGCTTTGGGCGCCGTGGCCCGGGCCCTCGGAGCTACGCCGGCCCAGGTGGCACTCGCCTGGGTGCTGGCACAGGGGGTGACCGCGATCCCGCGTTCCGGATCACCCGACCACGTTCGGGAGAACCGCGGCGCGTTGGACCTCCACCTTCCCACCGAGGCGCTCGACGCTCTCGACGAGGCGTTCCCGCCGCCCAGCGGGCCCACGCCCCTGGAGATGCTCTGAGAGGGGTGCCCCCATACAGTCCCGCTTCCCCGAGCTGGTCGTCTCGTCCGGTCAGCAATTCTCGTTCACGGCGTTGCAACGGCGTGCAAGCCGTCCTGCGGACGGACGGCTGGCCGTACGGCTGGCCAAGGGATGCCTGCGCACTTCATGCTGCTCTGCCAGGGGAAGAGGGGGTGGCCTTTTTCGGCCTGGGGTGCGGAGGCGCTCAGCAGGGGGCTCTGCGAATCTCGACCGGGTAACAGCCGATGGCGGCGCGGGCGCGAGGGAACGACGCCGTCCGTTCCCCGTGAGGAGGCGAGAGGCATGACCGTGATGGGTGTGTCGAAGTTCGAGAGGTTCTTCCGCGCCGCCGCGAGCCTCGACGTGGACAGGAACGACCTCAAGCGGTACGGCGACTTCGTCGACGCCAAGCTCTACGACCTTCTGGTCGTAGGCCAGGCGTCGGCCAAGGCCAACGGCAGGGATACCGTCGAACCGTGGGACCTACCGATCACCAAGGGCCTCCAGGAGAGCATCCACCGGTTCCGGCGGCTCGACGAGGAGGTCGAGCTGAAGCCGATCCTGGAACAGCTCGCCGCGCGCCCTCCCCTCGACAGGACACCCACCCAGGAGGCCGAAGACCGCTTCCCCGAGATCATCGGCGGTCTCAGCGTGGCCCTTGCCGAGACGTTCAAAATCATGTATCCGGATGTCAAGAATCCCCAGACCAATCACTGGGAGGGCGTGACCGCGGTGTTCGACCGGCTGCTGTAGCAGTCGCGCCCCTGTGCATGTCGGCGGACTGAACCGACATGCCGGACGGGGGCGGAAGGTGGAGACCGGGATCCTTCGCCGAGGCTCAGGGCGCGCCGCACGTGCTCGGGGATGCGCGATCGCGGTTTCAGCGCGGCTGGTCGCCCGGCCAGGAAAATCACACCCCTCGCCTTCACGTAACGGCCCCTGACTCGGAAGGTTTCGAGGGTCCGTCTCGTCCCGCGATGCTCTGACCCGAGGGAAAGTCGGGGCGCCTTCGGCCGGGCCTGGCAGTCGCCGGTCCGGAAAGAGGGGTGCGGACAGCGACTCGTGAAGGGAGCCGAACCATGACACAGGAACTCCAGGGGATGCGGGTGGGGATTCTGGCCACCGACGGCGTCGAGCGCGTGGAACTCGACCAGCCGCGCGGTGCGCTGCAGGGCGCAGGGGCGAAGACCGAGATCGTCTCGCTCCACCCCGGCGAGATCCAAGCCCGCCAGTTCGACCTCAACGCGGCCGGAACCTTCCCCGTGGACCGCCTGGTCGCCGATGCCTCCGTCGACGACTACCACGCGCTGCTCCTGCCCGGCGGTACCATGAACCCCGACCAGCTGCGCATGGACCGCGACGCGGTGCGGTTCGTCAAGGACTTCATGGCCAGCGGGAAACCGGTCGCATCGATCTGCCACGGCCCGTGGACCCTAGCGGAAGCCGACGCCGTGCGCGGCCGCCGTCTGACGTCCTGGCCCAGCATCCGCACCGACCTGCGCAACGCCGGCGCGGAGGTCGTCGACCAGGAGGTGGTCGTCGACGGGCAGCTGGTCACCAGCCGCAGCCCGGCCGACCTGCCCGCCTTCTGCGCCGCCATTGTGGAACAGTTCGCCCGGGCACACCACCCCGTGCCCGGCTGACCCGGCGGAATGGGCCCGGACGGGACACCTCGCGAGCAATGTCCGCCACAAACTGGAATGCAGCATGGCGTCGCGCGCGACCCTGCGCCCCGAACCCGGCTGACGTGCTCAGCCCTTCGCGTCGTCGTCAGGAGCGAGCGAGCCGGGCCGCGAGATAGGGCGCGGTGGCGCTGCGGCGGGCCCTCGCCACCTTGGCCGGCGGCCCGGCCGCGACCACCCGCCCGCCCGCGTCGCCGCCTCCCGGCCCGAGGTCGATGACCCAGTCGGCGGTGGCGATCGTGTCCAGGTCGTGCTCGACGAGGACGACCGTGTTGCCGGCGTCGACGAGCCGGTGCAGCTGTCGCAGCAGCAGCGCGATGTCCGAGGGGTGCAGCCCCGCCGTCGGCTCGTCGAGCAGGTAGAGCGCGTGCCCGCGGCGGGCTCGCTGCAGTTCGGTGGCCAGTTTTTGATGCGTTGCGCCTCACCCCCGCTGAGTTCCGTCGCGGGCTGGCCCAGCCGCAGGTACCCGAGTCCCACCTCGCGCAACGTCTCCAGACTGCGGGAGGCCGCCGGGACGGCGGACAGGAACTCGGCGGCGGCGTCGACGGACAGCGCCAGCACGTCCGCGATGTTCTTGCCGCGGTAGGTGACTTCCAGCGTTTCGGCGTTGTACCGGGCGCCCTGGCAGGTCGGGCACGGCGCGTAGGTGCCGGGCAGGAACAGCAGTTCCACCGCGACGAATCCCTCCCCCTGACAGGTCTCGCACCGCCCCTCGGGCACGTTGAAGGAGAACCGCCCGGCCGAGTAGCCGCGTGCCCGGGCCTCGTCCGTCGCCGCGTACAGCTTGCGCACCGCGTCGAACATCCCCGTATACGTGGCCAGGTTGGACCGGGGAGTTCGGCCGATGGGCCGTTGGTCGACCCGGACCAGCCGGTCGAACGACTCGACCCCCGAGGCGTCCTGGACGTCGACCTCCAGCTGCGCCTCGTCCGGCTCCTCGGGTACGAGTCCGAGGTGGCCGCGGACGACCTCGGCGAGCACCTGCGTCACCAGCGTCGACTTCCCGGAACCGGACACGCCCGTGACCGCCGTCAGTACACAGAGTGGTACGTCGACGGACACGTCGTGCAGATTGTGGCGGGAGACGCCGCGCAGGTGCAGCCAGCCGTGCGGTGTGCGCGGGCGGTGATCGAGCGGCTGGGCGCGCCCGAACAGGTACTGGCTCGTGGCCGACTCCCCGACCCGCTCGAGACCGGCGACCGGGCCGCTGTACAGTACGCGTCCGCCGCCCTCGCCCGCACCGGGGCCGATGTCGACCACCCAGTCCGCCCGCCGTACGACGTCCATGTCGTGCTCCACGACGAACAGCGAGTTGCCCGCCGCCTTGAGGCGGTCCAGCACCTCCAGCAGCGGTTCCGCGTCAGCCGGGTGCAGGCCCGCGGAGGGTTCGTCGAGGACGTAGACGACGCCGAACAGCCCCGAGCGCAGCTGGGTGGCGATCCGCAGACGCTGCGCCTCGCCCGGCGACAGGGTCGTCGAGCGGCGCCCGAGGCTGAGATATCCGAGGCCCAGGTCGAGCAGTACGTCGATCCGCGCGACCAGATCGCCGCAGATCCGGACCGCGACCTCGGTGGTCTCCCCGGATCGGGCGGTCGAGGTGGTGGCGTCGGCCTCGGACCGCCCCGCGACGGGCCGCAGCAGCGCCACGACCTCGGTGAGCGGCATCGCGTTGATCTCGGCGATGGAACGTCCGGCGAAGGTCACGGCGAGCGCCTCGGGCCGCAGTCCGCTGCCGTGACAGGCGGGGCAGGGCACACTCCTGACGAACCGGAGCGCCCGTTCGCGCATCTTCTCGCTCTTGGAGTCGGCGAGGACGTGCATGACGTGCTTGCGGGCGCTCCAGAACGTGCCCTGGTAGCCGTAGTCGACGCGGTCCTCCTCCGGCTCGATGTACACGGAGGGCTGCTCGTCCGTGTACAGCAGCCAGTCCCGGTCCTTCTTCCTGAGCCTGCGCCACGGCCGGTCGGTGTCGATCCCCAGGCCGCTCACGACACTGCGCAGGTTGGCGCCCTGCCAGGCGCCCGGCCACGCGGCGATCGCCCCCTCGCGGATACTCAGCGAGGGGTCCGGGACGAGCAGGTCCTCGGCGACGTCGTGCACGACGCCCAGCCCGTGGCACTCCGGGCAGGCGCCGGCCGCGGTGTTGGGTGAGAACGACTCGGCCTCCAGCCGTGCGGCCCGGGGCGGATAGGTGCCGGCGCGGGAGTACAGCATGCGCAGCAGATTGGACAGCGTGGTGAGGGTGCCGACCGTCGAGCGCGAGCTGGGCGACCCGCGTCGCTGCTGCAGGGCCACGGCCGGTGGCAGTCCCGTGATTTCCTGCACGTGCGGTGCGCCGACCTGTTGCAACAGCCTCCGGGCGTACGGTGCCACTGACTCGAAGTAGCGCCGCTGGGCCTCCGCGTAGAGCGTACCGAAAGCGAGCGAGGACTTGCCCGAACCGGAGACGCCGGTGAAGGCGACCATCGCGTCCCGCGGAACGTCGACATCGATGTTCCGCAGGTTGTTCTCACTGGCGCCCCGGACATGCACGAAGGGGTCGGTCGCGTCCTTGTCCACCGTTCCTGATTACCTGATCGCGCCGGGAACCGCGCGATCAGGCGCCGTCACCGGGCCCCGCTCACACGAGCATCCGGAGAATCCCGGTATGAGCCACTTCCAGGGAACATTCGAGGGTGCTTCACCGTTGACGCATACGTGGGCGTGAAGGGAACTGTGTCCCCGGGCCTCACCCTTTGCCCATGAGGACGATCGTTCGGCTGAAGCCTTATGGAGCCCCCGCCGCGAGGCGACCGCCCTTCGTGCCCACTCTCGATCGGCCCCGGCTGGGGATCCCCCCGAACCAGTCGGGGCCTTCGTCTGCCCCTTGCCGGCGCCCTTCGGCGAACGCCATGGTTCGCCTCCCGGTGGCGCACTCGCCCCGGCGGCTCACCCCCAGGTCGCAGCCCGCCGCCCCCGGCCGATGCCGTCACTATCGTTCCCGCGTCCAAAACCGCCTCGACCAGGCGAAAGCCCAAGGCCACGACCTACATTGAGGCTAGCCGCTTCGTTCGGATCATCGCATCGCTGGTCCGGGCGCGCCGTTGACCGATGCGCCGTGGGCGCGGACCGAGCCGTCACTCCTGGCCGGACACCGAAGCGGGGTGGCTGGTGGCGCGGCGTGCGGTGCCGACCGGGGTGGCGCGGAGCGGATGTTCGCGGTGGCGCACGCAACCGTTCCGCCACCTGCCGGCAGGGGCCAGCGTGTCACGCGACGTCGGCGGTACCTCGGGGCATCCTGTGGCACGGGCGATCGCGGGGCAGCAGACGAGAAGGAGTCATGCGGGTGTCGTCCCAGGACGTTACGGTCGTGGCTCTCCTGGCGGATCCCGACGCGCCCACGGAGATCGCGCAGCGGATGGCCCGGATACTTCCCTCTCGGCTCGCCGACAAGTCAGGCCAGGGCCGACGGTTCGTCGTCGAGGTGGTCAGTGAGCCCTTCACCTCAGGGACCGAGGATCCGCCCACCTTGATGCGCCCGATCATGGACCGCGGAAGAGCGGAGAGGTGGGACATCGTCGTGGCCCTCACCGACCTTGGCTGAGGGGCCTCCGCAGGGTCAGCCGCTACTGGAGCCCTTCGTCAGTCGTCTCGCGCCTATTCACCCGGGCCCGGTCGGTGAGGAGGAGACCGCTGATCTTCGGTATGTCGTCAGCGGGCCGCGCGGTTACCTGAGGGTGCTCGTCGGTATGGTCCGTGCCAACCGGCCGTGGCGGTTGGTGCCGGGTCTGTCGAAAGCCCTGGCGGCCGCACTGGCCACGGGAGCGGTCGCCACCGTGAACTCCACCATCTGGAACCTGGCCGAGTCCCTGAGCACGCCACGTCTCGTGATCGCCACGGTCGGGTCCGTCGCGCTCATGATCGGCTGGCTGATCGTGGACGCGAAGCTGTGGCATCGATCAGCAGAGGTCTCGCGGGAGGCGAGGCAGAAGGCGAGGCTCTACAACGCCTCGACGGTCGTGACGGTGGGTATCGGGGTGCTTGTCTGCTACCTGGGTTGATCGTCATCAACTTGGTGTGGGCCCTGTTCATCCTCAACGGCCAAGTCTTCGCCTCCACGACACGAAACCCGCTTCACGCCGCGGAATACTGGACGTTGTCCTGGTTCGTCGCTTCGGTCGCCACGGTGGGTGGCGCGCTGGGAACGGGCCTGGAGAGCGACGAGGCGGTCCGGGCAGCCGCCTACTCCAAACGGGAACAGGAACGCCGCCACATGCTCCAGGACGACGACGGTGACCAGCTGGCGACCTGAGCCAAAGATTCGTCGGTGGTTGGTGATCGGTGGCCGGTGGTGGTCCACGTATGAAGATTTCGCTGATCGATCGGTGCGGGCTGTTTCGCGTCGGGGGCCGACGGGGACCCGGACGGTACGCCGCCTGAGCGCCGAAGCTCTGACGGGCAGGACCGTGGCGGCACCACCGTTCCACCTGAACCGGGTGAACGGCCTACAGCGGCGTGCCGGAGCCATGGACGTCGTCGCACCAACTCCCGGAGTCAGACTCGGTACGCCGTCTCCATCGCACCCGTGCTGCGGTCATGCCGCGGCACCGAAGGAAGCGATCATGAAAGCAGCGGTATACGAAGGCCCGCGAACGGTGACCGTGAAGGACGTACCGGACGCGAAGATAGAACACCCCTGCGACATCATCGTCAAGATCACCACTACCAACATCTGCGGTTCGGACCTGCACATGTACGAGGGCCGCACCTCGTTCGAGTCCGGCCGCACCCTGGGACACGAGAACATGGGCCAGGTCGTGGAGGTCGGCTCGGCCGTCCGCAAGGTCCAGGTCGGCGAGTATGTGGTTCTGCCCTTCAACATCGCCTGCGGCTTCTGCAAGCAGTGCGAGCGGGGTTTGACCAACTACTGCCTGACCATGCAGCCGGAACCGGCCCTCGCCGGAGCCGCCTACGGATTCGCCGACATGGGCCCCTACCAGGGCGGCCAGGCGGAACTGCTGCGCGTGCCCTACGGCGACTTCAACGCGCTGCGTCTGAGTCAGGACGCCGCCGAGCGGCAGACCGACTACGTGATGCTCTCCGACATCTTCCCCACCGGCTATCACGCCACCGAGATGGCCCACGTCAAACCAGGTGACCAGACGATCGTCTTCGGGGCCGGCCCCGTCGGACTGATGGCGGCCTACTCCGCCCTCCTCAAGGGCGCCGGGCGCGTCTGGGTGGCCGACTACCAGCCCGACCGACTGCGCAAGGCGGAGCAGATCGGGGCCATCCCGATCAACACCGCCGAGCAGAAGCCGGCGGAGGTCGTCAAGGAGGCCACCCTCGGTCTGGGCGCCGACAACGGCTGTGAGTGCGTCGGCTATCAGGCGCACGACCCCGAGGGACACGAGGACGCCAGCCTCACGCTCAACGGCCTGATCGACTCGGTCAGGTTCACCGGCGACATCGGCGTGGTGGGCGTGTTCCTGCCCCAGGACCCCGGCGGCGCGGAGGCCCAGGGCGAGCTGGAGGCACAGGGCAAGGTCCCGATCGACTTCGGCATGATGTGGTTCAAGGGCCAGCACATGGGCACCGGGCAGGCGCCGGTGAAGAGGTACAACCGGGCGCTGCGGGATCTGATCGCCGGCGAGAAGGCGAAGCCGAGCTTCGTCGTCTCCCACGAACTCAGCCTGGACGAGGCCCCCACCGCCTACGAGCACTTCGACGCCCGTGACGAGGGCTGGACCAAGGTGGTCCTGCATCCCAACGGACACGGGAACGGCCACAAGCGGTAGGCGACCCGGGCCGCCGTCCCGCCTTTTCCGGCCGGGGCCAGGGGCAGTCGCCCGCGCTCCGGTCGGACCTGATCCAGCGGCGATCGCCCGCGCTCCGGCCCGGTAGGACGGACGGCGGACGCCCAGTGGTGTCCGCAGTGGCTGCACCCCGTCCAGCGGCTGCGGCCTCCGGCATGTTCGCGGGGCGTGCGGGGGCTTCCCTTCCCGACGGCTGTCGCACCTCGACCAGGCCGACGCGACCCCGCAGAGTGTTCCGGCTAGGCTCACACCCGTGACGTGGCTGCGGGCCTTCGGGGAGGTCGTGCGATCCGGGCTCACGATCGAGGAGACGCGGCTGGAGCCCCTGCTCGCGCTGCGCACGGCCGCTGGGGTGGCGATCGTCGTCGGGCCAGCGCTGTGGCTGGTCTCCCCTGCGTATGCCGCGTCCGCCGCCCTCGGTGCCTACTCCGCGGGTGGGGCCACCTTCCAACGCACCTGGCGTCCACGCAAGGTGGTCGCGCTCGGCGCGGGCGCGGGTCTGGCGCTCAGCACCTTCGTGGGCTACCTGGCGGCGGGGCGACTCGTGACGTTCCTCCCTCTGCTGGCCGTATGGGCCTTTGTGGCGGGGATGGCGTGGGCCGTCGGATCCACCGCCGGGATCGTCGCAGGGACGACGGTCGGCAGCATGCTGGTGACCATCACCCTACCCACGAGCGTCGGGCGGGCCCTGGAGCACGCCGGGGTCATCGCGCTCGGGGGCGTGACACAGGCCGTGCTGATCCTGCTGTTCCCGATCCGGCGTTGGGGGGCGCATCGTGACGCGCTTGCCGACGCCCTTGCCGCCGTGGCGGACTACGCCCGCCGGTTGCGGCACGACCCGACCGCCCCGTTCGACCCGGAGCCGCTGATGACGGCCCGGGACGCGGCCGCCGTGACGCCGTCACAGGCCCGCACCCGTCCCCCCGTCCTCCACGGCCCCCGGGGCCTCGCCGAGCGCATTCGGCCGGTCGTCGCCGCGCTCGCCGACCCGGACGTCGGCGCCCCGGCGGAGGGACCCGGGCGGGACCGCGCGCGGGAGCTGCTCGACGCGGCCGCCGACGTCCTGGACGCGGCCGCTCGTTCGATCCGCCGCGGCACTCCCGCCGAAGTGCGGCCCGGGAGCACGGACGTCCTGCGCGTCGACGAGGAGCACGAGGTGCTGGAGGGCCCCGCGCGACAGACCGCCGAGCGGCTCGTGGAACTGCTCGGCGAGGCGTTGGAGATCGCCGGGTGCGGTGGCGCGCGCGGGATGACGCCCATGCCGCCCGGCCCGGCGGGCGCCCAGTTCCTGGTGCGCCCGACCATGTTCCGGCTGGTCCCGGTCGCCGTCCGGGCGGTCCGCCGTGAGCTCCGCCGGGACTCGCCCGTGTTCCGGCACGCCGTCCGCCTGGCGGCGGTGGCCACGCTCGGCTATCTGATCGCCGCCCGGCTGCCCCTGGGCCACGGCTACTGGGCGCCCATCGCCTCGGTGATGGTGATGCGGCCGGACTTCCACCGGACGTACGCCCGTGCGGTGGCCCGTCTCGCCGGGACCCTGGCGGGGGTCGCACTCGCCACCGGGATGGTGCGGGCCCTGGGCCCGGACGCCCATGTATTCGGCGCCCTGGCGGTGGTCTCGGCGGGCCTGTCGTACACGCTGAACCGTACCGGCTACGCCTACTCCCAGTGCTTCACCGCCGCGTACGTCGTCTTCCTGCTCGGCATGGGCGGCCAGGCATGGGAGCAGACGGTCCCGGAGCGGGTGGTGCTCACCCTGCTCGGCGGGGCCCTGGCCATGCTGGCGTACGTGGTGTTCCCCGCATGGGAGACGCCCCGGCTGCCGGGCCGGCTCGCGGACTGGCTCGCCGCCAACGGCCGCTACGCGGCCGCGGTGCTCCGCAACTACGCCGAACCGACCCGGGAGCATCACGCCGACATGCGCAGGGCACTGCTGGCGAGCAGGGAGGCACGTGCCGCCTGGCAGGAGGCATACGACCGGGCGAGGCGGGAACCGGTCCGCCCCAGGGGTCTGACGTCACGCGAGGCGGAGGAGGCGCAGGAGGCGCTCAAGGGTTTCGGCCGGGCGGCGATGCTCATGGAGAGCCACGTCCCGCAGGCTGACAGCCGTCTCGTCCCCGAGGCGGAGCGGCTCGCCGAGGCCCTGGAGGCGGACACCGCGCAGGCGGCAGTCGATGTGCGCGAGCACAGGAATCCGGACTGGGGGCGCGTGGAGGAGGCGCTCCACGCGTGGGAGGACGCCACCGCCGAGGACCGCAGCCAGGTCGGGCGGCGCGAGGCGGAACTGCAGAAGCGGGCCTTGGAAGACCTCGCGACGGCCGTGAGCCGCACCCCCCTGGAACGGGACGTCGGCTCTGCTCGCGAGGAGCAGCGGGTGCGGGCTGCCGTGGCGGCGGAAGGTGACGGATCAGGCACCGCGCACCGGGGCGGGTGACGGCTCCGGCGACGGGGAGCGCCGCGCCTCCTGGCGCGGGAAATAGCCTCCCGGCCGCGTCGAGCGCCGCAACACGTGGGCCGCTGTCGCCCTCACGAGGATCAGACCCGCCAGGATGAGCAGTTCGATGCCCTCGACGTTCCGGCTTCGTGGACGCGCTCGATACGCAGGGTCTGTGATGCGCGGATCGCGTGGGTGGTGTCGTGGACCGGATGCGTTTCCTGTCAGGTTCATCGTGTCGAAGGCCGACCTTCACCGAACTCGCCCTGCGGTGGGAGACGGATGGCCGTCTCGTACCGGGCCGGCCGGATGAGGAGTGGGCGATCCTTGCGAGCGGTCATCCCTGGCCTGGTCGCTGACCGGGCGGTGCGGGCGCCGCGTCCCGGGCTGCCGCCGGCCCGGCAGTGTCACGTCCGCACCCGGCCTGCCCACACCGCGTCCCAGCGGCGCGGGGGCGGCACGAAGCCCTGGGCCAGGGCGGACCAGGGCCTTGATCGACGGCCAGGAAGGGGGAACGGGTATCCGCGGCCCCGGCGCCCGTGGCACGAGTCCCGTGGGGTCTTTGCAACCCGTGTACGCGTCACCGTGACGAACGCGCCCGGCGCCGGATGGGCACGGTGCGCTCAGGCGGCGGGGGTGAGTTCGGCGCGGCCGAACAACAGCGCGAACCCGGAAGGGAGCTGGTGCAGGATGCGGGTGAGGAGGTCGGGGCCGGCCAGGGCGGCGATGGCGGCGAAGACGGCTCCGGTGTCCCAGCGGGTGGTGGCCAGGGAGGCTTCGGCGCGTGCGGTGAGGTCCTTGATGAAGGCCCAGCCGGTCAAGGGCCGGGTGTCGGGGATCTGAGCGGTGAGGAGGCGTGCGGCTTCGAGGGGCAGACGGGCGGCGCGCTCGTCGCCCGTCAGCTGGCGCCCGGGTCCTGCGACGACCAGACGGATGGCCTCCTCGGCCCGCTCGCGGGTGGGATAGGCGCCTTCGTAGCGGACGTTCACCACCACCTGTTCGTACGACGTCGCGGGCGCAGGCTGCAGCGGGATGCGCGGGTCGGGGAACACTTGCTGTGGTTTCCTTCGGCAGCCGCGCCGCGAGCTGGGCGCGCACCTCGCCGACCAGGTGCGAGGCTCGCGGCGCCGGCGGCGAGACTGACGGCGACGGTGAGGACGTAGTCGACGATGAGGCTGGCCGCAGCCAGCAGGCTGACCGGCCTTGCCCAAGTCCTTTTCGCCACAGCGTAAGCTCCGCCGCCGTCCGGGTGTCCTGGGTGAGCTGAACGGTCGGTCGGCTTGATACCCCCAACGTGCCCGGTAGCCAGTGGATCAGCGGTGGGCGGGAGCTGAGCGGAGCTTGAACGAGAACAACGCGGTCGCCGTGCACATGGAGCTTGCTGGACCGTGGCCAAGAGCGGGCGGTGTGCCGGCGCCTCGCGGGTCGAAGCCCAAGGCAGCGCCCGTGCGGCAGCGTCTGCACGCCGCACCTGCTGACGCAGTGCGTCCGGCGTCTGCGGAGCAGGGGAGGGCGGCTTTCGCGGCATCCTCTTCAGGAGTTCGATCAGCTTGTCGTGACAGTTTGAAACACCCGGGTCGGGTTGCTGGGGGACCGCCACGCGCTTGAACTGGTGGAGGGGTGCACTGCGCAGATCGGGGGTGCATGGACCCGGGATGAGAGCGGGAGGTGTTTTCGGTGCCCGACCGCGACGTGCTCATGATCATCGCTGAGGACGGGCGGGTGATCGAGTGGCGGCGTCTCGCTGAGGAGCTGTTCGGATGGTCCGCCGAGGAGGCCGTCGGCCAGTCCGTCCTCGCGCTGATGCGCGAGATCAGCGCGGGGGACGAAGGGCGCCGAGGCAGCCTCTTCGGCGGAGCCCCGGTACTGGTCACGCCGGAGCTGCGCGGCACTTCCGTTGTCTGGCAGGTACGTGCTGCAGCGGACGCCGTTTCCCAGCAGGACGTGGCGGTCTTGAAGGCCATGTTCACCCAGTCCCCGGTGGGACTGCACGTCCTGGACAGCCAACTCCGCGTGGTCCGCATGAACACCGGCACCCGTTGGCTGCGCGACACGCCCGTGGCAGACCTGCTCGGCAAGCGGTTCACCGAGGCGTTCGAACTCGAAGACCCTGACGAAACGCTCGCGGTGGCTCGCAGGGTCTTGGAGAGCGGAGTGCCGGTACTGAACCTGCTCGTCCGGGCCGGCGAGGCGCCTGGCCTGCACAGACGCCGCATCTACTCCGTCTCCTTCGCCCGCTTGGAGAGCGGCCGCGGGGACGTGCTCGGTCTGCTGGCGTCCGCGGTCGACGTCACCGAGCGTGAGAACGCGCTGAAACGCCTGGCCCTCCTGGACGCGGTCCGCGCGCGGGTGGGGCGGCGGCTGGACGTGCTGGCTGTGTGCCGAGAACTGGTGGACGCCGTAGTGCCTGCCTTCACCGGCATCGCCGTCGTCGAAGTCATCGACGACGTCGTCCGCGGTGAGGACCCTCCACCGGTCCCCGTCCACCAGGACGTTCCCCTACGCCGAACAGCCTTCCGGGGACGGATCTCGGCATACCCGGTCGGAGACGTGTGCCCGCTGCCGTCCGGCACCCCCTACTCGCGCGTACTGTCCGACCTCCGCCCGCGGCTCGTCCCGATCGACGCCGACAGCGCGTGGCTCGCCGCCGACCCAGCCCGAGCGGACTCCATCAGGCGGTCCGATGTCCACTCTCTGATCGTGGCACCGCTGGCATTGCGCGGACATGCCCTGGGCGCAGTCAGCTTCTACCGCCACCAGCAAGAAGATCCCTTCGAGGAGGAGGACCTCCGGCTCGCGTCCGACGTATGCGCGCACGCCGCTCTGTGCATCGACAACGCCCGCCGGTACACCCGCGAGCGGACCATCGCAGCGACTCTCCAGCGCAGGCTTCTGCCCCAGCATCCAGCCACGCCAAGCTCCGTGGAGGTCTGCCACCTGCACTTTCCCGGTCCCGAGGGCGGCGGCGTATGGTTCGACGCGATCGCGCTGCCCGGCGCACGGACCGCGCTGGTCGTCGGCGACGTCGCCGGACGAGGCGTCGCCGCGGCGGCCACCATGGGACAGCTTCGGACGGCCCTCCACTCGCTGGCCCCACTTGACCTGGGGCCCGACGAGCTACTGGCCCGGTTGAGCGACACCGCGATCCGTCTCGCAGCCGAACGGGCCGCACTGCCCCGTGGGGATCCCCTGCGCCATGAGCCGCTCACTGCCGGCTGCGCCATCGCGATCTACGACCCGGTCACTCTCACGTGCACCCTTGCCCGTGCCGGTCTCCCGGAGCCAGTCGTTCTCCTCCCCGACGGCAGTTCGTCCACCGTGGCCGTGCCTCCAGGCCCCCTGCTCGCCGGAGCGGGCCGCGCCCCGTTTCCCGCGACCACGGTCAGCCTCCCCGAAGGCACCACCCTGGCCATGGCCACGGCCCCACTCGCAGACAAGGTCCTGGCAGGTCCACTGCGCCCGCTCCTGGACCGCGGCAGCATGCGGAGTCTTCCCGAGCTGCGTGAGGACATCACGCATGCGCTCACCCACGGCCACCCGACCGACGAGACACTGATGCTGCTCGCCCGTACGAAAGCGCTGCCCTCGGACCAGGTACGGGCCCTCTCCCTGCCGCCGGGCCCCGAAGCCGCCCCGATCGCCCGTGCGGCTGCCCGGTGCCAACTGGATGCCTGGGGTGTGGACGAGGAGATTGCGTTCACCAATGAGCTCATCGTCAGCGAACTCGTAGGCAACGCGGTCCGCCACGGCGCTCCGCCCCTGCAACTACGCCTGATCCTTGACGAGATGCTGACCAGCGAGGTCAGTGACGCCTCGACCTGCGCTCCACACGTGAAACACGCCCGCACCGTCGACGAGACTGGCCGAGGACTGTTCATCGTCGCCACCCTCGCGGAGCAGTGGGGTACCCGCTACTGGGATCAGGGGAAGACCGTCTGGGCAGAGCAACCAAAAGGGAGGACGCCCATGGGGGCACTGTCCTGACAGGACCCAGGCTGCCAACCCAGCGCGGCTTTGGCATGACCGCAAGGTTCTGTACGAACTGCTCACCGGCCGACCCCCGTTCCGAGGCACTTCCTCGATCGCCGTCGTGCAACAGCACTTCAACGCCGTCCCGCTGCCGCCCGCCCAACTGCGCCCCAGACCCCCAGCCTCTCTCCTGCTACCTGCTGCACCTGCTTGCCAAGGCCCCCCCGCACCGACTCAGCGCCGAGCAGGCAGCCAACTGGCTCCATGCGCCGCAGCAGACTCCAGCCCTCGCCGAGCCGCAGAGCACCGCCCCCTGCCCGCGCCGGTTGTCCCCGCACCAGCACGGCCGCCTCCATCGGATCCGCGCGCCGCGCCCTCCCAGCCGCCCGGCCACCGGAGGGCTTACGCCGAAAGCAGCACTGGGCGTCGTCGCGCCGTGGTCCTGTTCGCTTCTGCCGCCGTCATCGGAGCCTCGCTGAACTCAGGAAACGAGGCCGTCAGCGCCTGCGTCGCCGACGACCTTGACATTCGTACCTGTCAGCGTGCCCCGGGCGACTAGAGCGCCGTCCACCGCGGCACCGAACTCGTCGACGACCTCTTCGGCCAGGGCCGGACGCTGAGTAATCAGCACGGGGTGCTGTCTCCAGTGGTTTGGCGCCCCCTAGGTGACGCCGTAGACGCCACGAGGGGTACGGGCGACACGGTCTCCGGTGACCGCGCCGTACTTCCTCGTTGGTGCACGGTGCCCGCAACCTCGGCTGCCTCACGGGATGGGTGTCGGTGCTCGTCCCCGATGGCGTGACGCTGTATTTCCGTCCTCCGGGGTGGGCTGGCGATCGAGGTCACATCGGGGATGGTGAGACCGGATCCCAGCCGGCGGCGAGCGGAACATAGACCATGATCGCCGGTTGGCCAAACCGGCGATGGTGACGACCATTGAAGGTGTTCGCATTCGGCTGAGCTCGGCGGGGGAGGCGTACCGGACAGGGTGGACAGAGCCGCGGGCCCATGGGAGAAGCGAACGGTCCTGTCGCCTGCTGGCCTGATGACCGCGGCGCCCTTCGCCGAAACGCAGCGGCGCCCATGCCTGCGCGGAAGTGTTCCACGCCCTCAAGGAGAGTGAGAGATTTTGTCCGTTCCGATCAAGAAGCTCCCCCCGAATGCGAAGGGGCAGGTCCGGTATCGGTTTGTGGTCGATGTAGGGAGCGATCCCGCTACCGGGAAGCGCAAGCAGTTGACCCGTACCTTCGGCACGCTGAGGGAAGCGAAGGTCGAGTACGCCTGCATCACGAACCGTCGCTACGAGGGGAGGTTCGTCGAGCCCAACAAGATCACGGTGGACGAGTGGCTCGACCAGTGGCTCGACAGGAAGGCGGGGGACCTGGAGGAGAGCACCGTCTACAGCTACACGATGACCCTGGGTCGTGTCCGGGGGAAGCTTGGGCACATCCGGCTTCAGGAACTGACCGAGGACCACGTCGAGGCGTGGATGAGGTGGGCGCTTGGGGAGGGCCGCGTTCGTGGTGGCAAGGCGGGCACGGGGCTGGGGGTGACCTCGGTTGAGATGTCCCTGGCGCGGCTGAAGGAGGCACTGAACCGGGCGGTGGCCCGGCGCCTGGTCGCCGTGAACGTTGCCCAGGAGGTCGCGATCCCTCGGAACGTACGAAAGGCGGAGCGCAGGGCCAAGGCAATGGTGCAGCCCTGGAATGTCGAGGAGATTCATGCCTTCGTGCGCGTGGTGAAGGACAACCGACTCTATGGCGCTTTCCTTCTTTCCCTGATGGGTCTGCGGCCGGCTGAGATCTGCGGCATGCGCTGGGCCGATGTCGACCTGGGCAGGGCCGCCCTGGCCGTTTCCAACACGCGGACCCTGATGGGGAACAGGACCGTGGTGGAGAAGGACACGAAGTCTCTCGCCGCTGAGCGGCAGCTTCCCCTGCCCGATCTGGTCAGGGAGGCGCTGACGTGTTTCAGGGCCATGCAGGTGGCCGAGAAGCTGGCGGCGGGGGAGAGGTATGAGGACAGCGGGTATGTGCTCGTCGACGAACTCGGCAGGGTACTCAACGGGCGGCAGTTGCGTGAGCGGGTGTACAGGGTCATGGACGAGCACGGGCTGCGGCGGGTCCGCTTGTACGACGCTCGCGCGAGTTGCTTCACGTACCTCGCGAACAACGGGGTGCCGGATCACCTCCTGGCCCGCTGGGCCGGGCACACCAACGTCAAGACCACGAAGTGCTGGTATGTGAAGCCGGACGTGGAGGATCTTCGTAAGGCAGCGGATACCTGGGGAGGTCTGGCGAGCGTCTCCACCCCCGCTCCTGCATAGAGTGTGAGATGTGGGAGCGTGAGTGCGTGAGTGAGAAGAACGCCGAAACCCTGCAATACCGCTTTGACGGGCCAGAAGACGCTCCGGTCCTGGTCATGGGAACCTCCCTCGGTGCTACATGGCACATGTGGGACCGGCAGATCCCGGAGCTGATCCAGCAGTGGCGGGTCTTCCGCTACGACCTGCCGGGGCACGGCGGCGCCCCGGCGCATCCGGCCGGTTCCGTGGCCGAGCTGACCGCCCGGCTGCTGCTCACGCTCGACTCCTTCGGCGTGCAGCGCTTCGGCTACGCGGGCTGCGCGCTCGGCGGTGCCGTCGGCATGGAACTGGCGCTGCGGCACCCGGAACGGATCGCCTCCCTCGCGCTGGTCGCCGCCTCGCCCCGGTTCGGGACGGCGGACGAGTTCCGCCAGCGCGGGGTGATCGTGCGGAGCAACGGCCTCGACCCGATCGCCAGAACCTCGCCCGACCGCTGGTTCACCAGTGGGTTCGCCGCTGCACAGCCCGCGATCACCGAGTGGGCCGTCCAGATGGTCCGCACCACCGACCCCGGTTGCTACATCGCCGCCTGCGAGGCCCTGGCCGGCTTCGACGTACGGCACGAACTGGCCATGGTCGGCGTCCCGACGCTCGTCCTCGTCGGCTCCGACGACCAGGTCACCGGCCCCGCCGAGGCCCGCACCCTGGTCGCCGGGATCCCGGACGCCCGGCTCGCGGTGGTACCCGGCGCCTCCCACCTGGTCCCCGTCGAACAGCCCGCCGCCGTCACCGACCTCCTGGTCCGGCACTTCTCCACCGCCTGGCAGCCCGCCTACGACTCGACCACCGGCCAGATGGCCATCCCGGCCGCCCCGGTCAAGCCGGTCCTGCCGGCCGCGCCCCTCGCCGTGCCGCAGGTCGCTCCCCAGGTCACGCCGATCGCCGAGATCGCTCCGGCCGTCGTACCACCGCAGCCGCTCGGCCGGCCCGACCCGTACGACACGGGGCTCAAGGTCCGCCGGGAGGTGCTCGGGGACGCGCATGTGGACCGGGCACTTGCGCAGGCCGACGACTTCTCCGGGGACTTCCAGGAGTTCATCACCCGCTACGCCTGGGGCGAGATCTGGGACCGGCCCGGACTCGACCGGCGCTCGCGCAGCTGTGTCACGATCACCGCGCTGGTCGCGGGCGGCCACCTGGAGGAGCTCGGCTTCCATGTCCGGGCGGCCCTGCGCAACGGCCTCACCCCGGACGAGATCAAGGAAGTGCTGCTGCAGACGGCGGTCTACTGCGGGGTGCCGGCGGCGAACAGCGCGTTCCGGGTCGCCCAGCAGATCATCCGGGAGGAGACCACTCCCGAGGAGTGAGCCGGGTACGTGCAGCACCAGGCTTCGGCACGCGCCGGGTCCGCCTCCGAGGGCAGGATGGTGACCATGAAGCTCACCAAGAAGTCCCACTCGTGCGTGCGCCTGGAGAAGGACGGGCGCACGCTCGTCCTCGACCCCGGAGGGTTCAGCGAGGCGGACGCGGCCGTCGGCGCGGACGCCATCCTGGTCACGCACGAGCACGGCGACCACTTCGACGAGGGGCGGCTGCGGGCCGCCATGGAGGCCGACCCGGCCACCGAGATCTGGACCCTGAAGGCCGTCGCCGACCAGCTCGCGGCGGCCTTCCCGGGCCGGGTGCACACCGTCGGCCACGGCGACACGTTCACCGCGGCCGGCTTCGACGTCCAGGTGCACGGAGAGCTGCACGCGGTGATCCACCCGGACATCCCGCGCATCACCAACGTCGGCTACCTGATCGACGGCGGCAAGGTCTTCCACCCCGGCGACGCCCTCACCGTCCCCGACCACCCGGTCGAGACGCTGATGCTCCCGGTGATGGCCCCCTGGAACAAGATCTCCGAGGTCATCGACTACGTCCGCGAGGTGAAGCCGCGGCGCGCCTACGACATCCACGACGCTCTCCTCACCGACCTCGCGCGCCCGATCTACGACCGCCAGATCGGCGCCCTGGGCGGCGCGGAACACCTGCGGCTGGCCGCGGGAGGCTCGGCGGACGTCTGAAGCAGGTTGTCAGAGGGGCCCGGTAGGTTGTGAGGCATGCGCATCGCGACCTGGAACGTGAACTCGATCACCGCCCGCCTGCCGAGGCTCCTGGCCTGGCTGGAGAGCAGCGGCACCGACGTGCTCTGCCTCCAGGAGGCCAAGCTCGCCGAGGAGCAGTTCCCGTTCGAGCCGCTGCGCGAGCTGGGCTACGAGGCCGCGGTGAACGCGACCGGGCGGTGGAACGGCGTGGCGGTGCTGTCGAAGGTCGGCCTTCAGGACGTCGTCAAGGGCCTGCCCGGCGACCCCGGCTACGACGGGGCCCAGGAGCCCCGCGCGATCTCGGCGACCTGCGGCCCGGTCCGCGTCTGGTCGGTGTACGTGCCCAACGGCCGCGAGGTGGACCACCCGCACTACGCCTACAAGCTCCAGTGGTTCGAGGCGCTGAAGGCCGCCGTCGCCGGCGACGCGGGCGGCAGCCGTCCGTTCGCGGTCCTCGGTGACTACAACGTGGCGCCGACCGACGACGACGTCTTCGACACGGCTGCCTTCGAGGGCCTCACCCATGTCACCCCGGCCGAGCGTGCCGCGCTGACCGCCCTGCGCGAGACCGGCCTGTCCGACGTCGTCCCGCGCCCGCTGAAGTACGACCACCCGTACACCTACTGGGACTACCGCCAGCTCGCCTTCCCCAAGAACCGAGGCATGCGCATCGACCTGGTGTACGGCAACGAGCCGTTCGCCAAGGCCGTCCAGGACGCCTACGTCGACCGTGAGGAGCGCAAGGGCAAGGGTGCGTCCGATCACGCGCCGGTGGTGGTGGACCTGGACGTGTGAGTGTCAGTCTGGGTCCATGAACATCCCATTTCTGGGTAACAGGCACGGCAGGACCGGAGACGCCCCCCACACCGCCGACCCCGATCTGCTCGCCGAGTGCGAGCTGCTGCGTGCCCAGGCGGCCGAGGAGGGCGTCGCGCTCGACGACTCCCCGGCCTCGCTGGAGGCCCTCGACCAGCTGCTGCCGCGCTGGCGCGACGACGAGGAGACCCTGACCTGGCTGGGCACCGACGCGGGCCTGTATCTGGGCACCGTGCTGATCCGGACCGTGCCGGGTGCGGAATGGGAGATCCGGCCGGACGGCGAGCCGGTGGTGCGACTGGCGTCGGGGCGGGAGTTCGAGGTCGTCGCATCCGGCCAGGACTGGGCCGCCAGCGGCGCCCCCGAGCTCTCACAGCTCTATGCCGAGGTCGCCGAGGCCTGATCGGCGGCCTCGCATACGGCGTGAAGCAGCCGCATATGCGGTGTAAATACGGCTAATGCCCGAAAAGTGCGTGTCGTGCCATGAGTCCTCTCAGGGCTGGATAGTTTGCGGCGACCACGACACGGCTGAGAGTGGGTAGGGCTGCGTATGGCCGTCGATCCTCTGATCGAACTGCGGAACGTCAACAAGCACTACGGACAGCTCCATGTCCTGCGCGACATCGATCTCACCGTCGGCAGGGGAGAGGTGGTCGTGGTCATCGGCCCCTCGGGGTCGGGAAAGTCGACGCTGTGCCGGGCCATCAACCGCCTGGAGACCGTCGAGTCCGGGACGATCGTGCTCGACGGGCAGCCGCTTCCCCAGGAGGGCAAGGCCCTCGCGAGGCTCCGCGCCGAGGTCGGCATGGTCTTCCAGTCCTTCAACCTGTTCGCCCACAAGACGGTCCTGCAGAACGTCTCCCTCGCCCAGGTCAAGGTCCGCAGGCGCAAGAGGGACGAGGCCGACCAGCGCTCGCGTGAGCTCCTCGACCGGGTCGGCCTGTCGGCGCACGCCGGGAAGTACCCCGCACAGCTCTCCGGCGGCCAGCAGCAGCGCGTGGCCATCGCCCGCGCCCTCGCCATGGAACCCAAGGTCCTTCTCTTCGACGAGCCCACCTCCGCCCTCGACCCCGAGATGATCAACGAGGTCCTCGAAGTCATGCGGCAGCTCGCCCGGGACGGCATGACCATGATCGTCGTCACCCATGAGATGGGCTTCGCCCGCTCCGCGGCCAACCGTGTCGTCTTCATGGCCGACGGCCGGATCGTCGAGGACCGGGCCCCGGAGGAGTTCTTCACCAACCCGCGCAGCGAGCGCGCCAAGGACTTCCTCTCCAAGATCCTCAAGCACTGAGCGGGGAGCGCCGACCATGTTCCGTACCCCCCGTGTGCCCGCCGCCCCGGCCCTGCTCACCGCGCTGCTAACCGTCGTGGGCGCGGGCCTCACCGGCTGCGGGAAGGAGGGCAGCCCGCCCGGCAAGGGCCCGGCGGCCGACAAGCTCCCCACCTACCAGGTCGCGCAGGGCTTCCGGCTGCCCGACTCACCGACCTGGACCCGGGCGAAGAAGCGCGGCTACTTCGTCGTCGGCGCCAAGGAGGACCAGCCCTACCTGGGGGAGAGGGACCCGGCCACCGGCGTCTACTCGGGCTTCGACATCGAGATCGCCAAGATGATCTCCGCCTCCCTCGGCCTCGACCCGAAGACGATCCGTTTCAAGACCATCGCCTCCGCCAACCGCGAGACCGCACTGCAGAACGGCCAGATCGACTACTACGTCGGCACCTACACCATCAACGACAACCGCAAGAAACTCGTCGGCTTCGCCGGCCCGTACTACATGGCCGGCCAGTCCCTGCTGGTGCGCCGGGACGAGAACGACATCCACGGCCCCGAGGACCTCGACGGCAAACGCGTCTGCTCGGCGGCCGGTTCGACGCCGTACCAGCGGATCAAGGCCGACTATCCGAAGGCGATCCTGGTCGCCTACGACACCTACTCCGTCTGCGTCGACAACCTGCTCACCTACCAGGTCGACGCCGTCACCACCGACGACGCCATCCTCATCGGCTACGCGGCGAAGGCCCCCGGCGAACTCAAGGTCGTCGGCAGACCCTTCTCGAAGGAGCCGTACGGCATCGGTGTCCCCCGGGACGACAACGCCTTGCGCTTCGCGATGAACGACGCACTGGAGGCCCGTCAGAAGAACGGCGACTGGAAGAGGGCGTACGAGGCGACGCTGGGCCTGTCCGGCGTACCCGCACCCGAGCCGCCCCCGATCGACCGCTATCCCGCGAGCTGAGCGAGGACGGCATGAACGTACTCACAGAGAACTTCCACACCTACGCCGAGGGTTTCCTCGGCACCGTCGAACTCACCGTCTACTCCTCGGTGCTGGCCCTCGTCCTGGGCTTCCCGATGGCCTCCTTCCGGGTCGCACCCGTCGGCTCCCTCCGCGTCTTCGGCACCGCCTGGGTCACCGTGCTCCGCAACACCCCGCTCACCCTGCTGTTCTTCGCGGTCCTGCTCGGCCTGCCCCGGTTCGGACTGGTGCTGCCCTTCAAGGTGTTCGCGGTCATCGCGCTCGGCTGCTACACCTCCGCGTTCATCTGCGAGGCCCTGCGCTCCGGCATCAACACCGTGCCCAGAGGACAGGGCGAGGCGGCCCGCAGCCTCGGCATGACCTTCGGACAGACACTCAACCTGGTGATCCTGCCCCAGGCGTTCCGCTCGGTCATCCCGCCGATCGGCTCCACCCTCATCGCGCTCGCCAAGAACTCCGCCATCGCGGGCGCCTTCAGCGTCACCGAACTCCTCGGCACCTACAAGACGTTGGGCGAGCTCGGCTACAACGTCGTCTGGACGTTCGTCTGGATCGCCGTCGGCTACCTCGTCATCACCCTCGCGATCAGCGCCCTGTTCCATCTGATGGAGCGCGAGTGGGGAGTCGCCCGGTGACCGGGGCCGCCGCCGCGCTCTACGACGTCCCCGGCCCCAGGACCCGCCGACGGCACCGCCTCTACGGAGTCCTGGCCACCGTCCTGATCCTCGTCCTGCTCGCCTGGATCCTTTATCTCCTGTTCGACACCGAGCAGTTCACCTACACGAAGTGGATGCCCTTCGAGTACAAGGGGATCCAGGAACTCCTCCTGCGAGGCCTCGGCAACACGCTCAAGGCCTTCGCCGTGGCGGCCGTCCTCTCCCTCGCCCTGGGCGGCCTGCTGGCCACCGGACGGCTCTCGGAGCACCGTCCGGTGCGCTGGGCGGCCACCGTCGTCGTGGAGTTCTTCCGCGCCATGCCCGTCCTCGTGATGATCTTCTTCATCTTCGTGGCGCTGAAGGTCCAGCCGCTGCCCGCCCTGGTCGCCGGACTCACCCTCTACAACGGCTCGGTGCTCGCCGAGGTCTTCCGCTCCGGCGTCGAGAGCGTCGAACGCGGCCAGCGGGAGGCCGCGTTCGCGCTCGGCATGCGCAAGTCCCAGGTCATGGCCCATGTCCTGGTGCCCCAGGCCGTCCGGGCCATGCTGCCCGCCATCATCAGCCAGCTGGTGGTGGCCCTGAAGGACACCTCGCTCGGCTATCTCATCACCTACGAGGAGTTCCTCCATGCCGGGAAACTGATCGCGTCGAACCTCGACTACGATTTGCCGTTCATCCCTGTGGTGATGGTGATCTCGCCGATCTACATCGGGATGTGCATGTTGCTCTCGTGGTCCGCCGGCTGGGTGGCCCGACGGGAGCAGCGCAGTCCCAAGACCGAGGCCGTCGAGGCGGCCCCGGCCGAACCAGGGACGCTGCTGCCCGGTGGGGGTGCCCCCACGGCCCCTCGACCGTAGGAGCAGCAGCCAGGGCCAGGCCCGGCCGGCGGCAGCCGGAGATCACTGCTCGCGCAGCGGGACGGACACGTACGACGGGTCGTCCACCGGCGAGGAGAAGGTCAGCTGCGCGCCGGACGGGTTGTGCTCGATGTAGAGCGGGTCGACCGTGTCGATCACCAGCGCGAGCCGGTGCCCGGCCGGTACGTCGTAGGCGGTGGAGAACAGGTCGAGGTCCACGTCGAACGCCTTGCCGGGCGTGCGGTCGTACCAGGTGTACGGCGCGTGGGTGACCAGCTTGCCGAGGCCGAGCGGGCCCACGTCGTAGAGGTAGGCGACGAGGGTGCCGCTCTCCTTCGTCGGGGTGAGGGTGGTGTGCAGCCGGGCGGTGCCGCGCACCTGCTGTGTACTGCCGTACCGCTCGGACTGCCAGACTGCGGCCCAGCGGCGGGGCAGCAGCGGGATCGAGGCGACCGGCGGCAGCTGGGCGACCTGGTCGAGGAGGCCGGAGAGAAGCACCACCCCGCCGTCCGCGCCCGAGTCGACGTTGGCGTGGATGGTCGTCGCACCGGCGAGGGCGAGCTTCTTCCGGGTGGCGCCCACCGACTTCCAGTCCGGGTAGCCCTCGTAGCCGCCGCTGGTACGGGACTTGAGCTGCACCGGCTGCTCGCGGTCGATGCCGTTGTCCGCGCCCTTGAGATAGTGGTCGAACCAGCGCTCGGTGTCGGTCCACACGTCGTTGGGCAGCCCGAGCAGGCCGGACAGCTCGGCGGTGGCGTGGTCGCCGGGGCGCAGCTCCAGGCGCTTCGGGACCGTCAGCCTGTCGTAGAAGTCGGCGTACTGGTTGGCCGGGAAGATGGAGTCGCTCCAGGCGTTGGCCATGAAGACGGCCGCGCCGTTCTTGTTCAGCTGGTCGAGATAGGTCGCGGGGGAACGTTTCTCCCCCCAGTCGATCATGGCCTGTTCCCGGTCCAGGTTCGAGGCGTAGAAGTCCTTGAAGACCTGCTTGGCCTCCGGGCTCTCGCGGCCGGTCAGGGTCGCCGTGCCGTCCAGGAGCGCGGTCGCCTCGACGTGCTGGGTACGGCCCGAGTAGATCGAGTCGATCAGGTCCGCCCAGCCGCTGAGCGCGCCGACCGCCTTGATCCGCTTGTCGTGCGCGGCGGCCAGCAGGCTGATCCCGGCGCCGTACGACACCCCCGCGATGCCGATGTGCCGGGGATCGGCGCCGGTGTTGGCGAGGGCCCAGTCGATGACCTTGGATACGTCCGCCACGTCCGGCGGACCGGCCACTTCTATCTGCCCGCCGGACTGATAGAACCCGCGCACGTTGTAACTGACCACGATGTAGCCGGAGTCGGCGAGCTTCTGGGCCTGGGCCAGATACTCGACCTGGGGCAGCGACCAGCTCGTGGGCAGCACGATCAGCGGGTAGCGGTGCGTGGCGTCGGCGTCCGCGGGTGCGGCGACGTTCGCCTTCAGCACCGTGCCGCCGTAGCCGGTGATGTCGACGAAGCGGACCGGGGCGGCGGCCTGTGCGGCCGGAGCCAGGCCGACGACGGAACCGGCGATCAGGGCCGCGGCGGCGGCTCCTACGGCGGAGTTACGCAAAGCGGTGGTGCGACGACCGTGTCCCATCGGCCACTCCTCACTCGTGTCAGTGCAAAGTGACCAGACGGTAACCTCGACGCCTTACCGTAAGTAACCCGTCGGTAAGTTACGTGCCGGTAAAGATTGTTGAAGCGTGCAGGCATTCAGGAGGCGCGGTGCGAGGAGGGTGCGGTTTCGGTCGCCGCCGCCGGCAGCGGTGCCTGGGCTGCCCGGGTGACGTCCGCGACGAGTTCGACCACGTCAGGGCCGTACGCCTGCGAGTTGACGACCTTGAGGAGTAGCACAAAGGAGTGGTTGCCGTGCTTGCGGGCGAGCCGCTCGTGGTTGCGGGCGAGATAGCGGGTGGCCGCCTGGTTGGTGATCGCCCGCTGCCCGCAGAAGAGGAACACCGGGCGGGCGTCGGGTCGTTGGCCGACGGTGAGCCGCGCGAGCAGTACGTACTCGGTGATGCCCGGATCCAGACGGTAGCGCTCGGAGCCGATCTGGAAGGCGCCGCGGTCCGGGCCCGGCTCCGGGTCGATGTTGACGCGTACACCGGGCAGCATCGCCGACATGTGCGCGAGCATGCGGCGGTTCGACCCGGGACCGCCCACACAGAACTCGGTGCGCTCGCCGAAGCCCTGCTGGACGTTGTCCTGCGTCACCATCTGCAGGTTCGCCCCGCAGTCCTTGATCAGCGCGGCCAGTTCCAGGAGCGCGAACACGTCGAAACGGTGGACCGCCGGTTCGGAGGTGGCCGGATCGCGGTTGACGACCAGCAGCGACTCCGAGTTCTCCGGCAGCCCGAAGAAGGCCTGCTTGCGGCGCAGCTTCCGCCGCCAGATGTAGGTGCGGGCCAGCCAGCCGAGAGCGGCGCTGATGCCGGCGGCCACCACACCGAGGACAATGTTGCGCAGGTCGTCATTCATGGGCGCGCATGCTAGCGGGCACAGGTGGCCGGAACGTACCCGTGTTCGAAGTGTGGCAGTCATATGACAGTGCCCTGAATGCGCCTGTCGAGGCCCCGGCCCTATGGATACGCTGCGCTGACATTCGTGAACTGGAGGTGCGGATGCGTCGCCCTGTCGCGCGGAAACTGACGGTCCTGGCGGTCTCGGCCGCCGTGGTGTCGGTGGGGGCGGCGGCACCGCCTGCCGCCTCCGGCGGTGCGACCGCCGCGAAGGTCCCGGTGGCCGTCGGCTACGGAGGTGCGGTCGCCAGCGTCGACCAGGACGCCTCCGCGGCCGGTATAGAGGTACTGCGCAAGGGCGGCAACGCGGTCGACGCGGCCGTCGCGACCGCCGCCGCGCTCGGCGTCACCGAGCCCTACTCCTCCGGCGTCGGCGGAGGCGGCTACTTCGTCTACTACGACGCCAAGTCCCGTACGGTGCACACGATCGACGGCCGTGAGACGGCACCCCTCACGGCCGACTCCAACCTGTTCGTGGAGAACGGCCGGCCGCTGGCCTTCGCGGACGCGGTCAGCAGCGGGCTGAGCGTCGGGACACCCGGAACACCCGCCACCTGGCAGACGGCGCTGGACCAGTGGGGCAGCGAACGGCTCGGTACGGTGCTGAAGCCGGCCGAGCGGATCGCCCGCAACGGCTTCGTCGTCGACGACACGTTCCGATCGCAGACCGCCGCGAACGAGACACGGTTCCGGTACTTCCCGGACACCGCGAAGCTGTTCCTGCCGGGCGGCCAGCTGCCGGCGGTCGGTTCCACCTTCAAGAACCCCGATCTCGCCCGCACCTATGAGGAGCTGGGGAAGAAGGGGATCGGGGCGATCTACCGGGGCGACCTGGGCAAGGACATCCTCTCCACGGTCAACAATCCACCGGTGGACCCGAGTTCGGGGTGGAAGGCACGTGCGGGCAAGCTGTCCGCGAAGGATCTGGCCGCCTACCGGGCGAAGCTGCAGGCGCCCACCGAGACCGCGTACCGCGGGCTCAAGGTGTACTCGATAGCGCCCTCGTCGTCGGGTGGCACGACGGTCGGGGAAGCGCTCAACATCCTTGAGAACACCGACCTCTCCAAGGCCAGCGAGGTGCAGTATCTGCACCACTACATCGAGGCGAGCCGGATCTCCTTCGCCGACCGCGGGCGCTGGGTGGGCGACCCCGCGTTCGAGGACGTGCCGACGAAGGGGCTGCTGTCGCAGCGGTACGCCGACGAGCGGGCGGCGCTCATCCACGACGACTCGGTGCTGACGAGTCCGGTCGCACCGGGCGACCCCAATGACCCGGGCTCGACCGGTACGGCGGCGCCGACCACGTACGAGGGGGAGAACACGACCCACCTCACCGTCGCCGACAAGTGGGGGAACGTCGTCTCCTACACGCTCACCATCGAGCAGACCGGCGGCAGCGCGATCACCGTTCCCGGGCGGGGGTTCCTGCTCAACAACGAGCTGACCGACTTCTCGTTCACCCCGGCGAACCCCGCGGTGCACGACCCGAACCTGCCCGGGCCCGGGAAGCGGCCGCGGTCTTCCATCTCGCCGACGATCGTGCTGGACAAGGCGAACCGGCCCGTGGTGGCCGTGGGTTCGCCCGGTGGGGCGACCATCATCACCACCGTGCTCCAGGTGCTGACCGAGTTCATCGACCGGCATCTGCCGTTGGTGGACGCGATCGCGGCGCCCCGTGCATCGCAGCGGAACGCTGCCAAGACCGAGCTTGAGCCGGCGCTGTACAACGACCCCGTGTTGAGGGGGAAGTTGGAGGCGATTGGGCACTCGTTCAGCCTGAATCCGGAGATCGGTGCTGCTACGGGAGTGCAGCGGTTGCCTGGTGGGAAGTGGCTGGCGGCTGCTGAGGCTGTGCGGCGGGGTGGAGGGTCGGCGCAGGTGGTGGATCCCGCGCCGTAGTTGCCGACTGCGGGTGCGTGGGGGCTGGTCGCGCAGTTCCCCGCGCCCCTAAAGGGGCGCTTTCGCCGGGCGGAACTCCAAGTGGCCGCTTGATTCCTCCACCGTCACCTGGCTGCCTTCCGTGATCGTGCCGTCCAGGAGGAGGCGCGACAGCTGGTTGTCGACCTCCCGTTGGATGGTGCGGCGCAGGGGGCGGGCGCCGTACTCCGGCTGGTAGCCGTGTTCCGCCAGCCAGTTGACCGCCTTGTCCGTGAAGTGTGCGGTGATGCCCTGGGCGTGCAGCATGCGGCGGGTGTGTTCCAGCAGGAGTTCGGTGATCTGGCGCAGCTGGTCGCTGGTGAGCTGGCGGAAGACGACGATCTCGTCGATCCGGTTCAGGAACTCCGGGCGGAAGTGTTCGCGGAGCGGGCGCAGGACCTGTTCGCGGCGGGCCTCCTCCGTCGCCTCCTCCCCGCCGGGGCCGAAGCCGATACCGGCGCCGCGCCTGGTGATCGCGTCCGAGCCCAGGTTGCTCGTCATCACGATGACCGTGTTGGTGAAGTCCACCGTGCGGCCCTGGGAGTCGGTGAGGCGGCCGTCGTCCAGGACCTGGAGCAGGATGTTGAAGACGTCCGGGTGGGCCTTCTCGACCTCGTCGAGGAGGAGGAGCGAGTAGGGGTGGCGGCGGACGACCTCGGTGAGCTGGCCCGCCTCCTCGTGGCCGACGTAGCCGGGCGGGGCGCCGACCAGGCGGGAGACCGTGTGGCGCTCCTGGTACTCGCTCATGTCCAGGCGGACCATGCGGTCCTCGCTGCCGAACAGCACCTCGGCGAGCGCGCGGGCCAGTTCGGTCTTGCCGACGCCGGTCGGGCCCAGGAAGAGGAAGCTGCCGATCGGCCGGTTCGGGCTCGCGAGCCCGGCGCGGGAGCGCATGACCGCCTCGGAGACGACGCCGACCGCCTCGTTCTGGCCGACGACCCGCTGGTGCAGATGTGCCTCCAGGCCGAGCAGCCGTTCCTTCTCCTCCTGGGTGAGGCTGCTGACCGGGATACCGGTCTGGCGGGACACCACCTCGGCGATCGCCTCGGCCGTCACCTCCAGGTGCTGGCCCTCGTCCGCCTCGTCCTCGCCGGAGGCCTCGGTGATGCGGGCCTTCAGCCCGCCGATGCGGTCGCGCAGTTGGGTGGCGCGCTCGTACTGCTCGTCCGCGACCGCCTGGTCCTTGTCCCGGGTGAGCTGCTCGATCTCGCGCTCCATCGTCCGTACGTCGCTGCCCTTGGTACGGGCGCCCAGCCGGACCCGGGCGCCCGCCTGGTCGATCAGGTCGATCGCCTTGTCGGGCAGCCGGCGGTCGGTGAGGTAGCGGTCGGAGAGCTCCACGGCGGCGACCAGCGCCTCGTCCGTGTAGCGGACCTGGTGGTGGGCCTCGTAGCGGTCGCGCAGGCCGCGCAGGATCTCGATGGCGTCCGGGACCGTGGGTTCGGGCACCAGGATCGGCTGGAAGCGGCGGGCCAGTGCCGCGTCCTTCTCGATCTTGCGGAACTCCTCCAGTGTGGTCGCGCCCACGATGTGCAGCTCGCCCCGGGCGAGGGCAGGCTTGAGGATGTTGCCCGCGTCCATCGCGCCGCCCTCGCCACCGCCCCCGGCGCCGACCACGGTGTGCAGTTCGTCGATGAAGACGATCAGCTGGTCGGAGTGGGTGCGGATCTCGGTCACGATGTTGGTGAGCCGTTCCTCGAAGTCGCCCCGGAAGCGGGTGCCCGCGACCACGGCCGGCAGGTCGAGGGCGACCACCCGGCGGCACGACAGCACGTCCGGCACGTCCCCGTCGGCGATCCGCTGGGCCAGCCCCTCGACGATCGCCGTCTTGCCGACGCCCGCGTCGCCGATCAGCACCGGGTTGTTCTTGCCGCGCCGGGAGAGCACCTCGATGGTCTGCTCGATCTCGTCGTCGCGGCCGATGACCGGGTCGATCCGGCCCTGCCCGGCCTGCTCGGTCAGGTCGCGGCCGTACTTGTCGAGCGTCGGCGTGTTCGTACGGCGCCGATGGTCCGTTCCGGGCAGGGCACGGTCGGTCTCCGCGGTGTCCTGCGGCAGCCCTGCGGCGTAGCGGGCGGCGTTCAGGATGTGCCCGGCGGCCGAGTCGGGGTTCGCGGCGAGCGCGCCCAGCACGTGCTCGGGGCCGATGTACCCGGTGCCGCTGGCCCGGGCCAATTCGTGCGCGTCCAGCAGCGCCCGCTTCACGGCGGGGGTCAGCGAGAGGGAGGTCGGCGGGGGAGCCTGGCCGGGCGAGTGCTGGACCGGCCCCGCGCGGTCGTCGATCTCCGTCGCCAGCGAGTCCGGATCCGCGCCGGACCTGCTCAGCAGGGAGCGGGTCGGCTCCGCGGAGAGGGCCGCGCGCAGCAGATGCTCGGTGTCGAGGTCCCGGCTGCCGTGCTCGGCGGCGTACTGGGCGGCGCCTTTGACCAGTTCCCTGGCCGGCTGGCTCAGCAGCCTGCCGATGTCGATCTGGCGGGGACCCTGCCGTGCTCCGCCGCCGCCGAAGAAGCGTGCGAGGAAGTCGCCGAAGGGGTCCTGTCCGTAGTCGCCCGGTCCGGGGTAGCCGCTGGTCATGAGCGTTCGTTCCGTTCCGGCGTCCCGGCGCCTTGGGGGACGCGCTCGCTGGTCGACGTGCCGGCCCACGCGGGTGCCCCTGCAGGGCTCGGTCACACCACCTTCGCACGCCCGCCGGAGGGGGGCACGTCCAGCAGTTCGGGCAGCGGCCCGACGGGCAGGACGGCATCGGCCTGGACGGCGAGTTGCGGGTCGTGCGTGATGAGGAACGTGGTGCGGGACGCCATCAGCCGGCGCAGCGGCTCCATCACACGGCGGGCGGACTCGGCGTCCAGGCCCGTCGTCGGCTCGTCCAGGACGAGGACCGGGGTGTCGCGCACCAGCGCCCGCGCGATGGCCACCCGCCGCTGCTGGCCGCCGGACAGCTGCCGTCCGCCGGGGCCCACGGCGGTGTCGTAGCCGTCGGGCATACGGTGGGCGAAGCCGGCCACGTCGGCACCCGGTCGCGTTCGGTGTCGTGCCGGTTGTACGCCTGGACGACGGGCATGTTCGCGAGGTTCTCGTCGAGCGCGTCGACCAGTTCCCCGTACCGGTCGCGCTCCGCGCGCGACAGCGTCCGGATCGGCCGGGACAGCCGGCGCGTGCCCAGCCACAGCACCGGGGCCGCGGCGAAGGTGAGCAGGGCCAGCTCCCAGCGCAGCCACAGCGCGGCTCCGGCGAAGAAGAGCAGGCTGACGGCGGTGTTGAGCAGCTTTACCGGGCCGGAGGCGACCACGTGCTCCGCCTCGTCGATGTCCCCGGTGAACCGGGCCAGCAGGTCGCCCGGCGGATTGTTCTCGTAGTAGTGCGGGGGCAGCCGCTGGGCGTGCTGGAACACCTCGTCGCGGCAGCGGAGCCGGAACCCCTCCTCGGCACGGGTGGTCAGCTGATGGGCCGCGAATGTCACGGCCGCGCCCAGCAGGGCCACCGTGAGCCACAGCCCGGCCGGTCTCCAGAATTTCGTCGGATCGGCCGAGGTGAGTACTTTGTCGGTGAGATAGGAGAAAACCTGAATGGCCGCCGTGCCACATGCGACGGAAATCGTCTGGCACGGTACGGCGGTCCGGAGGTGAATTCTTTCGGGCCGGGTGAGCGGCCACAGTCTGCGAAATGCGGTGGCCGGGGAGATCTTCGCGTGCCGCCGGAACATCGCCTTCCTTCCACCCCGGGTCACCCCGAGTCGCCTCGGGCACGGACCGGCGGAGGAGAGTGTTCCTCCGCCGGTCAGCCTGCCACGGACGGTGTTACGTCAGGAGATCAGCGGCCGTTGGTATTCGGCCGGGGCGGCCGCTGACCCTGGGGCGGAGGCGGCGGAGGTACCGGGCGCCGCCGCGTGGGCCGGGGGACCGGTACTCGCATGCGCACGTTTTCCATGAGAACTCCTTCGCTGATTTGGGCGGCCTTTTCTCCGCCCGCCACGGATATGTATACGGGCGCATTACGGCGGCTGCTCGGTGACATAGGGAATTCATGGGTCGGCACGCGGTTATTGGAGACGCTCGGGGACGGGCTGTGTCACGCCTTTGAATTCCGCTCGGTGAGGACCCGCGGCCCGGCCTCCGTGACCGCCACCGTGTGCTCGGCGTGGGCGGCGCGGGAGCCGTCGTCCGTGCGCAGTGTCCAGCCGTCGGGGGCCGCGTGGTAGCCGTCGCGGCCGCTGCCGATCAGCATGGGCTCGATCGCGATGACCAGGCCCTGGCGGAGCGGGAGACCGCGGCCGGGGCGGCCCTCGTTCGGTACCCCCGGGTCCTCGTGCATACGGCGGCCGATGCCGTGTCCGCCGAAGTCCTGCGGGATGCCGTAGCCGGCCTCCCGGCACACCCGGCCGATCGCGTGCGCGATGTCGCCGATGCGGTTGCCGACGACCGCCGCCGCGATGCCCGCCGCCAGCGCCCGCTCGGCCGTCTCGATCAGCCGGACGTCCGCGGGGCGCGGTCTGCCGACCGTGAAGCTGATCGCCGAGTCGCCTGCCCAGCCGTCCAGTACCGCGCCGCAGTCGATGGAGACCAGGTCGCCGTCGCGCAGCCGGTACGCGGTCGGGATGCCGTGCACGATCGCGTCGTTCACGGAGGCGCAGATGACCGCCGGGAACGGGGTGGGCGCGAAGGAGGGCCGGTAGCCGAGGAAGGGGGAGGAGGCTCCGGCCGTACGCAGCACCTCCCGGGCCACCTCGTCCAGTTCGAGCAGGGAGACGCCGACGTCGGCGGCCTCCCGCACGGCCGTCAGGGCCCGCCCGACCACCTGCCCGGCCTCGTACATGGCGTCGATCGATGTGTCTGTCTTCAGTTCCACCATGCCAATTAATATACCGGCTTACTCGACCGGGTTAGAATGACGGCATGGTACGCACCCCTCTCACCCCGGAAGAGCGTGAACGCGGCGAACGGCTCGGGCGGTTGCTGCGCGAGGCGCGCGGTGGCCGGAGCATGACGGAGGTGGCGGCCGAGGCCGGCATCTCGGCCGAGACCCTCCGCAAGATCGAGACCGGCCGGGCGCCGACCCCGGCGTTCTTCACCGTCGCCGCACTGGCCCGCGCCCTCGGCCTGTCCATGGACGAGCTGGTCCGGCGCTGCGCCCTGGTCGCCGCCTGACGCGCATCGGTCAAGATCCCGCAATGAGGGCTCTGCACGCCCGCTGAAAACTCCCCGTAGCAGCCCCGTAACACGACTGGTGTTGCCTACGGAGCCGGAGTGTTCCGGGCCGGCGGGAGTTGCGGGAGGTGAGCGATGGCGGTGAATCAGCTCCCGGGCAGAATAAGGGAGTTCGCGAACTACCTGAACGGCCTGCTGGCGCGCCTGGACCAGGGCGGCGGCTGGTGCGCGGTGTTCTGGCAGCGCGACCCGGACGGTATGCAGGCCTGCCTCGGCGGGCGTGAGGTGCCGCCCTGGGACGTCGTGGAGGCGCTCCTCCAGGACCTCGCGATCGCCTACGGCACCGAGGCCGCCGCACACGAGGCCGAACAGGCCCGGCCGCTGCACGCGAGCGCCCTCACCGCACACGACGCCCGACCCGGCGCCCGGGAGGACCTGAGCGACCGCCTCGACGGCACGCTCCGCGAACAGCGGTACGCCGCCGAACGGCTGGACCGGCTCGGCCGCGCGCTCGGCTCCGCGCACTCCCACGAGGCGGCCGAGGCCCTCACCGTCGACCTCGCCTGGGCCCGCGACGACCACGAACGGGCCTCCGCCCGGTGCGCCGAACTCCGGGCGCGGCTGGAGCGACTGGACACACGGGCCGACGTCGGGGACCTGCGGGGGAGCGCGCCGCGGCTACCTCAGGGCCGAGCAGGCAGGGCCGTACTCCGCGCCGACGACGAGTTCCCGACGAGCGTGACTCCGGTGAGCGGAGCGGCGGCCGGCGAGCCCGTGCCGGATGGGGCGTCGGTGTTCGGGGCCGCGGCGAACCGGTCGGTGGCCGATGATTCCGCGGCCGGTGGATCGCTCGCGTTCGAGTCCATGGCGGACGAGGCCACCGTGTTCGGCTCTCCGCCGCGTGGGCCCGCTGCCCCCGGCCACGCGTCCTACGATCCGCGGGCCGACTTCGCCGCAGCCGAACCGGCGGCCGGCCACTCGGCGGCGGCGTCCGGGACCGGCGCCACGAGGTACGGCCGTCGGGTCGAGCCCACCGCTGACGACGGCACACCCGCATCGGCCCCCGTCCCTGCCCCCGCTCCCGCCAAGCAGCGCAAGCGGCGGCGGGGCAGCGCCCGGTTCGCGGGTATGGCGACGGACGAGGCCGAGCCCTCGGCCGTACCGCAGACCCCCGAAGTGCCCGTGCCCACCGCCCCCACCGGCCGCCGCACCCCGCGCGGGGCCAGGTTCGCAGGGGCCGCCGAGGCGCCGGTGCAGCCGGAGCCCGTGGTCGAGCGGCCCGACCAGGAGGCGGGGCAGGCCGTGGCCGAGGCCGTGGAGCAGCTGGTACGGCTGCGTGCGGAGGGCCGCACCGGCGAGGCGCACGCACTCCTGGCCGAGGTCGCGCAGTGGCCCGCCGCCCGGCTCCCGCGGCTCGCGGACGCCCTTCGGCGGGCCGGACTCGGCGCCGACTGGGCCACGCTGCTGTGGGAGGCGGCCTCGCTGCCGCCCGCCCGGCTGGTGGCGGTCGCCGACGCCCTGTCCGCCGCGGGCCGGACCGCCGACGGCAGCCAGATACTGCGTCAGGGCGTGGTCCGCCCCGCCACGGAGATGGGCGAGGCGGTCCTCGCCCTGGACACGGAGGGCCGCCACCGCGAGGCCCGGGCTCTGCTGGACGCCTACGTCCAGGTCCGCACCCCGGAGGAGGCGGCCCACTGTGCGGAGCCGGACCCGCACCGTCTGGTCCCGCTGCTCCTCGACTCGGCACAGACGATCTCGGAGCAACGCCACTGGGACCTGCTGCACGCGCTCAGGGTGGCGGGCTTCGCCTCTTGAGGGGCTTGGGCTCGGGCGCCCCTCCAGGGGCGCCGGGGGTACCCCCGGCCGAAGGCTGGGGGAGGAACTGCGCGATCAACCACGGCGTACCCGCATCCGGCCGGCGTCTTGAAGCCCCACGGCGCAGACCTCTGACTCCTCCACCAGGGTAGGAAACGCGATCGACTCGGCGGCTTAACGACGATGGTCTTGGCAAGGACTCCGAGGAGGCTTACGTTCGACCCTCTACGGGCGTAGAAGGAGCAGCTCATGGCCAACGTCGTACGCGCCGCTCTGGTCCAGGCCACCTGGACCGGTGACACCGAGTCCATGGTGGCGAAACACGAGGTGTACGCCCGCGAGGCGGCCCGCCAGGGTGCGAAGATCATCGGATTTCAGGAAGTCTTCAACGCCCCCTACTTCTGCCAGGTCCAGGAACCCGAGCACTACCGCTGGGCCGAGCCGGTCCCGGACGGTCCGACGGTCGGCCGTATGCAGGAACTGGCCCGCGAGACCGGCATGGTGGTCGTCGTGCCGGTCTTCGAGGTCGAGCAGTCAGGCTTCTACTACAACACCGCCGCCGTGATCGACGCCGACGGCACCTTCCTCGGCAAATACCGCAAGCACCACATCCCGCAGGTCAAGGGCTTCTGGGAGAAGTACTACTTCAAGCCCGGCAACGTCGGGTGGCCGGTCTTCGACACCGCCGTCGGCAAGGTCGGCGTGTACATCTGCTACGACCGCCACTTCCCGGAGGGCTGGCGCCAACTCGGCCTCAACGGCGCCCAGCTGGTCTACAACCCGTCGGCCACCTCGCGCGGTCTGTCGGCCTACCTCTGGCAGCTGGAGCAGCCGGCCGCCGCCGTCGCCAACGAGTACTTCATCGCCGCCATCAACCGGGTGGGTCAGGAGGAGTACGGGGACAACGATTTCTACGGGACAAGCTATTTCGTTGATCCACGTGGGCAGTTCGTGGGGGAGGTGGCGAGCGACAAGGGCGAGGAACTCGTCGTTCGCGACCTCGACTTCGATCTGATCGAAGAAGTGCGGCAACAGTGGGCCTTCTACCGCGACCGCCGTCCCGATGCCTACGAAGGGCTGGTACAGCCGTGAACGACCTCTTCGCCCGCCACCGCCAGGTCCTGCCCGACTGGCTGGCGCTCTACTACGACGAGCCGCTGGAGATCACGCACGGCGAGGGCCGGCACGTCTGGGACGCGGAGGGCAACCGCTACCTGGACTTCTTCGGCGGCATCCTCACCACGATGACCGCGCACGCGCTCCCCGAGGTGACGAAGGCGGTGACCGAGCAGGCCGGCCGGATCCTCCACTCCTCCACGCTCTACCTCAACCGCCCGATGGTCGAACTAGCAGAGCGCATCGCCCAGTTGAGTGGCATCCCGGACGCCCGGGTCTTCTTCACCACCTCCGGTACCGAGGCCAACGACACGGCGCTGCTGCTCGCGACGACGTACCGCAGGACCAACACGATCCTGGCGATGCGCAACAGCTACCACGGCCGCTCCTTCAGCTCGGTCGGCATCACCGGCAACAAGGGCTGGTCCCCGACCTCCCTGTCCCCGCTCCAGACGCTGTACGTCCACGGCGGCGTCCGCACCCGCGGCCCGTTCGCCGAGCTGAACGACCGTGACTTCATCGCCGCCTGCGTCGACGACCTGCGCGACCTCCTCGGCCACACCCGTGCGCCGGCCGCGCTGATCGCCGAGCCCATCCAGGGCGTCGGCGGCTTCACCTCCCCGCCCGACGGGCTGTACGCGGCCTTCCGCAAGGTCCTCCAGGAGCAGGGCATCCTCTGGATCGCCGACGAGGTGCAGACCGGCTGGGGCCGCACCGGCGAGCATTTCTGGGGCTGGCAGGCGCACGGCCAGAGCGGCCCGCCGGACATCCTCACCTTCGCCAAGGGCATCGGCAACGGCAGTTCCATCGGCGGTGTGGTGGCCCGCGCCGAGATCATGAACTGCCTGGACTCCAACAGCATCTCGACGTTCGGCGGCACCCAGATCACCATGGCGGCCGGCCTCGCCAACCTGTCGTACCTCCTGGAACACGACCTCCAGGGCAACGCCCGCCGCGTCGGAGGCCTCCTCATCGAACGCCTCCGCGCCGTCGCCGCCCAACTGCCCGGCGTGCGGGAGGTCCGGGGACGCGGCCTGATGATCGGCATCGAACTGGTCAAGCCCGGCACGGACGAGGCCGACCCCAAGTCCGCGTCCGCCGTCCTGGAAGCGGCCAGGGAGGCCGGCCTCCTGATCGGCAAGGGCGGCGGCCACAACACGAGCGCGTTGCGCATCGCGCCGCCGCTGTCCCTGACGGTGGCGGAGGCGGAGGAGGGCGCGACGATTCTCGAACAGGCCTTGAGGAGCGCCTACTAGGCGCTCTGCAGGAAGCGCCGCGGCCTGCCGTGTGTCGACTGCGGCGCCGTCGTGGCCGGTCGCGCAGTTCCTCCCCCAGCCTTCGGCCGGGGGTACCCCCAGCGCCCCTGAAGGGGCGCTGCCTGAGGCCCCGTAAGGGGCGCGGGGAACTGCGCGACAAGCCTCCACCGGGCCCGCAGCTCCGAACGCACCGATCCAGACCAAGGGACCACGCAAGATGACCGCCACTTGGGATCCCCCGAAGTCCACCGACCCCATACTGTCGGTCCGTCAGATCCTGTCCCTGGAACGGGTCCTCGCCGGCGACCCCGAGGTGGTCGCCGGCGCCGCCCACCTCGACCGCCCGGTCCGCTGGGTGCACGTCGCCGAGGCCCCCGACGTCGGCGTCATGCTCACCGGCGGCGAAATGGTCCTCACCACCGGCGTGCTGCTCGCCGGAGACGACGGCAAACAGGCCGAGTACATCCAGTCCCTGCACCGGGCCGAGGCCGCCGCGGTCGTCCTCGGTCTCGGCCGCGCCTTCCCGACACCGCCCGACGCCATGCGCCGCGCGGCGGACCGCTGCGGCCTCCCCCTGGTGGTCCTGCACCGCCCCTTCCCCTTCGCCGAGCTGACGGAGGAGGTCCAGTCCCGGCTGGTCCGCAGCAAGTTCGCCGCCGTCAGCCTCTCCGAGTCGGTCCGTACCGCCCTCACCGGCCTCATCACGGCCGGCGCCCCCCTCCAACGCCTCCTCGACGAGGTCGCCGTGCACAGCGCCTGCCCGGTCGTCGTCACCAACCTCGCCCACCGGGTCCTCGCCACCGCGGGGGAGCGGTCGGCCGTCGACGACGTGCTGCGCGACTGGGAACGCATCGCCCGGCAGGCCGGCGGCCGCGAGGGCGACGGCTGGACCCGCGCCGAACTGGGCGGCCGCGGCGAGCGCTGGGGCCAGATCATGCTGTGCGGGTACCGCGGCGACACCGCCACCGGACGGCTCCTCGCGGACCGCGCCGCCGAGGCCCTGGTACTGCACCGCATGCTCGGCGGCGGCTCCGCCCACACCTGGGAGGAGCAGTCCGCGCAGAGCCTGCTGACCGACCTGGTCTCCGGGGTCGTACCGGCACGCCAACTGCTGCCCAGGGCGCGGGCGGCCGGGCTGCCGGTCAACCGGCGGACCTTCGTACCCCTCGTCGTACGGGACATCGAGCCGACCCAACTGGAGAGAGTCCTGCGCCTGTTGGGCCTGCCCGGACTCGTCGCCGAACTCACCGAGCGCACCACGGCCGTCCTCCTCAGCCTCGCCCGCGACCAGGACGCCGACGCCCTCGCCGCGCACTTCGCCGCCCGGCTGCACGGCGAGTCGGCGGGGTCCCGGGCCGTGGTCGCCGCCGCGGGCCCCCGCACCGCCTGGGACGACGTGCCCGCCGGGCTGCGGGAGGCCCAGCATGTCGCCGACGCGGTCGCCGACACGACCGCCGCCCTCGACCTGCCGGTCGTCGTACGGCTCAGGGACGTACACCTGCGCGGCCTGATCCGGCTGCTCCGCGACGACCCGCACGTCCAGTCCTTCGCCGAGCGCGAGCTGGACGGGCTGCTCTGCGGGACGGGCACCGACCACGATCTGCTGGGCGTCCTGCGGACCTACCTCGCCACCGGCCGCAACAAGTCCCGCACCGCCCAGCTCCACCACGTCTCCCGGCCCGCCCTGTACCGGCGTCTGGAGGCGATACAGGCCCGGCTCGGTGTCGACCTCGACGACTTCGAGCAGGCGGCCTCCGTGCACATCGCGCTCCTCGCGCATGACGCGCAACAGGGGTGAAACATGCGACGAGCTGGGAAAACGGCGGTGAAACATGGGCCATCGGCAGCGTGACACGGTGGCACGCCGGGCGCCCGCAGACGTGACACCGTGGCAATCGAAGCCCGCTTTCGGACTTCCTAAGCTCCTCGCACATCGAGCGACACACGCCCGAGCGACCGGAGGTCCCGATGAGCCGAGTGATTCGTGCCGCCCTCTTCCAGACCGCCTGGACCGGCGACAAGGAATCCATGATCCAGGTCCACGAGCAGGCGGCCCGCGACGCGGCCGCGCAGGGTGCCCAGGTCCTGTGCTTCCAGGAGCTGTTCTACGGGCCCTACTTCTGCCAGGTCCAGGACAAGGCGTTCTACGAGTACGCCGAGCAGGTCCCGGACGGACCGATCGTCCAGCGCTTCCAGGCCCTCGCCCGCGAACTGGGCCTCGTCCTGATCCTGCCGGTGTACGAGGAGGAGCAGCCCGGCGTCCTCTACAACACCGCGGCCGTGATCGACGCCGACGGCTCGTACCTCGGCAAGTACCGCAAGCACCACATCCCCCAGGTCCCCGGCTTCTGGGAGAAGTTCTACTTCCGTCCGGGCAACGCCGGCTGGCCGGTCTTCGACACCGCCGTCGGGAAGATCGGCGTCTACATCTGCTACGACCGCCACTTCCCCGAGGGCTGGCGGGCGTTGGGCCTCGCCGGTGCCGAGATCGTCTTCAACCCGTCGGCCACCTCGCGCGGACTCTCCCGCTACCTCTGGCAGTTGGAGCAGCCGGCGGCGGCCGTCGCCAACGAGTACTTCGTCGGTGCGATCAACCGGGTCGGTGTGGAGGACCTGGGCGACAACGACTTCTACGGGACCTCGTACTTCGTGGATCCGGAGGGCCAGTTCGCCGGCGAGGTGGCCTCCGACAAGGAGACCGAACTCGTCGTCCGCGACCTGGACCTGAACAAGCTGCGCGAGGTCCGCGACCGCTGGCAGTTCTTCCGGGACCGCCGCCCCGACGCGTACGGCCCGCTGACCGCACCGTAGAACCGGCGTTCACAGCACCCCGTCAGGGGCGCTGGGGGTACCCCCGGCCGAAGGCTGGGGGAGGAACTGCGCGACCAGCCACGTCGGACCCGCACGTGACCACGAACGAGAGGACCCCATGACCGGCCGTACAGTAATCCGCGGCGGACTCGTCATCACCGCGTCCGACGAGATCCACGCCGACGTCCTGATCGAGGACGGCCGTGTCGCCGCCCTCGCCGCCTCCGGCACCCCGGCCGCCGAGGCCTTCACCGCCGAGCGGACCATCGACGCCACCGGCAAGTACGTCATCCCGGGCGGCGTGGACGCCCACACCCACATGGAGCTGCCGTTCGGCGGCACCTTCGCCTCCGACACCTTCGAGACCGGCACCCGGGCCGCCGCCTGGGGCGGTACGACGACCATCGTCGACTTCGCCGTGCAGAGCGTCGGGCACAGCCTGCGCGAGGGTCTCGACGCCTGGCACGCCAAGGCCGAGAGCAACTGCGCCATCGACTACGGCTTCCACATGATCGTCTCCGATGTGAACCAGGAGACGCTCAAGGAGATGGACCTGCTGGTCGAGGAAGGAGTGACCTCCTTCAAGCAGTTCATGGCCTACCCCGGCGTCTTCTACTCCGACGACGGCCAGATCCTGCGCGCCATGCAGCGCTCCGCCGAGAACGGCGGCCTGATCATGATGCACGCCGAGAACGGCATCGCCATCGACGTGCTGGTGGAACAGGCGCTGGCGCGCGGGGAGACGGACCCGAGGTACCACGGCGAGGTGCGCAAGGCGCTGCTCGAAGCGGAGGCCACGCACCGGGCCATCAGGCTCGCCCAGGTCGCCGGCGCGCCGCTGTACGTCGTGCACGTCTCGGCGATGGAGGCGGTGGCGGAGCTGGCGCGGGCCCGTGACGAGGGGCTTCCCGTCTTCGGCGAGACCTGTCCGCAGTACCTCTTCCTGTCGACGGACAACCTCGCCGAACCGGACTTCGAGGGCTCGAAGTACGTGTGCAGCACCCCTCTGCGCCCCAAGGAGCACCAGGCCAAGCTCTGGCAGGGCCTGCGGACGAACGACCTCCAGGTCGTCTCCACCGACCACTGCCCCTTCTGCTTCGTCGGCCAGAAGGAGCTCGGCCGCGGCGACTTCTCGAAGATCCCCAACGGCCTGCCCGGCGTCGAGAACCGGATGGACCTGCTCCACCAGGCCGTCGTGGACGGGCACATCTCCCGCCGCCGCTGGATCGAGATCGCCTGCGCCACCCCGGCGCGGATGTTCGGCATGTATCCGAAGAAGGGCACCATCACCCCGGGTGCCGACGCCGACATCGTCATCTACGACCCGCACGCCGAGCAGGTCGTCTCCGCCGAGACCCACCACATGAACGTCGACTACTCGGCGTACGAGGGCAAGCGCCTCACCGGCCGGGTGGACACGGTCCTCTCGCGCGGCGAACCCGTCATCACCGAGCGGGAGTACACCGGACACGCCGGGCACGGCGTCTACACCCCGCGCTCCACCTGTCAGTACCTCAACTAGGAGTGGCGCCGATGGACTTCGGACTCGTCCTGCAAACCGACCCGCCCGCCTCCCGGGTCATCAGCCTGATGAAACGGGCCGAACGCAACGACTTCTCGTACGGCTGGACCTTCGACTCCGCCGTGCTCTGGCAGGAGCCGTTCGTGATCTACAGTCAGATTCTGTCCAACACAACGAAGCTGACGGTCGGCCCGATGGTCACCAACCCGGGCACCCGCACCTGGGAGGTCACCGCCTCCACCTTCGCCACCCTCAACGACATGTTCGGCAACCGGACCGTCTGTGGCATCGGCCGCGGCGACTCCGCGATGCGGGTGGCCGGCCGCAAGCCCAACACCCTCGCCCGGATCAGCGAGGCCATGAAGGTCATCCGCGCCCTCGGCCGGGGCGACGAGGCCGACCTCGGCGGTACCGTCGTCAGGTTCCCGTGGATCAAGCCCGGCGCCGAACTCCCCGTCTGGATGGCCGCGTACGGCCCGAAGGCCCTGAAGATGACCGGCGAGGAGGCGGACGGCTTCATCCTCCAGCTCTCCGACCTCTACCTCACCGAGTACATGGTCAAGGCGGTGAAGGACGCGGCCGCGGCCGCCGGACGCGACCCGTCCGAGGTGACCATCTGCGTCGCCGCCCCCGCCTATGTCACCGAGGACGACTCGCCCGAGGCCCTCGCGCACGCCCGCGACCAGTGCCGCTGGTTCGGCGGCATGGTCGGCAACCACGTCGCCGACCTCGTCTCCAAGTACGGCGAGCACTCGGCCGCCGTACCCGACGAACTCACCGACTACATCAAGGCCCGCGAGGGGTACGACTACTCGCACCACGGGCGCAGCGGCAACCCCGACACCGAGTTCGTGCCCGATGAGATCGTCGACCGCTTCTGTGTCATCGGCCCGGCCGAGAAGCACATCGAGAAGCTGAACGCGCTGCGTGAGCTGGGCGTCGACCAGTTCGCGGTCTACGACATGCACGACGCGCAGGAGGCCACCATCGACGCGTACGGGACGAAGGTCATCCCGGCCGTCAACGGTTAGCCCCCATTCCGCAGTTGGTCTCCCCCTTCCCGCCGTCCCGGGAAGGGGGTCAGGGCGCACCCCACTCGCGTACCCCCCCCCAAGCCCCCCGCACGGCCTCTCTCCCGTCCCACCTCATCCCGATTGGCCTGCCCATGACCGACACCGCTCCCTCAGCCATACCTCTGTCCGGTCAAGTCGCCCTCCCCGACGGGCGCGTCGAGCTCACCCCGGGCTCCCCGCCGCCGAGCGGTCCGTACGCCAACGAGGACCTGCTCCCGGTCCCCGTCGCCAAGCGCACCTGGACCACGTACAACTTCTCCGCCCTCTGGGTCGGCATGGCCCACAACACGGCGTCCTGGACCCTGGCCTCCGGGCTGATCGCGGTCGGCATGGACTGGAAACAGGCCGTGTTCACCATCGCCCTGGCCAACCTGATCGTCCTCGTCCCGATGCTGCTCACCGGGCACGCCGGACCCAAGTACGGCATCCCCTTCCCGGTCTTCGCCCGCGCCTCCTTCGGCGTGCGCGGCGCCAACCTCCCCGCGGTCGTACGGGCGTTGGTGGCCTGCGGCTGGTTCGGCATCCAGACCTGGATCGGCGGTGAGGCGATCTTCTTCCTCGCCGGCAAGCTGATCGGCGACAGCTGGGCGAACGCCTCGCACATCGGCGGCTACGCCTGGACCATGTGGCTGTCGTTCGCGCTCTTCTGGGTGCTCCAGGTCGCGATCATCTACCGGGGCATGGAGACGATCCGCCGCTTCGAGAACTGGGCCGCGCCCTTCGTCCTGGTCGGCGCGATCGTGATGCTGGTCTGGATGAGCAACAAGGCCGGGGGTCTCGGCCCGCTCTTCGACCAGCCCTCCAAGCTCGGCTGGGGCGGCGGCTTCTGGAAGATCTTCTGGCCCTCCCTGATGGGCATGATCGGCTTCTGGTCGACGCTGTCGCTGAACATCCCCGACTTCACCCGGTACGGGAAGAGCCAGAAGGCCCAGACATGGGGGCAGGCGCTCGGTCTGCCGACCACCATGACGCTCTTCGCGTTCCTCTCCGTCCTGGTGACCTCCGGCTCGCAGGCCGTCTACGGACAGCCGGTCTGGGACCCGGTCCAGCTCGCCGCCAAGACGGACAACGTGGTCGGCCTGCTCTACGCCCTGGTCACCGTGCTCGTCGCGACCCTGTCCGTGAACATCGCGGCCAACCTGGTCTCGCCCGCCTTCGACTTCTCCAACATCGCGCCCCGGAAGATCAGTTTCCGCACCGGCGCCCTGATCACCTCGGTCCTCGCGGTGCTGATCTTCCCGTGGAAGCTGTACTCCGACCCGCAGGGCTACATCTTCACCTGGCTCGGCCTGGTCGGCGGTCTGCTCGGCACGGTCGCCGGCATCCTCATCGCCGACTACTGGATCCTGCGCCGCACCCGCCTCGACCTGACCGACCTGTACCGCACGGGCGGCCGCTACTGGTACGACGGCGGCTGGAACTGGCGGGCGGTCGTCGCCTTCCTCACCGGCGGCGTCCTCGCGATCGGCGGCGCCAGCTTCAAACCGCTGATCGACGGCCGGCCCATCCCGGCCCTGTCCTCGCTCGCCGACTACGGCTGGGCGGTCGGCCTCGGCACGTCCCTGGTGCTGTACCTGGGGCTGACGACGCTGGTACGGCCCAAGGAGGCCTGAGCAGGAGGCGCGGCGCGCGTACGAAGGGCAGCCGGTACGGCTACTGGCTGCCCTTCAGCGCGGTCACCGCGGCCTTCGCCGCCTGGATGGCACCCTTGTTGATCACGTCCGTGCTGGGCGCCTTCTTGGTCTCGAAGTCGCTGCCGTTGTAGGTGACGACCACCAGCGCGTTGGAGACCTGGGCCATGACCACGCCCTCGCGGGTCTGCTGCTTGTCCTCGGTGGTGAGGTTCACGACCGAGTAGCCGTTGTCACCGAGCCCCGGTACGGCCCCGCCGCCGCTCTTCTCCGCGACCCGGTCCTTGTACTCCTTCGCCGCCGCCGCGTCCGTGTCCATGATCTCGAAGGAGACGTCGAGCCAGCGGTAGTCGTACCCCTTGAGCGCGTTCCAGGAGCAGGTGCGGCGCAGCTTGGTGTCCGTGGAGGGGATCTCCTTGCCGGCCGTCTTCGCGCCGGGCACCAGCGACTTGACGGTGGCCACGGGGATGCTGCCGCAGGGGGCGGGCGAGGCGGAGTACGTCTTCGTGGCGGCGTCCGTCGACGAGGACGACGACGGGGCGCCGCCGGAGGCCTGGGTGGTCGTCTGCTGGGACGAGGTGTTGCCCGAGGCGGTCTCGGACGTCTTGTCCGGACCGGACGCCATGGCCCAGCCCGCACAGGCGAGCACGGCGACCGGCGTCAGGCGCGCGGTGAGGGCGAGCGGCAGTGGCAGGGAGCGTCGCAAGTCGCACTTCTCGTGGGGGCGGTGTGCGGAGGAGTCCGCACTGCGGACGGGACGCCAGTTTCACACGAGACCCTGTGGGGCGGAAGTGGAATCGGCGCCTTGCCTGTGAGGCAGGGGGTGCGCCGGGTCGACCCTCGTCGCGGGCCGTCCCTCTACATCCGGAATGTCGTGCGTCCGCGGTCCCTGTACATCCGGAATGTCGTGACTGCAGCCGACCCCCGAAGGTGACGTGTGTCACCGTCGAGCCCGCCGGGGGCCGGCAAAGTCGTTTGCGCACCCGATTTTCCGGCCGCCAGCCTTTTCGTATGACCGCGACGTCAACGCCCGAAGAGCCCGTGTCGACCGCCGGGGACGAGTCCGCCACCACACTGCGCGAGGACGTCCTCGCCTACTACAACGAGGGCAAGGAGGACGCCCGGTTGCGGGACGGCGTCGGACTCCTGGAGTTCTGGCGCACCCAGGACGTGCTGCGACGGCTGCTGCCGGCGGCACCCGCGCGGGTGCTGGACGTGGGCGGCGGCAGCGGGGTGCACGCCGAGTGGCTGGCCGCGGACGGGTATGCCGTCGACCTCGTGGACCCGGTGCCGCTGCACGTGGCCCAGGCGGCCCGGCTGCCCGGCGTCACGGCCCGGCCGGGGGACGCCCGGGAGCTGCCCGTCGGCGACGCCGCCTACGACGTCGTACTGCTGTTGGGGCCGCTCTACCACCTGCCCGAGCGGGCCGACCGGGTAAGGGCGCTGACCGAGGCGCGGCGGGCGGTGCGGCCCCAAGGAGTGGTCGTCGCGGCCACCATCAACCGGTACGCGGCGCTGCACGACCTCCTCCACGAGGAGCGTTACTTCGAGCCGGGCCAGCGGGCCGTCGCCGACGCCGTGTCCGAGGACGGCAGGCTCGCCTCCCAGTGGGACGGCAGCCTCTTCACCACCGCCTATCTGGCCCAGCCGGCCGAGACCCCGGCGGAGTTCGCCGAGGCCGGTCTCGCCGTCGACGGGCAGTACGGCGTCGAGGGCATCGCCTGGCTCATGGGCGGGGTGGAGGAGTGGCTGGCCGACCCCGAGCGCCGGGCGGCCGTCCTCGCGGCCACCCGGCGTATCGAGTCCGAGCCGTCGCTGCTCGGCGCCAGCGGCCATCTGCTGACCGCGGGACGCTCAGTCGCGTGAGTTGCCGAACAGCACCCGGTAGCCGACGAGGAGGACCAGGGAGCCGGCGATCGCGGCACCCCAGGTGTACAGGTCGAAGAAATGGCTCTGCACCGGGCGGTCGAGGAAGCGGGCGGAGAGCCAGCCGCCGACGAAGGCGCCGGCGATACCGATGAGGGTGGTGCCGATCAGGCCACCCGGGTCGCGGCCGGGCAGCAGGATCTTGGCGATGCCTCCGGCGAGGAGGCCGAGGATGATCCAGCCGATGATGCCCACGTTCGTTGTCCTCCTGGTACGGGGGTGTTGCCAAGCTGAGTTGCCTTGTTGCGCAAGCTTATGAACGACGGCGGCCTTCGGCGGCGGCTGACGTCGAGCCGTCGATGATCTGTCACCCGTTCATGACAATGCGGGCAAGACGTGGAGGAAACGGCGGGAGGAAGTGGTCGGAGGCCGTGCGGGGCCCGGTGACCGCACGCCTACACTGAGTGGGCATCTGTGCGGCGACTGTGATGGGAGGGAGCAGGCTGTGGGGGAGAGTGCCGAAGACTTCGCGGACCCCTCCGACGGGGTACTGGCGGAGGCGGCCGCGGTGTTCGGGCTGCTGGCTTCGCCGGCCCGGCTGCACCTGGTGTGGGCGCTGTCCCGGGGCGAGAGCGATGTGACGCGGCTCGCCGACCGGGTCGGCGGCGCCCTGCCCGCCGTCAGCCAGCACCTGGCCAAGCTCAAGCTGGCGGGTCTGGTGAGCTCCCGCCGGGAGGGGCGGCGGCAGATCTACTACGTGGACGATCCGGACATCGTGACCGTGGTGCGGGCGACCGTCGGCCAGCTGACCGCACGCTCGCACGAAGTGCCCGCACCGGCGGGCCGGTTGCGCGGGGTCGGAGTCTGAAGACGCTGGGCCTGGCACGCGCGCGGTGCTTAGATGGCGGGAGCGCGCCGGAGGTTCACATGACATGCCTCACCTGTGAATTCGGGTGGGGTCTGTGCTGCCGGGGCTGTGGGTTTGTTAGATTGCGCAATCACGCAACCTAAGTGGGTCCACCACACGCCTGCCCGTACCCCGCCGAGTACGGGCCGGCCGTATCGCCTGGGGGCCCGACCGTTCATGGGAGTGGAAGATGACCGACCCGTGGGACGGCCCGGGGGGCCAGGCCACGCGTAGCCGCACCGACCGGGTGCCGGGACAGCGTGGTGCCCTGCCCGACGGGGCCGGGCCGACCGGTGGCCGGGCCGCGGCCCGGCAGGCGGCCAAGTCGCACGGTGGCAGACGGTCCCGGCGGGCCAGACCGGTGGGCCGCGGCAAACGGTTCCTGAAGGTCTTCGGCCTGGTCACGGCTGTGATGGTGCTTGTCACGGCCGGTGCGGGCTGGTGGTTCTACGAGCACCTGAACGGCAACATCAACAGCGTCTCCCTCGACGGCAAGGGCGGCACGGAGAAGGCCGACGCGTTCGGCCGGACCCCGATCAACATCCTGGTGATCGGCTCGGACGGCCGGACCAGCTCGGCGGACTGCAAACTCGGCGGCGGCTGCAGGACGACCGGTGTACAGACCGGCAACGGCAACGCGGACGTGGAGATGGTCGTCCACATATCCGCCGACCGTTCCAACGCGACGGTGATGAGCATCCCCCGGGACACCATGGTCAACGTCCCCGCCTGCAAGGACGCCAAGAGCGGCCAGTCCACGTCCGGCTACTACGGGCAGGTCAACAGTGCCCTCCAGTACGGTCCGGCCTGCCAGGTGTCCACGATCCACCAGCTCACCGGTATCACCATCGACCACTTCGTGAAGCTGGACTTCTCCGGTGTGGTCAAGATGTCCGACGCGGTCGGCGGTGTCTCCGTGTGCGTCAACGGCAATGTGTACGACACCTACTCGCATCTGAAGCTGTCCAAGGGCACCCACACCCTCAAGGGTGAGGCGGCGCTGGAGTTCGTCCGCTCCCGGCACGGCTTCGGCGACGGCAGCGACCTGGGCCGTACGGTCTCCCAGCACCTCTTCCTCAGCGCGATGATCCGCAAGTTCAAGAGCGCGGGCACGCTCACCGACCCCACCGCCGTCTACAGCCTGGCCGACGCCGCCACCAAGGCGCTCACCGTGGACGACGACCTCGGCACCGTGAAGAAGCTGATCTCGCTGGCGGCGGACGTGAACAAGGTCCCCACCAAGCGGATGACCTTCACCACCATGCAGACCGCCCCCGACCCCACCAACAGCAACCGCGTGGTCGTGGGCGCCGGCGCCAAGGACCTCTTCGCCACCATGGCGAACGACCAGTCGCTGACCACCAGTTCGGGCAAGAAGTCGTCGGCCGCCTCGGCGACCGCGAAGCCGACGCCCACCGTCGCGGCCGTCCCCGCGGCCCAGATCGCCGTGACGGTCGAGAACGGCACCGACGTCACCGGCCGTGCCTCCGTCATCGCGAACTCCCTGATCTCGCAGGGCTTCAGCACCGGCACCAGCACGGCCAACGCCCCGACCTCGGCGACCTCGACCACCCTGACCTACGGCAGCGGTGACAAGGGCGAGGCCCAGACCGTCGCCAAGGCCCTGGACATCCCCAGCTCGCACATCAAGTCGGGCTCCGGAACCGGTGTGGTCCTGGTGATCGGGAGCGACTGGACGAGCGGCAGCTCCTACCCGGCCAGCTCCGGCGACACCAAGGCCGCGGTCTCCAACGCCAACGCCTCGACCGCCAGCGACGCCAAGACCTGCGCCAAGGTCAGCCAGTACAAGACGGTCAGCCTCAACGGGGTGCCGATGACCCCGGGCCAGGCCTACGCGGCGGCGAGCAGCAAGCCCGACTCGGACAAGTGAGGTGAGCCCCCTCCGCGACGATGGTCGCGGAGGGGGCTCACGGACGCCGTGGCCGGCGAGCGCATCGCCGGCCACGGCGTCCGCCGCCTTCCGGGCTGTTGCCGTGATGACCGCGATGCCCAGGCGGCGTGCTACCGGACATGGCGGACCCGACCTTCCTCGGATCGCCTGCCGCAACAGAACGTGATCCGCACGCCGTCTGACCGTCGGCGTGGATCCGCATCGGCCCGGCCCCCTTCGACTGGGGGCCGGTCAGGCGGTGGTGCGCTGGTCGTAGGCGGCGCGGGCGGCGTAGACCTGGGCGGCGCGGTCGGCGGTCCAGGTGCACAGGACGCGGGCCTCCTCGGCGATCTCGGTGCCGAGGCCGGTGAGCCCGTAGTGGACCAGGGGCGGGGTGGCGTTGGGGTCCACCGTCCTGGAGACGAGTCCGTCGCGTTCCAGGGTGCGCAGGGTCTGCGAGAACATCTTGCGGCTGATTCCGCCGATGGAGCGCTGCAGTTCGGAGAACCGCTGGACGTCGCGCTCGCGCAGGCTCAGCAGCATCAGCAGGGCCCATTTGTCGGCCAGGTCCACGAACACATCACGGCTGGGGCAGGCCGCGTCGAGGATGTCCATCGGCCGCTCGGGATCGATGCCGAGCGGTGGCTGCTCCTGTTCTGGCATACCCCTGAGACTACACCAGCACTCCTTCAGGAGGTTGACCTCTTTTAGAGGGCTGGCCTGTATTCGAGCCAAGACCTGCCGAAGGAGTACACCCGTGAGCGAGACCGTCAAGCGCCCCCTGGTCGCCGTCGCCTACCACTCCGGCTACGGACACACCGCTGTGCTGGCCGAAGGGGGCAGGCGCGGTGCCGAGAAGGCCGGAGCCGAGGTCGCCTTCATCCCGGTGGACGCCATCACCGACGCCGACTGGCAGCGGCTGGACGAGGCCGACGCGATCATCTTCGGCGCCCCCACCTACATGGGTGGCGCCTCCGCGGCCTTCCACGCCTTCGCCGAGGCCACCAGCGGCCGCTACCTCGGGAACGCCTGGGCCGACAAGATCGCCGCCGGCTTCACCAACTCCGCCTCCAAGAGCGGCGACAAGCTCTACTCCCTCAACTTCATGGCCGCGCTCGCCGCCCAGCACCACATGATCTGGGTCGGCCTGGGCCTGCCTCCCGGCTGGAACGCCCTGACCGCAGCCGAGGACGACCTCGACCGCCCGGTTTTCTGGATCGGTGTCGCCGCCTCGCCCCCCCCCCAGGACGGCGGCATCGACACCGTCCACGCCGCCGACATCGCCACCGCAGAGCACCTCGGCGCACGAGTCGCCCGGCAGGCCGAGATCAACATCGCGGGCAAGAACGCCCTCGCCCGTCGATGACGTCCACACGGTCCCGTGAACCGGTCCAGTCCGGTCCAGTCCGGTCCAGTCCAGTCCGGTCCGGGACTTCACCGCCCGCCTCGCGGTGACCGCTGTCGGTGCCGGCCGGTCCGAGACCGACTGGACCGCCGGAGCCGTCAGGGCGACGGGTCGCGGCTCGACTATGGTGTTCCTCACCGGCGTTGGGGTGGGCGGTGAACCTGGACCGCGGGACGGGCCGGGTTTCAGTGGCCGGGGGAGGCGAGCGTGGTCCAGCCGTTCTCCAGCAGCTCGAAGGCGCGGGTGACGGCCTGGCGGAAGTCGGCCCGGTCGTGCGCCACGCGGGGGGCTTCGAGGGCGAAGTGGGCCAGCGCCGCGCAGGCGGGATCGTCGGCGGGCAGGCCGCTCTCCTCGGCGATGACGCCGGCCAGCGCGGACGAGTGGCGCAGCCACATGGCCTGCTGGTAGTCGCGCAGGGCCGGGGTGCTGTTCACCAGCTCGAAGAAGGCGACGAAGGCGGGGTCCCGGCGCGCCGCACCGAGGCGGTGGCGCAGCGCGTGCTCGCGGAGCGCCTCGGGGATCGACTGTCCCGTCGGCCGTTCGCGGACCGCGGCCAGGAGCCGGGCCTCCTGGTCGGCGTCCTGGTCGAAGACGAGCGCCTCCTTGACCGGGAAGTGCTTGAACAGCGTGGTCGTGGACACGTCCGCGGCATCCGCGATCTCACGGATGCCCACGTCGTCGTAGCCGCGCTCCAGGAACAGACGCAGTGCGGCGTCGGCGATGGCCTGCCGGGTGGCGGCCTTCTTGCGTTCACGGCGTCCCGTGGGCGCCGGCGCGGCGGAGGCCTGGATGTCGGTCATGACATGACCCTACTCCCTTGGTTGTTCAACTTCGGAAGTTGAGCTGTTGCACTTATCTGGTGTCAGTGGTCGTTGCGGTCGTCGGCGTCGGCGTCGGCGTCGTCGCCGTGGTCGAAGTCCGGCAGTTCGGTGGACAGCAGTCCCTCGGCCCCGTTCTCGAGCAGCTGCTGCATCTGGGCGGCGCGGGGCAGCATGGTCTTCTCGTAGGCGAGGACGGCGTCGGCGACGGTGTTGTTGTTCACGAGGGCGAGGGCGAGTTCGCAGGCGTCCAGCATGGCGAGGTTGACGCCCACGCCGACCGGGGGCATGAGGTGGGCGGCGTCTCCCAGCAGGGTGACCGTGGGGTTGTGCTCCCAGGTGTGGGGGACGGGCAGGGCGTGGATGGGACGGTCGACGTAGCGGCCGTCGTTGTCGGTCAGCTGTCGGCGCAGGTTCGGTGACCAGTCGCGGTAGCGGTCCAGGAGCAGGGTGCGGATGCCGTCGGTGTCCTGGACGGTCAGGCCGGCGGCGGCGATCCAGTCGGCGGGGACGCGCTGGATGATGTAGACGCGGATGTGATCGCCGCTGCTGCGCTGGGCGAACAGGCCGCGGTCGCCGTCGGCTGCCGCGGCGCTGCCCTGGCCGACGAGTGCGGCGATCTCGGGGTGTTCGTTCTCGACGTCGTCGAACCAGGCTTCGAGGAAGCTGACGCCGGTGTAGCGGGGGGTGGCGTCGGAGACGGCGCGGCGGACCTTGGACCAGGCTCCGTCGGCGCCGATGACGAGGTCGGCCTCGATGATGGTGCCGTCGGCGAAGTACAGCTGCCGGGGGCCGGCGGCGGGTCCTTCGACGGAGCTCAGCGTGTGGCTCCAGCGCACGGTGCCGGGCCGGAGCGAGTTCAGCAGGAGGTCGCGCAGCTGTCCGCGGTCGATCTCCGGCTTGAAGCTCTCGCCTTCTTCGGGGGTGTGGTGGAGGAGGACGGTGCCTGCGGGGTCCATCTGGCGCATCTCCTGGCCCTCGGGGCGGGAGAGCCGGAAGAAGTCCTCCAGCAGCCCGGCTTCGCGCAGGGCGATCTGGCCGTTGTCCTCGTGCAGGTCGAGGGTGCCGCCCTGGTTGCGCATGTCGGGGCCGGCTTCGTGGTCGTAGACGGTGGCGCTGATGCCGTACTGCTGCAGGATGCGGGCGCAGGTGAGGCCGCCGGGGCCGGCGCCGATGATCGCGATGCGCGGGGTGTGGGTGACGGTCATGGTGGTGCTCCGTTCGTGAGGCACGGCAACGCCGTGCGGTGCGCTGTATGCGGGAGAGGGGATCAACTGGTCGCGTGGGCGGGGGTGTCGGCCGCGGGGGCGGGCGGGCCGGCCTTCTTCAGGGGGACTTCGATGACGAACAGCGCGGCGAGGAAGGCCAGGGCGCACAGGACGGCGGCGGTCAGGAAGATGTGGCCGGTGCCGGTCGTGACCGCGTCGAGGTAGGCGTTCCTGGCCGCGGCGGGCAGCTCGTGCAGGGCGTTGGGGTCGGCCTCGCCGCCGGCGGGCAGCGCGGACCGGACGGCGCGGGTGAACAGCGAGCCGAAGACCGCGACGCCGAGGGATCCACCGAGGGTGCGGAAGAGGTTGACCGAACTCATCGCGGCGCCCATGTCGCGCAGCGACACGCTGTTCTGCGCGATGGTCCCGGACATCTGCAGGGTGAAGCCCGGACCGATGCCGACGAGGACCATGTACAGGCTGGTCAGCAGGTGTGAGGTGGCGGTGTCCATGGTGGCCAGGAGGCCGAGGCCGGCGGTGAGGAACAGGGCCCCGACGACCGGGAGGATCCGGTACTTCCCGGTGGTCGACATGATCTTGCCGGCGATGGTCGAGACGATGACGACGGGGATCATCATGGGCAGCATGAGCAGCCCGGAGTTGGTCGCGGAGGCGCCCTGCACGGTCTGCTGGAACAGCGGCAGATACAGGCCCGCGCCGAACATGACGACACCGGCGACGAGGATCAGCACCATCGCGAGCGGGTAGTTGCGGTGGTTCGTGAACACGCTCAGCGGCAGCAGCGGCTCGTCGGCCCGCCGCTCCACGGCGATGAACGCGCGCAGCCCGAGCACGGTCACCGCGCCGAGCGCGAAGATCTGCCAGGAGCCCCAGGCGTAGGTGGTGCCCGCCCAGGTGGCGGCCAGCACGATCGCGCTGATGGAGACGGTCAGCAGGGCGATGCCCGCCCAGTCGATCCTCGCCTCGATGCGCTTGACGGGCACGTCCAGCATCAGCCACAGCCACACCAGGGACAGCAGGCCGAGCGGCAGATTGAGGTAGAAGGCCCAGCGCCAGCTGAAGTGGCCGGTGACGAAGCCGCCCAGCAGCGGGCCGCCGATCGTGCCGATCGCCATGACGGACGCGGTCATGCCCTGGTACCTGCCGCGTTCGCGCGGCGGCACGAGAGCGCCGATCAGGGCGAGGGCGCCCGCGCCGATGCCGCCCGCGCCGACGCCCTGCACGACACGGAAGGCGATCAGCTGGGGCATGGACCGAGCGGCGCCGCACAGCGCCGAACCGACGATGAACACGGCGATCGACGCCAGATACATGGGCTTGCGGCCGACCAGGTCGCCGAGCTTGCCCCAGACCGGGGTGGTGACGGCGGTGACCAGGGCGTAGGCGGTGACGACCCAGGAGATGTGCTCCAGGCCGCCCAGGTCGCCGACGATCGTCGGCATCGCCGTGCTCACGACCATGTTGTCGAGCATGGAGAGCAGCATCGCGAGCATCACGCCGAGCAGGACCCGGCGCACGTTCTTCGCTACGACGGCGGACATGGCTGATCACCCCTTTCTGAAGGGGAGGAGCGAGGAAGGAGGACGGAGGCGGCGATCCGCGACCGCCACTCCAGAAGAGCACAACGACTAAATAAGTGCAACCGATGCACTTTTGAAGTCGTACAACCTGCGGTAGTGTCCTGGGGAGGTTGGCCGACGAACGCGAACGCCGAGGTGAGAGATGCTGTTCACTACCCGTCCCACCCTTCAGGGCACCTTCGGCATGGTGTCGTCCACGCACTGGCTGGCCTCCCAGTCGGCGATGGCGGTCCTGGAGGCCGGCGGTAACGCGTACGACGCCGCCGTCGCGGGAGCGTTCGTGCTGCACGTCGTCGAACCCCACCTCAACGGGCCCGCCGGCGAGGTGCCGATCCTGCTCGCCCCGGCCGGCGGCGAGGTGCGGGTGCTGTGCGGACAGGGCGTGGCCCCGGCCGGCGCCACCGTCGCCCACTACCGGGGGCTCGGCCTGGACCTCGTCCCCGGCACCGGCCCGCTGGCCGCCGCCGTCCCCGGCGCCTTCGACGCCTGGCTGCTCCTCCTGCGCGACCACGGCACCAAGCCGCTCGACGAGGTCCTGAAGTACGCCGTCGGATACGCCGAGCACGGACACGCGCCGGTGGAGAACGTCGGCGCGACGGTGGACAGCGTCCGGGAGCTGTTCGAGACGGAGTGGACCTCGTCGGCGGAGCTCTACCTGCGCGGCGGACGGCCGCCCCGCCCCGGCGAGCTGTTCCGCAACCCCGCCCTCGCCGCGACCTGGAAGCGGCTGCTCGCCGAGACCGCGGGCGCCGGGGACCGGGAGGCACGGATCGACGCGGCCCGCGAGGTGTGGCGCTCGGGCTTCATCGCCGAGGCCCTGGTCCGGCAGGCCGCCCGCCCCACCATGGACACCAGCGGGGAGCGGCACACCGGCACCCTCACCGCCGCCGACCTGGCCGGCTGGTCCGCGGCCTACGAGCGCCCGGTGTCGTACGACTGGAACGGCTGGACCGTGTGCAAGGCGGGCCCCTGGAGCCAGGGCCCCGTCCTCCTCCAGCAGCTCGCCCTGCTGCCGCCCGAACTGCCCGCCTACGGCTCCGCGGACTACGTCCACCTCCTGGTCGAGGGCTGCAAGCTCGCCATGGCCGACCGCGAGGCCTGGTACGGGGACGCGGCCGAGGTGCCGCTGGCCGAGCTGCTCTCCGACGCCTACAACGCCGGACGGCGGGACCTGATCGGCGCCAAGGCCTCCGAGGAGCTACGCCCCGGCAGCCCCGGCGGACGCGAGCCGCGACTGCCCGGGTACGCGCGCGTGGAGGCCGGGAGGAGCACCGCCTTCGACCCGCTGGGCGCCGGTGAGCCGACGGTCGCGCAGGTCGCCGCCGACGGCACCACCCGGGGCGACACCTGCCACCTGGACGTCGTCGACCGCTGGGGCAACATGGTCGCGGCCACCCCCAGCGGCGGCTGGCTCCAGTCCAACCCGGTCGTCCCCGAGCTGGGCTTCCCGCTCGGCACCCGGCTCCAGATGGCCTGGCTGGAGGAGGGCCTGCCGAACTCCCTCACGCCCGGCCGGCGCCCCCGCACCACGCTCACCCCGTCGATCGCGCTGCGCGGCGGGGTTCCGGTGCTGGCCTTCGGCACGCCCGGTGGCGACCAGCAGGACCAGTGGCAGCTGCACTTCTTCCTGGCCGCCGTCCTGCGCGACCGGGTCCGCGGCGGCCTCGACCTCCAGGGCGCGATCGATGCCCCGAACTGGCACAACGACAGCTTCCCCAGCTCCTTCTACCCGCGCGGGCGCCGACCCGGGAGCGTGACCGTCGAATCGCGGACGGACCCCCGGGTGGTGGAGGAGCTGCGGCGGCGCGGCCATGACGTGACGGTCGCGCCGGACTGGTCGGAGGGACGGCTGTGCGCCGTGGCACGGGACCCGGAGACCGGCGTGCTGTCGGCAGCGGCGAATCCACGCGGGATGCAGGGGTACGCGGTGGGACGTTGATCGTCGGCACTGTCTGTTCGGCCGGATTCCATCGGTAGTACACCCGGGCGGCGGGGATTGTCAGTGGCGCGTGCTCTCATGGGGGCATGATCGAAGCAACGGAGACCATCGACGAGTTTCTCCTTCAGCACGCCGGTGACGTCGAGGATGCCGTCCGCAAGGCCGCGCGCACCGAGATCCTGCCCCGCTGGCGGCGGCTCGCCGACGACGAGATCGACCAGAAGGCCGGGCCGCACGATCTGGTGACGGACGCCGACCGGCTGGCCGAGAAGTACCTCACCGGGGCGCTCGGCGCCCTGCTGCCCGGCTCCGTCGTGGTCGGCGAGGAAGCGGTGCACGCGGACCCGTACACCTACGAGGCGATCCAGGGCGACGCGCCGGTGTGGATCGTCGACCCGGTCGACGGCACCCGCCAGTTCGTGCGCGGCGAGGACGGCTTCTGCACCCTGGTCGCGCTCGCCCACCGCGGTGTCCTGCTCGCCTCCTGGACCTACGCCCCGGCCCGCGAGCAACTGGCCACGGCGGTACGGGGGAAGGGCGCCTTCCTCGACGGCGTACGGCTGCTCGCCGGGTCGCCCGCCGAGGGCCGGGACCTCGAAATCGCCACCTCCCACCCGGACTACACGACCGACGCGCAGAAGCGCGCGCTGCACGCCCTGTGGGCCGACGGCATCGCCCCGCGCGCCTGCGGCTCGGCGGGTCTGGAGTATCTCGCCATCGCCCGGGGCGAGTTGGATGCCACAGCCTTCTCCTGGGAGGCGGCCTGGGATCACGCGGCCGGGCTGCTGCTGGTCGAGGAGGCGGGCGGCGCCCACCTCACCCTCGACGGCGAACCGTTCCGCATCACCGGCGGCAACACCCTGCCGTTCACCGCGGCCCGCGACGCGGCCACCGCCCGACGCGTGGTGGACCTGCTGCAGAACCCGCACTGGTAACCCCGAGCGAGGAGAGTGTCAGTCCTCCGGCATATCCTGAAGCCGAGTGGCCATCGGCTGACGAAGGGGTCCGAAGGTGCCGTCGATGCTCGATGCGGTCGTGGTGGGTGCGGGGCCGAACGGACTGACGGCCGCCGTGGAGCTGGCCCGCCGCGGTTTCTCGGTCGCGCTCTTCGAGGCGAAGGAGACCGTCGGCGGCGGCGCCCGCACCGAGGAGCTGACACTTCCCGGCTTCCGGCACGACCCGTGCTCCGCCGCGCACCCGCTCGGCATCAACTCGCCCGCGTTCCGCGCCCTGCCGCTGGAGCGCTACGGCCTGGAGTGGCTGCACGCCGAACTGCCGATGGCGCACCCCTTCCCCGACGGCCGCGCCGCCGTACTGGCCCGCTCCGTCGCGGAGACGGCGGCCTCGTTCGGACCACGCGACGCGGGCACGTACCGCAGGCTGGTCGAGCCGTTCCTGCCCAAGTGGGACACCCTCGCCAGGGACTTCATGTCCCTGCCGCTGACCGCGCTGCCGCGTGACCCGGTCACCCTCGCCCGTTTCGGCCTGGTCGGGCTGCCGCCCTCCTCCCTGCTGCTGCGCCGCTTCCGCGACGAGCGGGCCAGAACCCTCTTCGCCGGTCTCGTCGCCCATGTCATGGCCCCGCTCAGCGGGTTCGCGACCGGCGCCATCGGCATGGTCTTCGCCCTCGCCGCGCACGCCCGCGGCTGGCCGGTCGCCAGGGGCGGTTCCCAGGCCATCTCCGACGCCCTCGCCGCCTATCTGAAGGACCTCGGCGGCGCGATCCACACCGACTACCAGGTCAAGCGTCTCGACGACCTGCCGCCCGCACGGTCGTACATCTTCGACACCTCGCCCACCGCGCTCGCCCGTATCGCCGGCTTCGGCGACTACTACCGGGACTACCGTTACGGCCCGGGCGTCTTCAAGATCGATTACGCGCTGGACGGCCCGGTCCCGTGGACGGCCTCCGAGGCCCGCCGCGCCGGGACCGTGCAGATCGGCGCGGACAGCGCGGAGATCGGCACCGCCCTGCGTGCCGCCTCGCGCGAGGGCCGCGCCCCCGACCGGCCGTTCATGATCACCGTGCAGCCCAGTGTCGTGGACCCGTCCCGCGCCCCCGAGGGCAAGCAGGTGTTCTGGGCGTACGCCCACGTCCCCAGCGGCTGGACCGGCGACCTCACCGAGGTGATGGAGCGTCAACTGGAGCGCTTCGCCCCGGGGTTCCGCGACCGCGTGCTGGCCCGCGCCACCGCCGGCCCGGCCGAACTCGCCGCCCGCAACGCCAACTACGTCGGCGGTGACATCGGCACCGGCGCGGTCTCAGGCCTGCAGATCCTGCTGCGCCCCAAGCTCTCGCTGTTCCCGTACGGCACCCCGCACCCCGCCGTCTTCATCTGCTCGTCGGCCACCCCGCCGGGCCCGGGTGTGCACGGCATGTCGGGGCACAACGCGGCGAAGGCCGTGTGGAGGAGGCTGAGACAGTCATGACCCGCATCACGCTCGTCCGGGGCGACATCACCCGGCAGACCGCCGACGCGATCGTCAACGCGGCCAACTCCTCCCTGCTCGGCGGCGGAGGCGTCGACGGCGCCATCCACCGGCGCGGCGGCCCCGCGATCCTGGAGGACTGCCGGAAACTGCGCGCCGGGCACTACGGCAAGGGCCTGCCCACCGGCCAGGCGGTCGCCACCACGGCCGGGGAACTCGACGCGAGCTGGGTCATCCACACGGTCGGCCCCGTCCACTCCACGAGCGAGGACCGCTCCGACCTGCTGGCCTCCTGCTACCGCGAGTCCCTGAAACGCGCCGACGAAGTCGGCGCCCGCACGGTCGCGTTCCCGGCGGTCTCCACCGGTATCTACGGCTGGCCGATGGACGACGGTGCCCGGATCGCCGTGGCGACGGTCCGGGAGGCGGACACGGCCGTCGAGGAGGTCCGCTTCGTACTCTTCGACGAACAGGCGTACGAGGCCTTCGCCGCGCAGCTCCCCTGAGAGACCGAGGGAACACCCGCGTCAGCCCAGGAGCCGGCGCTTCTGGGCCGCGAACTCCTCGTCGGTCAGAACGCCCTGCGCCTTCAGCTCGGCCAGCTCCTTGAGCTGGCCGATCCGAGCCGTCATCTCGTCCTCGACGGGCTGCGTCGACGGCGGTGGCTGATACGCGGCCTGCGGTTGCGGCTCCTGCTGTTCGTAGTCCTGCTGGGCCCAGCGGCCCGCTTGGCGTCGCGAGACCCGGTTGGACACCGCTGTGGCGGTGCCGGCGACGACAGCGGTGCGGGCGATTCCCCGCAGCAGTCCGGGCATGTCCCTCATCTCCCCTCGGACGGCGGATCCCTCAGGCGGCGGATCCCTCAGGCGGCGGCGGATCCGTCGGGCGGCGTCGGCTCCTCGACGGCGTCGAGCGAAGCCAGCAGGGCCTGCACGGGAATCCGGCCGCTCGCGACCAACTCGGCCCCGCTGCGCCGCAGTGCGCGTGCCAGGGGAGCGGCCCACAGGTTCTCGTACACCAGGACCGCGGCGGAGTTGCCGGGCTCCAGGGCGTTGCCCGCCTCGGCGAGGTCACCCTCGTCCAGCAGCCCGGACGAGGCCCCCTCGAAGACGGTGAGATCGGCCTCCTCGTCGCCGAGATCCCGCAACTCCAGCGCGGAGACCGAGCCGTCGGCGTCCTTGCGCAGAAAGGCGAGGTCGAGGATCCGTACGACGCGGCGGTCGGCGAGATCGACCAGCAGGGGCAGGGCCTCGCCCGTCAGGCGGTTGCCCGGGAACTCGATCACCAGGTAGTCGACGGGGCCCATGTCCTCGACGCTGTCCATGGCCACTCCTCCTGTGCGACGCGGGAGTGTGCGGGGCGGTGCGGTCGTCAGGCCGCACGCTCCATTCCAGCACCGGCACCGGATCACCGCACTCCAGCGGGCCGGCTCGGCCACCGTCCGTGGCGTGGCCACCGTCCCCGCTCGGTCGTCGGTTCGTCGGTTCGTCAGCTGGTCAGCTGGTAAAGGCTCCTGCCCACCAGCCAGAAACCCAGGAGCAGACACAGCGTCACCAGCGCCTGCTCCTGGTGAGCTGCCAGCCAGGCCCGCAGCCGCAGCAGGCGGGCCCGTGCCGCGGTCGGGGCGAACACCACGTACAACTCGACGGCGAGCAGGCTCGCGGTGGCCAGGACACAGAAACCGACCAGGGTGAGCCAGGTCGTGAAGTGCGAGGTGTCCGCCTCCACCACCGTCGTCGCCCCGGCCGCGACCAGCCCCCAGGGCTGCAGCAGGACGGCCAGGCCGGCCGCGCTCCAGACCGTGCTGTGATCCATGTGCGAGGTCAGGGACGCGGACGGCGACGCGGACGGCGACTGCTCGGGCCCGGTCGGCCCGCTCCCGGGCCGTCGGCCGCGGAGACCGCCGCGCCGCCGGCGCCGGTGCTCGCCGTACAGGATGAGCGACACCCCGATGAACAGCTTCGCCGCGAGGACGGCGGTGGAGGGCGGGGACCTCGGCGGTGGCGGCTCGCCGCCGGTCACCACCAGGACGATCGCGATCACCAGGGTCAGGCACGCCAGCCAGCTCAGGATGAAGACCAGGCCCTTCCACACCCCCCTCGCCGACGCCACCACCAGGACGAAGGCCATGAGAGGCAGCGGTTCGAGGGTGATCGCCAGGCCGATGAGCACCAGATCGAGCACCATGGCGACCCCCAGCGTCGGCGACCCCCGGCGTCTCGGACACCACGAGCGTAGGCAGGAGTTGTCCGTACGACATCCGGGGCGGTTCCCGGCGAAGCCCTCCGGAGTGCCGCCGGGGCGACCGCCCCGCACTCTGGACGCAGGAAGGAGCGATGCCATGCAGACCAGCGGGCGGGTGCCGAGCACCGGCTCCCGGCCCGTTCCGTCCAGGTGGCGCGCGCGGACCGCGCGGCTGGTCGCCTGGGCACAGGAGGTGCACCGGCGGGCGGAGGTCCGGTACCCGGTCGTCATCCACCTCGCGGACCGCATGGTGTCCGTGAACATCTTCGACACCGCCACCCGACTGGCCTCCCTGTGCTTCCTGGCCGCCGTTCCGCTGCTCTTCGTCTTCGCCGCCTACGCCCCGCCGGCCATCCGGGACCAGCTGATCCGTTCCATGCGCTCGGTGTTCGGGCTGACCGGTCCGGCCGACGCCGAGATCCAGCAGCTGATGCAGCCCCAGGGGGAGAGTCTGCGGCAGACCACCGGCGTGATCGGCGTGCTCATGGTGCTGATCTCGGCCACCGCCGTCAGCCGGGCCGTGCAACGGCTGTGCAAACGCTCCTGGGAGATCCCCCGGGGCGGCCGGGTCGCTCCGTGGCGCTGGGTGGCCTGGCTCGCCTTGTGGATCACCGCGCTGGTCCTGCAGGGCTCGTTGCACGACGGCTTCGGCCTGGGAGCCTGGCTGGGCGTCCCGGTCACCCTCGTCGCCGAGGTGGGCCTGTGGTGGTGGACCCAGCACCTGTTGCTCGGTGGCTGTGTCGCCTGGAAACCCCTGCTTCCCGGTGCTCTGATCACGGCGATCACCCTCACCGCCCTGACGGCCACCGCGCGCTTCTACATGCCGAGGGCACTCAACCGAGCCCTGGCCGGATACGGCGCCCTGGGATCGGTCTTCGTGCTCCTGTCCTGGCTGATCGTGGTCTGCCTGGCCGCCACCGTCAGCGTCAGCTGCGGCGCGGTCCTCGCCCAGGAACCGTTCCTCGCCGACCGGCTCGGCAGCCCGCCACCGAGCCGGGACCGGGACGCGGGGACGATCTGACGGCGGTACCCGTCGCCCGTTCGGCCCGCCCGGGCGGGCGACGGGGCGGCAGGACTGAGGCAATGGGGTGATCAGACTCCCAGCACGCCGGAGGTCCCGTGGCCGAACCGCCCCCTCCACAGCCCCCGGACCCGGACACCACCGGGAGCGGGGCCGGGCCGAACGGTCACCCGGCCGGCGCCGCCGGCCGGATCGCGCGCAGCACCTCCTCGGCCGTCCTCATCGTGCTGACCTGCATCCTGGTGCCCGTCGCCCTGCTGGCGACCTGGGTGCACGACATCGTCCTCGACACCGACCGGTACGTGTCCACCGTCGCTCCCCTCGCGACGGAGCCCGCCGTCCAGGACGCGGCCGTGCACCGGATCACCGAGGCCGTGGGCGCCCACGTGGACGGTCCCCAGGTCGCCGGGGACATCGCCGGCTGGCTGCAGTCGCAGGGACTGCCGCCCCGGGCCGCCGACGCGCTCAGAGGACTGGGGCCGCAGATCGACAACGCCGTCGACCAGACGGTGACCAAGGCCGCCACCCGCGTGGTACGCAGCGATGCCTTCGCCGGTCTCTGGCGCACCGCCAACCGTGCCGCCCACCAGGCCGTCGTGCACGCCCTGACCGGCAAGGGCCGCGGCGCCATCGGGGTCAGCGAAGGTACGGTCACCCTGGACGTGGGCACCGCCGTCGACCGCGTCAAGCAGGACCTGGTCGACGCGGGCCTGAAACCCGCCGACAAGATCCCCCAGGTGAACAAGCAGCTGGTGCTGTTCCAGTCCGACGAGCTGGCGAAGTTCCGCAAGGGCGCCCGCCTGCTCGACATCGTCGGGAACTGGTTCCCGGTCCTCGTCGTGCTCTTCGGCGCGGCCGGTGTCCTCCTCGCCCGCGGCCGGCGCCGGGCCCTGGCGCGCACCGCGCTGGGCGCCGCCTTCGCCTGCCTGGTGGTCGCCGTCGGCCTGGTCGTCGCCCGCCGCTACTACCTGGACCACCTGCCGTCCCAGGTGCAGTCCAAGGCGGCGGCCGCAGCCGTCTTCGACACGCTGGTGCGCTTCCTGCGGGTCAGCCTGCGTACGGCCGTCGTCCTGGGCGTGGTCATCGCCCTCGGCGCGTACTTCATCGGGCCGGGACGCCTCCCGGTGGCTGTCCGGGGCACGTCGGAACGTACGGCGGACTCGGCCGCCCGCTGGGCGGCCGGGCACCACGTCCGCACCGGACGGGCCGGCACCTGGGCGCTCGCGTACCGGCGGTGGATCACCCTTGCCGCACTGCTGATCATCGCTCTGGTCTTCGCGCTCTGGAACCATCCCACCGTGCTCACGGTCCTGCTGCTGGTGCTCGTGCTGCTGGCCGTCCTCGCGGTGCTCTGCCTGCTGGCGGCCGCCGGCCGCGTCGACGCCGACACGCCCCCGGCAGCCGCCCCGGCCCACCCCGGCGACCGGACATGACCCCACGCCCGGCCACCCTCGACGGACCGCGCCCGGTGCGTGGGCGGTGGGGCTGTCGTGGGGCGGGTCGGTTGTGTGCTGTGGCTGGGTGGCGGGGCCATGGTGGGTGTGGTCGGCGGTCGGCTGTGGCTGGGTGGCGGGGGTGTGGTGGGTCAGGTCGTCGACGGTGCGTTGTGTGTGAGGGGCGGGGCTGTGATGGGTGCGGGCTCCAGTCGTCCGTGCGCGGGTGGTGGGGCTGTGGTGGGGGTGGTCGGTCGTGGTCTGCGGGGTGGCGGCAAGGCTGGGATTCTGAAGGTGTGAAGCGCCGACAGCGCCCTGACCGACAGGGGCGGTGATCTCTGTGGCCGTCGAGAACGAGTTCCCGCGCCGACCGGTCGCCGTACCGGCCGGTCCGCTGGCCGAGCCGTTTCTGCGGACGCGGTTCGCCGTGCCGGCCAGGCCGCCCACCTTCCTGCGCCGCCCCCGGCTCGCCGACCACCTGGACCAGGCCCTCGACCGGCCGCTGACGATCGTCGACGGTGCCGCGGGCGCCGGCAAGACCCTGCTGGTCGCCGACTGGGCCGCCGGACTCGGGCAGCCCGTCGCCTGGCTCACCGTGGAGGCCGCGGACCAGGGCTCGGGCAGGTTCTGGGCCTATGTGCTGCACGCCCTCCACGAGACCGGGACACCGCTGCCCGCCGGAGTCTCCGGCCCCGGGGACGCGGCCCGGGTCGACCACCGGCTGCTGACCCGCATCGCCGACACCCTGAACCGGCGGGAGCGCCCCGCGATCCTCGTGCTCGACGATTTCGACCGGCTGGCCGCCCCCGATGCGGCCGAGCAGCTGGAGTTCGTCCTGCACCACGCCGGGGACGGGCTGCGGCTGGTCCTGGTCACCCGTTCCGAGCCCCTGCTGCCCCTGCACCGCTACCGGAGCGCGGGCGCCGTCACCGAGATCAGGAACGCCGAGCTGGCCTTCACCACCGAGGAGGCGGCCGAGCTGCTGGCGCGGCACGGACTGCGGCTGCCCACGGAGGCGGTGCGGGGCCTGGTCGAACGCACCGGGGGCTGGGCGGCCGGGCTGCGCCTGTGCGCCCTGGCCGCCCAGCAGAACGCGGACCCGGAGACGTACCTGAAGGAGTTCGAGGCCGGCCACAGCATGGTCGCCGAGTTCCTGCTCGCCGAGGTGCTGAAGGCCCAGCCGGCCGAGACCCAGGACCTGCTGCTGCGCGTCAGCGTGCTGGACTGCTTCTGCCCCGGACTCGCGGAGGCGCTGGCGGACTGCGGCGGTGTCGAGGCCCGGCTGGCCGAGCTGCACGGCCAGAACGCGTTCGTCGAGGACCTCGGACACTCCTGGTACCGGCTGCACCCGCTGTTCGCGGAGATCCTCCGGGTCCATCTGCGGGCACGCTCCCCGGGACTCGAACCGGAACTCCATCTGCGGGCCGCCCGCTGGCTGCGGGACTCCGGCGCGATACCGGAGGCACTGGCACACGGCGCGGCGGCGGGTGACTGGGAGTTCACCGCCGGCGCGCTCGTGGACGACCTGGCGCTCGGCCGGCTCATCGCCGGCCTGCCCGCGGACGACGTCACCGAGTTGTTCTCCCGTATGGACTCCGCCGCCACGGGCGCGGCGGCGGACCTGGTGCGCGCGGCTCGCGAGCTGTCCGGGCCCGATCTCGGTCTCGGCCTGGCCCACCTGGGGCACGCCGAGGAGAACCTGTCCGACGGGACGTCCGCCGCGCGTCGCCTGAGCGGAGCGCTGCTGGAGGCCCTGGCGGCCCGGCTGACCGGTTCCCCCGGCCGGGCCGAGCAGGCGATGTCCGCGGCTCTGCGGCTGCGCCGCGAGGTGCCCGCCCAGCTGCTGGCGAAGCACCCCGAACTCACCGCCCTGCTGCTCTGCCATGTGGGCTCGGCGCGGGTATGGGCCGGACGTTTCGACGACGCGCGCGCGGTGCTGACCGAGGTGCTCGCCACCCCCTGCGACACGGCGTCGGCCCTGCCCCGGGAGGACGCCCTCGCCCATCTCGCCCTGATCGACTATCTAGGCGGCTGGATCGGCAGGGCGGAGAGCCAGGCGCTGGCGGCGGCCGCGGCACGCTGTCCCGGCGGGGAGCACGCCCCCGGCGCCGGGCTCGCGCAGCTGGTGCTGGCCGCCGTCGCCGTCGACCGCGACGAGCCGGAGCGGGCCCGGAGCCTGCTCGACGAGGTGGCCGGACCCGGCTCCGGCCTGCCCGACCCGGTGACCGAGGCGGCCCGGGCCCTGGCGACCGCACGGCTCCTGCTGGCGCTCGGCGACCCGCGGGCCGCGGCGACCGCCGCCGGCCCTGCCGTACCGGCCCTGACGCCCTCGCCCTGGGCCGAGGCCCACACGGCCCTGGCCGCCTCGGCCGCCCACCTCGCCGAGGGCAGGCCGGAGACGGCCGCCAAGGCGCTGGACGACCTGCCCTGCCAGGACGAGCCCGGGTACGCCGCGGAACTGGCATGGGCCCGGTTCGCCGCCGGCCGCCAGGAGGAGGCCGTCGCGGCGGCCGAGCGGCTGGGCACCACGGACCGGGCCGGACCCGGAGTGACGGTCCGGGCCACGCTGGTGCGCGCCCGCGCCGCGGCGGAGGTGGGGGACACCGGTGCCGCCGGCAAACTGCTCGCCAGGGCGCTCCTGGACGCCCGCCGGGACCGGTTGCGGCGCCCGTTCCTGGACGCCGGACCGCGGATCCGGCGCCTGCTGGAGGCCCCGCCGCTGCACGGCCTGACCGCGGGCTGGCTCCTCGGCGACGGCTGCGCGCCCGGCGGCGGACGGGGAGCGGGCGAGGAGCCGCCGGTACCGGTGGTGGAGGAGCTGAGCGCCCGCGAGCGCGAGGTGCTCACCCGGCTGGCCCAGCTGATGTCCACGCAGGAGATCGCCGCCGATCTGTATGTCTCCGTGAACACGGTCAAGACGCACCTCAAGGGCGTCTACCGGAAACTCGGCGTGGGCCGGCGCGGCGACGCGGTACGCCGGGCCCGCGACCGCGGCCTGCTGTGACCCGCCCCCTGCCCACCGGAACGCCGGCTCGGCGACGGTTCACCTCTGCCGGGTGAGGCCGGACGCCGTCGCGCGGCGCAGGCTCGATGGATGGACCGCAGCAGCCCCGCGGCGGGAGACGTCCCATGCGCTACGAGATCCGCCTCGAAGGGATCATGTCGGAGACGCTGACCAAGGCATTCCCCGAAATGGATCACGTGATGATGTCCGGTCAGACGATCCTGTTCGGCCATGTCGTCGACGAGGCGCACCTCTACGGGCTCCTGAACCGCTGCCTGTCGCTCGGACTGCGGGTCGTCGAGATGAGGCCGGTGCCCGAGTGACAACCGCCAGCACCACGCCGACCCGGTCGGGGCGGTCCGGGAGCGCCCGGTGCCACCGGCCGTTCCCGGGCCCACGATCACCCGCACGGGGTGAGGCCTTCCACCGGGTGCGGTGCGCACGCTGACAACCTGAGCCCGGCTCGACAGCCGGTGCCGTGGACGGAGGACACAAATGAGCGCGCAGACCTACCTCGCGTACGACTATCCGTTGCTGAGCGCCTTCTGGACCATGCTGTGGCTCTTCCTGTGGATCATGTGGCTGGTCCTGCTGTTCCGGGTCGTCCTGGACATCTTCCGCGACGACTCGATGGGCGGCTGGGCCAAGGCCGGCTGGCTGGCCCTCTGCATCGTGGTCCCGTTCCTGGGCGTCCTCGTCTACGTGATCGCCCGTGGCAAGGGCATGGGGCAGCGGGAGATCGCCCAGGCCCGCGACCAGCAGAAGGCGTTCGAGTCCTACGTCCGGGAGACCGCCAGGGGCGGCACCGGCGGGACCAGCAGCGTCGACGAGCTGACCAAGCTCTCCGAGATGAAGGCCCGCGGCGACATCTCGGACGACGAGTTCCGCAGGGCCAAGGAACTGGTCCTGAGTGACCTCGGGCCGGCCGCCGGCCGCCCCGGCACCGTGGCCGGTGCCCCCGGGACCGTGGCCGGTGCACCGAGGCGCTGAGCCCCTCAGAGAACGAATCGAGGCAGTCGTATGACAGCGACACACCCCGCGCAGCACCCGCACGCACACACCGCCCGGATGCAGTGGGCCGGCGGACTGACGGCCTTCGCAGCCGTGATGCTCATGATCGCCGGACTGCTCGCGGTCTTCCGGGGCATCATGGCGATCGCCCAGGACGACGTCTTCGTCACCACGCCCAACTACGTGTTCAAGTTCGACCTCACCAGCTGGGGCTGGATCCACCTGGTACTGGGCGTGATCGCGGTGGCCGTCAGCATCGGCCTGTTCCAGCCGGCCGCGTGGGCACGCGGCGCGGGTGTGGCCATCGCCGCGCTGGTGATCATCGCCAACTTCCTGTCCCTGCCGTACTACCCCGTCTGGTCCGTCGTGATGATCGCACTGTCCGGATTCATCATCTGGGCGCTGTGCGTGGTGCAGCGCGACGACTCCGAGGAGCGGGTCTGACGGTCCGCGAACGCCACAGGGGTTGGCGCCGCCGGCGGCCACCCCGGTGGGGGTGGCGGCCCGTGAGCGGGCGGGGGCGGGGGGGCGCCGGTGGGGGTGGGGCGCGTGGCGGGCCCCCGGGGGCAGGGCCG